>NZ_NERM01000016.1:0-116224 GCF_002215235.1 Rhodococcus sp. BUPNP1
CAGTGGCGTCAGAAGAGCCGTGAGCCAGACCCGCCCACCAGACCCATCCTGCGTCCACCGAGCCGAGACCGTCACGCCCATCAAGGAGTCAGACCAACCGGTCCACGAGATCCATAGTGAAGAGCCAGACCAGGTCGAGTTGCTTCAGCAACGTGCGCGTGGCGAGGCAATGCTGTTCGACTGCATACCCGACATGTTCCCTCAGGTGCGCAAACGTCACTGCCGAGTGGTGAACGCTCTTCTGTGTACGGATATCGGCCGATAGGGTGCGGACGTCACGACATCCGATCCCTTTCCGAGGAAACCCATGACCGAACTTGCGCGCGGTGAGAACACTACGATCGCAACCGGAGCCGTCACGGTCTCGGTGGCAGGAGCCCGTCAGGGAACCGTCGACCTGATGGTTTTCCAGCTCGGCGCCGACTCGCGCGTTCGGAACGACGCCGATTTCGTATTCTTCAACCAGCCGTCCTCGCCGGAGGGCGCGGTTCGCCTGGTGGCGGCGGACAAGCTCTCGATCGACCTCACGTCGGTGCCGGCAGCTGTCGAGCGGTTGTCGATCGCGGTCGCACTCGACGACAGCGTTGCCGGAAGCCTTGCGACGGTGACCGGTCTGGGGGTGGAGATCGCGCATTTGGCCGGCACGGTCTCGGCGCGGGCGTTGGATCTGACGACGGAACGCGCCGCGGTGCTGCTCGAGATCTATCGCCGGAACGACTCCTGGAAGGTCCGCAACGTCTCCGCGGGCTGGGATGCCGGCCTGTCCGCGCTGGTGCGTGAGCACGGCGTGCAGGTCGACGACGAGCCTGTCGCGCCGGTCGCCGACCCGCAGGGTGTGCGCACCGTGGCGGGGGAGGAGAAGCTCTCCCTCGAGAAGCGGCAGAAGCTCGACATGCGTAAGCGTGAGGTCGCGAAGGTGCTGCTCGACAAGGGCGCTCCGGGGGTGCGGGCTCGTGTCGTGCTCGTCATCGACAAGACCGGCAGCATGAACCGGGAGTACTCGAGCAAGCGCATCCACGAGGTCGTCGAACGCATGGTGCCGATCGCGGTGCAGGTCGACGACGACGGAAAGCTCGAACCGTATCTGTATGCGAAGTCGTTCGCGCGGCTGCCCGACATCGTCGTCCACGAGGTCGACGTGTGGTCGTCCACCTACCTGCATCTCAACGGAACGCACGGCGGCATCGACTACGGGCGGATCGGGGGCGTCAACGACGAACTGCCGGTGATGAACGAGATCATCGACTCGCTCGTGCCGGGAGCGGCGATGCCGACGTTGGTGCTGTTCTTCACCGATGGTGGTTTCACGCAGAAGCAGAAGATCGCCGACCTGATGAAGAGCGCGTCGGCGCTGCCGGCGTTCTGGCAGTTCGTCGGGCTGGGCAAGGCCAATTACGGTGTGCTCGAACGGCTCGACACGATGTCGGGTCGCCGCGTCGACAATGCCGGCTTCTTCAGCGTCGACGACATCTCGAAGGTGACCGACGCCGAACTGTATCGGCGCCTGCTCAGCGAATTCCCCGACTGGTTGAAGGCGGCGAAGAACGCGGGGATCGTCGGCTGAACAACGTCGCCTACCGGGCGGCCTCGGCGACTCCGAGCGACAGTGCGCCGAAGAACTTCGGGGTCTTCTCCTCGTAGAAGGTGTCGAGTTCGCGGATGTCGAACCCGGCACCGCGGATGAGGTCGGCGATCCGCCGTGTCAGATGGCAGCCACCCGCGACGCGCTTCTGGATCGGTTCGAGTCGGTGCTGCCACCGCCGGACGTTCTCGTCGGGGGCGAGTCCGTGTTCGACGAAGTGCAGGGTGCCGCCCGGTGCGAGGACGCGACGTACCTCGCGCAGGGCCGCGTCGGCATCGGGGATGGTGCACAGGGTCCACGTCGACAGTGCACTGTCGAAGGTGTTGTCCTCGAATGGAAGTGATTGTCCGTCCAGGCCGGACCGCTCGATGTGCACGGGGGAGTCCTCGATACGCGAGCGGGCGAGGTTCCATCCGAGATCGGCGGGTTCGACGGCACTGACCGATTCGACGGCGGTGGGGTAGTAGGGAACGTTGAGACCCGACCCGAACCCGAGCTCGACGACGCGGCCGCTCAGGCCGGCGCACACTCGTTTCCGGTTCGCTTCGGTGAACGACGGTGCACAGGCGATGTTCACCAGTCGCGGTACGACGTGATCGTTGTAGAGGCCCATGGCAGTCCCTTCGCCTCGTGGCGTGTCGATCTGCTCGATCCATCATGACACCTGCCCAGCCGAACGGAACCCCTTGTTTCCGCTGTGCCGAGAGCGCTGTTAAGTTACCTTTACATGCAAAGCGTGCTTTACGGCGAAAGGGGCGGTGATGGACAGCGGGGATGCCGGATCGGCGGTGGCGCGGAGCAAGTGGGGCAAGGTGCGGGTGCGGTCGCGGTGGATCGGCGCGGTACCGCCGGCGATCGTCCTCGGAATCCTGGCCACAGCCGTCCTGGGAGCGGTGACGGTTGCCCTGGGGTTGGTATCCGACTATCCCGTGGCCGCCGGTGTAGCGGTCGCGCTGGCGACCGCGCCCTCGCTGTCGGCCCTGTCGTGGGTGCTTCTCGTGGATCGGTCGACCCTCGAAGGCGCCACGGACCGGCCGGAGGATTCGGTCGAGGCGTCCTGGTACGAGAAAGCCGCCTCGGGTGCTTTCACCGACATCCTTCTCGTCACGGGGCTGGGATGCACCGCTCTGGCATTCGCTCCGATCGAGGTCGAGGGTCTGCACGCGCTGATGGCGGTCATTCTCGTGGCGTTCGCGTCGTTCGGTGTGCGCTACGCCGTGCAGCGTCAGAAAGGCTGAGGGTGCGCAACTCGCTCGCGGCCCTGCGCGCGGAGAACGGATGGTCGCAGCAGAGGCTCGCCGACGAGCTCGGTGTCTCGCGACAGACGATCATCTCGATCGAGAAGGGACGATTCGACCCGTCCCTTCCGTTGGCGTTCCGCGTCGCGCGCCTGTTCGGGCGTCGCATCGAGGACATCTTCGTACCCGACGAGGAATAACGGAGTGGCCGAGCGGATTCCCCGACAGAACTCGCTCGGCCACTTGCCCGATCACTTGAGCGTACTACCGGCGTCAACAGTGAGCGTGAGACCGGTGACGTAACGGGACTCGTCGGACGCCAGGAACAGAACGGCATTACTGATGTCTTCCGGTTCCACCCATCCCACCGGCAGGACGTGCATGAACTGCGTGGCCGCCTTCATGTCCTCCGGGCCCGGGTTCTCGAGGTCGGGGCGGAACATCTTCATGGCACCCTCGTTCATGAACATCGGCGTGTTCACGTTGGTGGGGTGCACGGTGTTGACCCGGATGGAGTGTTGCCCCAGTTCGACGGCGAACGTGCGCATCATGCCGACGATCCCGTGCTTCGCGGAGATGTACGGGCCCATGGTGGGATAGGCCTTCAATCCTCCGACCGAGCTTGTCAGAACGATCGATCCGCCGTTCCCACCCGCAATGATGTGCGGCACTCCGGCTTTGATCGACTTCCACACACCTGACAGGTTGATGTCGAGCATCTCCTGCCAATCGAACTCGTCGGTCTCGTGCAGCATCGCCCCACCGGTGCCGATTCCGGCGTTGGCGACGATGATATCGAGACGGCCCAGTTGTTCGACGCCGTTGTCGACGGCGGCCTTCACGGCGTCGAAGTCGCGGACGTCGGCCTCGGCCGTGACGATCCGCCGGTTCAGACTCTTGACGGCTTCGACCGTTTCGGCCATGTCTTCCGGGGTGGACGGTTCGATCTGCGCGTTCTCCCGGATCGGGCCGCAGATGTCGAGTGCGATGATGTCGGCACCTTCCTGTGCCAACCGGATCGCGTGACTGCGGCCCTGTCCGCGTGCGGCTCCGGTGATGAACGCGACCTTGCCTTCGACTCTTCCTGCCATTGAACACCTCTCACTTCGTGCACCGTCCGGTCGGGCGATGCAGAGCCATGGGATTGCCGGGTTACTGCGTGCTGCGGGTGAACTCGATGTGCAGATCGACGAGCCCGCGCAGAAGGAAGGTGGGTTCGTAGGCGAACATACGGTCGTCCTCCGGGCCGTGTGCCTGCTCGCTGAGGCGGATGTCCTCCATCCGATCGAGCAGGCGGTTGAGGGTGACGTGCCCTTCGATGCGTGCGAGCGGGGCGCCGGCGCAGGTGTGCAGGCCGCGACCGAATGCGATGTGATCGTGCGAGTTCTTCCGATCGAGCCGGAACTCGTTCGGGTCCTCGAACTTACGCGGATCACGGTTCGCGGCAGCGAGACTCAGCATCACGACCGTCCCGGCCGGCACCTCGACGTCGCCGATGGTCGTGGTCTTGCGAGCGAGTCGGAAGTCCACCTTCGTGGGACTGTCGAAGCGCAGCGATTCCTCCATGAACGGTTTGATGAGACTGCGGTCCTCGCGCAGGATCTTCTGGTACTCGGGGCGTTCGCAGAGCACCCGCAGCGACGAACTGAGGAGTTTCGTCACCGTCTCCTGGCCGGCTGCGAACAGGAACGTCGCAGGTCGGACGACCTCGAGCAATTCCGGTATCGAGCCGTCCGGATAGGTCGCTGCGGCCAGACCGCTGAGGATGTCGTTACGGGGTTCGTGACGACGGTCGGCGAGATACTTCTCGAAACGTCCGTCGAGGAATTCGAGGGGGTTGATCCCGACGGGTTCGTGATCGAGTGCGCCGACCCGCGTGCCGGGCCGTTCACCGGCGCCGAGTACCCACCGGAACTCCTCGCGATCCTCTTCCGGCACACCGAGCAGGTCGGTGATCGCCATGGTGGCGAAGGGTTTTGCGTAATCGCCGAGGAACTCGCATCGGCCCTCACCGATGAATTCGTCGATGACGTCGTCGGCCAGTCCCCAGAGGTACTCCTCGTTCTCCTTCAGTCGTTTCGGGGTGAGGAGTCGTCCGAGCAGCGACCGGGCGCGCGTGTGGTCGGGTGGGTCCATCGTCACCATGTGTTCGAAGATCGGAAACTGGTGACGGTGGGCCTCGATCTGTTCGGTGATGTCGTCACCTTCGGGTTCGAAGGGTAACGGCGGGAACGGACCTCCGATCGAGTTGACCGCCGACAGCGCCTCGCTGTTCTTGAATCCTTCGACCACTTCCTGGTAGCCGGTGACCACCACGACGCCGTAGTGAGGTTCCCGGTACACCGGGTTGCGGCTGCGCATGTGGTCGAAGTACTCGAACGGACTCTGTGCGATCTCTCCGTCGGTGAAGTAGTCGGAGGATGCGAGATCGGTCATCGGCTCACGGACCTTTCGGGGAAGAAGGGAGGTTCTCGACGATGCCGATGGCCTGACGAGGGCAAGCGCTGGCAGCGGAATAGGCCTTGGGCCAGAGTTTTTCCGGAGGGTTCTCGTCGCAGGTCGCGATGTCGTCGTCGGGAAGATCGAAGATCTCGGGTGCGATCTCGATGCACAACGCGTGTGCTTCGCACAGGTCTCGATCGATGTACAGGCGCTTCGGTGATCCCGTCATCGGCGCTCCAGGAGGGGGATGTGGGCTCGAACGGTGGCGGTGCGGCCGGGTTGGGTGGCCACCACCGGGGTAGGGTGTAACCGTGTTACCTGGGTCACGATAACGCGGTTACCGCTTGACGGCAAGGATGTTTTCGGAATGAGTGGTACCGCTATCCCGAACGAAGCGGACGAGGCGCGATCACGCCTGCTCGAGACCGTGATCGAACTCCTGGAGGAAGGCGGCTACGACGCCGTCCAGCTGCGCGAGGTCGCGCGCCGGACGCGCATGTCGCTGTCCACCGTCTACAAACGGTTCGCGACACGCGAGGAACTGATTCTCGCCGCCATCGAGCACTGGATGAAGGAGAACCACGCCGGCCTCGTCGAGCAGCCGCGCGCGCCGGGCGAGCGCCTGCATCCGGCGATGATGCGCGTCATCCGCGCCATCTTCGAACCGTGGGAGAAGAACCCCGCGATGCTCCTCGCCTACTTCAGGGTGAGAACGGCACCCGGTTGGGAAGGGCTGCACATGCGAGGCTTCGACGAGGTGATTCCCGTCGGCATGGCCGTTCTGGAAGATGTCGACCCGGTCTTCGTCGAGGAGTCGATGTCGATCCTGTCGAGTGTCGTCTTCGGGCTCGTCGGCCGCTGCCTCGAAGGACAGATCGAACTCGCCGAGATCCTGCCGACGATCGATCGCGCGGTGTACTGGCTGACCACGGGGTACGAGGCCACGCAACGCGAGCGCGGTCAGGGCGCCTGACTGCGGACCCGTATCCCTGCCGTCTTCTTGACTGGCATCCAAGACGCCCTTACCGTAATCGTGACGCTTTCTTGAATGGCGTCCAAGAAATGTGGTGGAGAAGCGGGGAGGGCACAAGTCATGGAAATCGGTGGGTCTGCCGACCGGCGCGAGGCTGCAGCGGTGCAGCGGCGCGAGGTCTCGTTCGTCTCCGGCCAGGACGAGTGCGCCGCATGGCTGTACACCACACCCGACCTGACTGGTCCGCGCCCGATGGTGATCATGGGGCACGGGCTCGGAGCGGTGCGGGAGATGCGTCTGGATGCCTACGCGGAACGGTTCGCCGCCGCGGGGTGGTCGGTGTTGGTGTTCGACTACCGTCACCTCGGGGCCAGCGGCGGAGAGCCGCGTCAGATCCTCGACATCGGCCGGCAACGCGCCGACTGGCATGCCGCTCTGGCCTTCGTGCGCACACTCCCGGAGGTCGATGTCAACCGGATCGCCTTGTGGGGAAGTTCGTTCGGCGGAGGTCATGTCCTTCAGGTCGCCTCCGAGGACGCCCGTGTCGCGGCGGTCGTGGCGCAGTGTCCCTTCACCGACGGTCCGGCGTCGTTGCGCGCGCGGATACGGACCGGCCCGCTGAGCGTGGTGGCACTGACAGTGGCTGGCATTCTCGACACGGTCGGGTCGTGGTTCGGTGCGAAGCCGATCCTGTTGCCGATGGCGGGGGCGTCCTGGATGCCCGCGTTCGTGGCCTCACCCGACGCCCTCGCCGGCGCTTCCGCACTCCTGCCCGCGGGGACCCGGCTCTCGCGGCGCACCAGCACGGTGTTGAAACGGCTTCCGTCGGTGCGGGCTCAGCTGTCGAAGAACATCGAGCCGACGGAGATCGACGGTAGGGAAGAACCCGAGACCGGGGTCGGCCGCGACAGCATCTGGGGTGTACTGCGCGGTCCGAACGGCGAATTCGAGGCTGCCAACGCCCTCGCTGCCCGGCTGGCGCTGCGTCTTCCGCTCGATCGACCCGGTCGCGCGCTGGCTCGTTTCAGCACTCCGACGTTGCTGTGTGTCTGCGACAACGACGCGGCCGCGCCCGCGAAGACCACGAAGCGTCACGCACAGGGCCTGGCACACGTGCAGGTTCAGAGCTACGTGTGCGACCACTTCGACATCTACGTCGGTGAACACTTCGAAAACGCCGTGTGTGACCAACTCTCTTTCCTTGAAAGGCAATTCGACCCCACCGCACAGTAGGTCGCTCCGAGTTCGTGGACGCGCAGATCAGGCGCTCAGCCGGTGGCTGCGGCACGACTGCGAGCGCCGTTGAGCAACGTCTCGATCACCGCGCGCCGCTGAGCCTGATCCGTCGGGTGCATCAGCAAGCCCTCGACCACGAAAACGCCGATCGCTACCAGCGGATCGACTTCGTCAGCGGGCACACCGAGCTCGATCAGCTCTGCCCGGAACAACCCTTCGGCCAGCGTGTGGAACTGCTCGTGCCATTGCTGAACGGACGCGGACTTCTCGGCGCGTGTGTGCACCGTACTCACCAACCGCCCCAGCTGTTCCAATTCTTCGACCAACCACAAGAGTCGATCGGCCAGCCCCGAGCCCAGCATCTTGCTGTAGGAGGCCATCGAGTCGGCCAGAACCGCATCCAGGACCGCGATCAATATCGAGTCCTTGTCCTGGAAATACCAGTACAGCGTGTTCGATACGACTCCGGCGTCACGGGCGATCCGCGTCATCGATGCCGCGTCGTATCCTTCCTCGACGAACAACCGTCGGGCGGCTACCACGATCTCGGCGCGTTTCTCTTCCCGATCCTGCGGACGTCTGTTGCGAGGCATCTCCAGTCCTGACCTAGTTCCCGCCCCGATGCTATCTTGGCCGGCCCCCAAGAGCGGGTTCCGGCCGACCGTTTCGGAACGAGGTCCGCAGCCGTCTCGAACAGATGATGCGGCAGGCGAGTTCGAGCAGCCCCTCGGTACAGATCGGCTCGTACTTCGGGTCACTCGACTTCGGCGAGTCCGTACTCGGGTCGTCCGGCCGGCCGGTACACGGTGATGAGGATGCCGGACGAGGTGGTGCGCGATTCGACGAGATCGAACTTCGTGTCGCGACCGCCGACGGGGAACAGACGCCGCCCCTGGCCGAGGACGACGGGGAAGGTGAGGAGCCGGTACTCGTCGACCAGATCGTGGTCGTAGAGGGTGTGGACGAGCCGGCTGCTGCCGTGCACCTGCAGTTCGCGTCCGGGCTGCTTCTTCAACTCGGCCACGGCGGCGGCCACGTCGCCGTCGAGGACGGTGGTGTTCTGCCACTTCGGGTCGGTGAGCGTCGTGGAGGCGACATATTTCGGGAGGGTGTTGAGTGCCCGGGCGACCGGATCGTCGGGATTGGTAGAGTTCGGCCACGAGGCAGCGAAGATCTCGTAGGTGTTCCGACCCAGCAGGAACGCATCGACCTGCGAGAACACCTCGTCGACGAACTTGCCGGTGTCCTCGTCGAACAACGGCACTACCCAGCCGCCGCGGTCGAAGCCGTCGCTGCGGTCCTCGTCGGGACCGCCCGGCCCCTGGGTCACGCCGTCGGCCGATACGAAGGTCGTCACCGTGAGCTTCATCGTCGTCCCCTTTCGAAGGTCGTCGACGAATACCGACCCGGGGAGCGCGGAGAACTCATCGCTTGCATCCCCCGAGTGCGGAAGGTATCTCTGGACGCAGCGTCGCGTGTCGATGACGGACTGCGTCAGGCATGGAGGCGCGGGACCGCAAGGAGTTCTCCTTGAGTATTGCGTTCAACCACACCATCGTCGCGGCCGACGACAAGCAGCATTCGGCCTACTTCCTCACCACCCTGTTCGGGCTGCCCGACCCCGTGCCCGCCGGGCACTTCCTCGCCGTCGAACTCGCGAACGGCGTCACTCTCGATTTCGCCGAACCGCCACCGGATGTGGAGTATCCGCCGCAGCACTACGCATTCCTCGTGTCGGAGGAGGAGTTCGACGAGATCTATGCCCGGATCCTCGAGCAGAAGATCGAACACTGGGCCGATCCCCGGCAGTCGGCGCACGGCATCAACAGAAACGACGGGGGTCGAGGAACCTACTTCCTCGACCCCGCCGGTCACTTCATGGAGATAATCACGCGTCCTTACGGTTGGCGCTCCTGAACCGTCTCGACGCGAGCCGTCTCGGCCGCAGCGCGTCGCCGTGCCAGCACCGTGCAGGTACCGGCGATCGCTGCGGTCAACGCGCCGGTCGCGAGCAGCTGCGTGCGGGCGGCGGCGTCGAACAGGGCGAGCACCGCGATGCCGGCGAGCAGACCGAGCGTCGCGTACGACAGGTACGGGAAGCCCCACATCTTCAGCGGCAGTGCATCCTCGGTGCCGTTGCGGCGTGCGCGACGACGGAGCACGAGGTGCGAGACCGCGACGAACGTCCACAACACCAGGATCGTGGAGCCGACGGCGTTGAGCAGCAGCGGCAGCACCCGGTCGGGGTAGAGATAGTTCAGTCCGACCGTGACGAAGCCGAACGCCACCGAGGCGAGCACCGCATTGCGGGGAACGCCGTTGGACGACAGTCGCCCGAAGACGGGGTGCGCCGATCCGCGGTGCGACAGCGAGAAGATCATCCGGGAAGCGCTGAACAGCATCGCGTTGAGCGACGAGAGCAGTGCGACCACGACGATCACGGTCATCACCGCGGCAGCGCCCGGGACGGCCCCGGCCTGCAGCACGGCGACGAACGGACCGGTCGCGAGATCCTCGGAGGTCCACGGCAGGATCGTCACCATCACGAGCACCGACCCGATGTAGAACACGAGGATGCGCCACACCAGGGTGCGCACCGCGCGGCCCACGTTGCGCCGGGGATCGGCGGTCTCCGCGGCGGCGATCGCGATGATCTCGGTGCCACCGAACGCGAAGACCACGATGAGCAGGCCGGCGGCGATACCGGCGATGCCGGTGGGAGCGAACCCGCCGTGCGCCGTGAGGTTGGAGAAGCCGGTCGTCTCGAAGGTGGGCATCCACCCGGCGATCATCGCGACACCGATCACCAGGAAGCCGAGGATCGCGGCGATCTTGATTGCGGCGAACCAGAATTCGACCTCACCGAAGCGGCGCACACCGACGAGGTTCACGCCCGTCAGCACGACCATGTAGAACAGCGCGGACGCCCACTGGGGGATGCCGGGCAGTGCCACCGCGGTGATCGCGGCGGCGCCGGTGGCCTCCGCAGCGATCACGATGATCACCTGCACCCAGTACAGCCAACCGATGGTCCGTCCTGCGACAGGACCCAGCGCGTTCTCGGTGTGCTCGGAGAACGCACCGCTGGCGGGATTGGCCGCGGCCATCTCGCCCATCATGCGCATCACGAACACGACGAGAACGGCCGCCACCAGGAACGAGATCAGGATCGCCGGGCCGGCGACGGCGATACCCGCCCCCGACCCGACGAACAGGCCGGCCCCGATGGCGCCACCGAGACTCATCATGACGAGCTGGCGGGGCCGCATGGCACGATGCAGGCCGGCGGTGCTCTGGGCGCCGGTCGTCGTCCCGGCCGTGCTCTGGGCGCTGGTCGTCGCCGTGGCCAGGGTGTCAGTCATCAATGCGCTCCCCGGCCGGGACCAGCTGGTCCAGTGCGATCTCGAAGGCGGTCGCGGCGAGCCCGGTGAGCTCGGTCGACCGGTCGTGGCAGCGGCGCAGTGCCGTCTCGATGGTGGTGGACACATCGCCGAAGATGGCGGCGTCAGAGACCTCCACGTCGCCCTCCATGAGCTGGGCGAAAGCCCGGGCCATACCGCAGTTGGCGATGAAGTCGGGGATCACGGCGACGGACTTGTCGGCGTGCTCGTAGGTGGGGCCGTAGAAGATCTCGTCGTCGGCGAACGGAACGTTGGCGCCGGAAGCGATCGACTCGAGTCCCGCGGCGACCATGCGGTCGACCTGCTCGCGGGTGACGAGGCGGCTCGCGGCGCAGGGGAGGAAGATCTCGGCTCCGAGATCCCAGATGCGGTCGTTCACCTCGTCGAAGGGGATCATGCGGTCGCTGCGCAGGGCGTTGCCGTCGCGCTCGAGCAGCAGGGTACGGACCTCGTCGAAGGAGAGACCCTCGGGTGCGAGGATGCCGCCGTCGCGGTCGATGATGCCCACGATCGAGGCGCCGGCCTGAGCGAGATAGTAGGCAGCAGCGGCGCCGACGTTGCCCCAGCCCTGCACCACGACGCGTTTGCCGGCGAGGTCGGTGCCCCGATAGACGAGCTGGTGGTGACGGACCGACTCGGCGACGCCGTAACCGGTGATCAGATCGGCGACAGTGTATTTCGTGCTGGTGGCAGGGGTGAACCGCGCGTCCTCGACAACCTTCGCGACGCCGAGTCGCAGCTGGCCCACCCGCTGGATGCGCTGGCGCTCGTCCTTGCCGAAGTGTCCGTTGACGACACCTTCCTGCGGGTGCCACAAGCCGTTGGACTCGGTGAGGGGAACGACCTCGTTCATCTCGTCGACGTTGAGGTCGCCGCCGGTGCCGTAGTAGGCACGCAGCAGGGGAGTGACGGCCGCGAACCAGCGGCGCAGCACGCCTTCCTTGCGGGGGTCGGACGGATCGAAATCGATGCCGGACTTGGCACCGCCGATCGCAGGTCCGGAGACGGTGAACTTGATCTCCATGGTCTTCGCCAGCGACTCGACCTCGCGCCGGTCGAGGCCGCGGCGCATGCGGGTGCCGCCGCCGGCCGCGCCGCCCCGCAGCGAGTTGATGACGACCCAGCCCCGGGCGGTGGTCTCGGTGTCGTGCCACTCGAAGACGATCTCGGGGGCTTTTTCTTCGAATCGCGTCAGCAGGTTCTTCATGGCGAAAGACTGTGACGGCAGTAACAAATGCTGCGCAACTGTGCTTCATCGAACTGTGCAGCGTGCGGAGGGTCCGGATGCCCGGAGCGCTTTTTTCTGTGCAATCCGGCTAGTCGGAGACGGATTGTGGACGTGATCGGTTCAGCGGCGGTAGGCCGGTGCCTTCGCGGATCGTTCCGGCTCGAGGGTGCGGAGCAGCGGCATCGCCCGGTAGTGCACCACTTCCGACAGCACCATCACGCTTGTCGACCGCGCGACGATCGAGGAGCGGTTCAGCTCGATGAGGGTCTGCTGGAGACCGAGATGGGATTCGGCCCCGATCCGGCACAGGACGTCGCCCGCGCCGGTGGTGGCGAACGCCTCGAGCACACCGGGGATGCGTTCGAGGACCTCGGTGACGTCTTCGAGCGCGCCCTGCACGATCTCCATCGTCACGAACGCCTGCACGTCGAAACCTGCTGCGGCGAGGTTGATCCGGGGTTCGTAGCCGGCGATCACCCCGGTGTCCTCGAGGCGTCGCAGGCGGGCCGAGACGGTGGCGCGCGCGACCTTCAACCGACGGGACAGCTCGAGCGCGCCGATCTTCGGGTCGGCGTGCAGGGCCTCGAGGAGAGCGAAATCCAATTCGTCCAGCTGCACGGGCTCGCGCATCGCGGTTCCTTCCCATCGAGCGCCGAAAACTAGCCCGATTGTATAGGTGAGCGTGCGGATTCCGGCGGATTCCAGTCAGTCGGACCAGTTCCCGAAGGCGACGTTGCGTCGCACCGACAGGTGGGTTTCTCCTGGTGACACACGACACAACGACTGTGCCGCAGTGAGCGGCAGGAGGTTGCAGCGATGACTCTGGAATACACCCTGACCGACAGCGAACGACTCGCTCAGCTCGACGCCGAGGAGCTCCGGCGCCTGGTCGGTCTCGTGGAGTACGACAGCGAACGGGACCCCTTCCCCGTCAGCGGCTGGGACGCCGTGGTGTGGGTGGTCGGAAACGCCACGCAGACGGCGCACTACTACCAGTCCGCCTACGGCATGGAACTCATCGCCTATTCCGGACCCACCACCGGCAACCGCGACCACCACGCCTACGTACTGCGCAGCGGCGCCGTGCGATTCGTGATCAAGGGTGCGGTGGATCCGGACAGCCCGCTGATCGAGCACCACCGCCTCCACGGTGACGGCGTGGTCGACATCGCCCTGCAGGTCCCGGATGTCGACAAGTGCATCGAGCACGCCCGGAAGCAGGGGGCGACCGTCCTCGAGGAGCCCTACGAGATCAGCGACGAGAACGGTGTCGTCCGCATCGGCGCCATCGCGACCTACGGCGACACGCGGCACACGCTCGTCGACCGGTCGCGCTACAACGGTCCGTACCTGCCCGGCTACGTCGAGCGCACCTCGACCTACCGCAAGCGCGAGGGTGCGCCCAAGCGCATCTTCCAGGCGCTCGACCATGTCGTCGGCAACGTCGAACTCGGACGCATGGACGAGTGGGTCGACTTCTACAACCGCGTCATGGGTTTCACGAACATGGCGGAGTTCATCGGCGACGACATCGCGACCGACTACTCGGCGCTCATGAGCAAGGTGGTGTGCAACGGCAACCACCGCGTGAAGTTCCCGCTCAACGAGCCCGCCATCGCGAAGAAGCGTTCGCAGATCGACGAGTACCTCGACTTCTACCGCGGACCGGGCGCACAGCATCTCGCCCTGGCGACCAACGACATCCTCACCGCGGTCGACCGGTTGCGCGAGGAGGGCGTCGAGTTCCTCGCGACTCCCGATGCGTACTACGACGATCCGGAGCTGCGCGCCCGTATCGGTGAGGTCCGGGTGCCGATCGAGGAACTGAAGAAGCGGGGCATCCTGGTCGACCGCGACGAGGACGGCTACCTGCTGCAGATCTTCACCAAGCCCGTCGGCGACCGCCCGACCGTGTTCTTCGAGCTGATCGAGCGCCACGGCTCGCTCGGCTTCGGCAAGGGCAACTTCAAGGCGCTGTTCGAGGCGATCGAGCGGGAGCAGGCCGCGCGCGGCAACTTCTGAGTCCGGTCCTAGACGAGCTGGCCGAGCCGCGTGCGCAACGCGTGCTCGGTCTGCCGGATCGCCGTTCCCACAATCGGTTCGATGAGCATGCCGAGTGTGCGGCCGGCGATCCCACCGGGCAGCCGGTAACCGAAGTCGACGTCGAGCCGCGTCGCGTCGCCGAGGTCCGTGAAGGTCCACGACGACGCGGCGCGGAATCCGGCGATCGAGTCGAGGACGATCACGCGATTGCGTTCCCATTCGACGACTTCCACGCGCGAATCGAGATCCTTGGGGCCGATGCGCATGGTCGAGTCGTAGACGGCACCGAGGCCGGAGACCTGCTCGCCCACGGGTTGGAAGCGGGCCACCCCGAACATCCAGTCGGGGACGTTCCGGTAGTCGTCGACGTAGGAGAACGCGAGGTCGACGGGGATGTCTGCGACGGCGCTGTGGCGGACGTGAATCATGGCTGAAGCCCTTCACGAGAAGTTGTCTGTTACCGAATGTAGCGGGTAAATGGCCGCTGCGGAAGAGTTTCGAACCCGTTGCTCTAACGTCCGATAAGTGTTTGAATGCCGTGACGCACGTCACACACACTTTCGGCTCAGGAGGCTCGGGTGAAGACGAAGGCAGCAGTCGTCAAGGGAATCAACCAGCCGTGGGAGATCGAGGAGATCGATCTCGGCGATCCCGTCGCAGGTGAGGTGCAGATCCGCCTCGCGGCCTCGGGTCTGTGCCATTCCGACGAGCATCTGCGCTCGGGGGCGACACCGCTTCCGTCCTTCCCGGTCCTCGGTGGTCACGAGGGCGCGGGCGTGGTCACCAAGGTGGGCCCGGGAGTGCGGGGTCTCGAGGAGGGCGACCACGTCGTCCTCGCGTTCATCCCCGCCTGCGGCCGCTGTCGGGCCTGCGCCAAGGGCATGCAGAACATCTGCGACGAGGGCGCCGGCCTGCTCACAGGCCAGGCGATCTCCGACAAGACCTACCGCGCGACGCTGAACGGCGACCCGGTGCTGCAGATGTGCCTGCTCGGCACGTTCGCGCCGTACGTCACGGTCAACGAGGCGTCGGTCATCAAGATCGAGAAGGACATCCCGCTCGAGAAGGCGGCCCTGCTCGGGTGCGGTGTCGCGACCGGCTGGGGTTCGGCCACCGAGATCGGCGGCACCAAGCTCGGCGACACCGTGGTCGTCATCGGTGTCGGCGGTGTCGGCATCAACTCCGTCCAGGGCGCAGCACACGCCGGGGCGCGGTTCGTCGTCGCGATCGACCCGGTCGAGTTCAAGCGGCAGAAGGCCAAGGAATTCGGCGCGACGCATGTCTTCGCATCGATCGAGGAGGCCGCACCGGTGATCGGCGAGATCACCTGGGGTCAGATGGCCAACGTCACCGTCATCACGGTCGGTGAGATCACCGGCGACATCATCGGCCCCGCACTCGGTCTCACCGCGAAGGGTGGCCAGGTCGTGGTCGTCGGCATGGGCCACGCCACCGACTCGCAGGTGACGATGAGCCTGTTCGAACTGACGCTGCTGCAGAAGCGCCTGCAGGGGGCCATCTTCGGTGGCACCGGCCCGCGATCGCAGATCCCGAAGCTGCTCGAGCTGTACCGGAACGGGCAGCTCGATCTCGACAACCTCGTCACCAAGACCTACAAGCTCGAGGACATCAACGAGGGCTACGCCGACATGCACGCCGGCAAGAACCTCCGCGGCCTCGTCCTCTACGGCGAGGACGATTACTGATCCTGCGAGCGGCTCTCGATCCTGCGAGCGCCGACGTCGCCGGAACCGTCCCTTACGGTGTTGAGCATGGACACGCGTGAGGATTCGGTTTCCGGCGACGTCGGCTCTTGGCGGGACTACGGCCCGACCGACCTGCCCAAGCCGCTCGCCGCTGCGCTCGAGGCGTTCGCCGAACGCGGCTACGACGGCACGTCCATCCGCGAGGTCGCGTCGCGGTCCGGCCTGTCGGTGCCGGGGCTGTACCACCACTACCCATCGAAGCAGGCGCTGCTCGTCTCGCTCACGACCACCGTGCTGCACGACCTGCTCGCGCGCAGCCGGCAGGCGATCGATGAAGCCGGACCCACCCCCTCCGAGAAGTTCGACGCCGTCGTCGAGTCACTGCTGCGCTTCCACATGTTCCGCCGCGACCAGGCGTTCGTGGCGTCGACCGAGATGCGCAGCATGGAACCCGAGGCCCGCCGCGCGTTCGTTGCCCTGCGGGACGAGCAGCAGCGCATGATCGACGAGATCGTCGAGGCCGGTGTCGCCGACGGCACCTTCTCCACCCCCTACCCACAGGACGCCAGTCGCGCCGTGACGACGATGTGCGTCGCGGTGGCGAGCTGGTACCGACCGGACGGCTCGCTGTCGCCCGACGAGATCGTGCACCGCTACCTGCAGGTCGCGCGGAGCGCGGTCGGAGCGAAGTAGCCGAGCGCGCCTTCCGGGCTTGACCCGGTGGCGGGGATATGCCACCGTGAACTCGACCGAGCGATCGATCGGTCGGTACGGAAGGAGCTCAGCATGGCGGTCGACCTGTCCTACTCGGACCACGTCCGGGACCTCATCGCGCGGACCGAACAGTTCATCCGCGACGAGGTGCTTCCCGTCGAGGACGCCCACGGTGGCGACATCACCGCGGCCGGTGGCGACGCGATCCGGGCGGATCTGCAGAAGGCCGCCAAGGTTGCCGGTGTCTTCGCCCCGCACGCACCCGTCGAATACGGCGGCCACGGCCTGAACATGTCCGACCGCGCCCCGGTCTTCGAGGCCGCGGGCTACTCGCTCTTCGGTCCCACCGCGCTCAACATCGCCGCCCCCGACGAGGGCAACGTGCACATGCTCGCGCACATCGCCAGCGACGAGCAGAAGCAGCAGTTCCTCGCGCCCCTCGCCGCCGGCGACGTGCGCTCGGCCTTCGCGATGACCGAGCCCGCCCCCGGCGCCGGCGCCGATCCCAACGCGCTGAATACACGCGCCGAGAAGGTCTCCGGTGGCTGGAAGATCAACGGCCGCAAGCACTTCATCACCGGCGCCGACGGTGCCGGATTCTTCATCATCATGGCCCGCACCTCGGGCGAGCCCGGCCAGCGCGGCGGCGCGACCATGTTCCTCGCCCCCGCCGACACCGCGGGCCTGAAGGTCGGCCGCCATATCAACACCCTCGACCGCTCCATGATCGGCGGTCACTGCGAGGTCGACTTCGAGGACCTGTTCGTCCCCGACTCCGCCGTGCTCGGCGAGGTCGACCAGGGCTTCGCCTACGCGCAGGTGCGCCTCGGCCCTGCCCGCATGACGCACGTGATGCGCTGGCTCGGTGCCGCCCGCCGCGGTCACGACACCGCCGTCCGCTACGTCGCGGAACGTGAAGGATTCGGCTCCCGCCTCGGCGATCTCGGCATGATCCAGAAGATGATCGCCGACAACGAGATCGACATCGCCGCGACCCGTGCGCTGCTCGTGCAGGCGTGCTGGGAACTCGACCAGGGTTCGCACGCCTCGAACGCCACGTCGATCGCCAAGACCTTCGCCGCCGAAGCGATCTTCCGCATCGTCGACCGCTCCGCTCAGATGTGCGGCGGTCTCGGTGTCTCCGAAGACCTTCCGATCGCACGCCTCACCCGCGAGGTCCGGCCGTTCCGCGTGTACGACGGCCCGTCCGAGGTGCACCGCTGGGCCATCGCCAAGCGTGCCGTCGGCGCCGTCCGCAAGGCGGCCCGCGAGGCCGCGAAATGACCGCCGTGCACGAGGGACTCGACCTCGCCGTTCTCGAGCGTTTCCTCGCCGACTCCGGTGTGACCGTCCACGGTGAACTCCGGGCGGAGCTCATCTCGGGCGGCAAGTCCAACCTCACCTACGGGCTGCGCGACGACAGGTCCCACTGGGTGCTGCGTCGCCCTCCGACCACGGGTCTGACGCCGTCGGCGCACGACGTCGCCCGCGAGTTCCGCATCACGTCGGCACTGAAGGGCACCGGTGTGCCGGTCGCGCCCACCGTCGTCCAGTGCGAGGACGACTCGGTGATGGGCGCGCCGTTCACCGTCGTCGAGTTCGTCGACGGACGTGTGGTGCGCAGCAAAGCCGACCTCGACGCGCTCGGCGACGACGAGATCGACCGCTGCGTCGGTGAACTCGTGCGCATCATCGCCGAACTGCACAACGTCGACTTCGAGGCCGTCGGTCTCGGGGGACTGGGCCGGCCGGACGGCTACGTGACCCGGCAGGTGAAGCTGTGGGCGAGCCAGTGGGGCCGGGTCAAGACCCGCGAACTGCCGGATCTCGAACGACTGCACGCCGCGCTCGCCGAGTCGATCCCGGAGTCGCCCGCCCCGTCGATCGTCCACGGCGACTACCGCATCGACAACACCATCCTGGACCCGACCGACCCGGCACGCGTCGTCGCCGTGGTGGACTGGGAACTGTCCACCCTCGGCGACCCGCTCACCGATCTCGCCATGATGTGCGTGTACCGGCATCCGGCGCTCGACGACATCCTGGGCTTCCCGGCGGCATGGTCGAGCGACCGCCTGCCGGCGGCGGACGATCTGGTGCAGCGCTACGCCACGGCGTCGGGTCGCGACATCGCCAACTGGAACTTCTACATGGGTCTGGCCTACCTCAAGCTCGCCGTCATCGCCGAGGGCATCAACCATCGGTGGCGTGCCGGAGCGACCGTCGGCGACGGTTTCGACCGTGCCGGTGAAGCCGTGCCGGATCTGGTGGCAGCAGGACTCGCAGCACTGAAGGGAGCACACGCGTGACCAGCGCGCTCGTGACCGGAGCCTCGAGAGGAATCGGCCTCGGTATCGCAACCCGCCTCGCCGAACGCGGCTACGCGCTGACGATCAGCGCTCGCGGCGCGGACCGCCTCGAGAGCGTCGCCGAGCGTCTGCGGGAGGCGGGTGCCAAGGAGGTACGTGCCGTCGCAGCCGATCTCGCCGATCCGGAAGCCACCGCCCGCGTCGTGGAGACGCATCGCGAGGCGTTCGGTTCGATGAAGGCGCTGATCCTCAATGCCGGTGTCGGCACGGCAGGCCCGATCGCCGAGTTCCCGGCCCGGCGGTTCGACAAGACGGTCGCTGTGAACCTCAATGCTCCGTTCGCGCTCATCCAGGCGTCGCTGCCGTTGCTGCGCGCCGAGGCGGAGAGCGATCCGGCCCGCGGATCGAAGATCGTTGCGCTCTCGTCGATCACGGGTGTCTACGCCGAGGCCGGTCTCGCCGCCTACGGTGCGACGAAGGCCGCGTTGATCTCGCTGGTGGAGACGCTCAACGCCGAGGAGTCCGGTAACGGCATCTCGGCGTCGGCGCTCGCACCCGCCTACGTCGACACCGACATGTCCGACTGGATCAAGGACAAGATCCCGGCCGAGTCCATGATCGAGGTGAACGACGTCGTCGAGATCGTCGACGCGCTGCTCAAGCTGTCGTCGCGGGCCGTGGTGCCCAAGCTCGTGCTCAGCCGCGCGGGCGCAGGTCTCTACACCGCCTGATGCTCTACACGGCCTGACGTTCGGAGTCGGTCGACCGCAGTCGCAGGTCGACCAGCTGCCCGTCGGACGGGAACGGCAACGACGTGAAGTCGAGCGGGGCGACGTAGCCGGGGTCGACGTGCCAGTCGAAGCGCAGCAGCAGTTGGTGGACGATCGCTTTGACCTCGACCCCGGCGAAGTGCATGCCGAGGCACTTGTGGACGCCCCCACCGAACGGCTCCCACGCGTAGCGGTGGACCTTGTCCTCGCGTCGATGCTCCGCGAAGCGTTCGGGGTCGAAACGTTCGGGCTCCGGCCAGTACTCCGGCATGTGGTGCGTGAAGTGCGGTGCCACGGAGGCATACGTACCGGCCGGCACGAAGTGTCCCCGGACCTCGGTGTCGCGCACGGCCCGTCGCGCCAGGACCGGGACCGGGGAGACCAGCCGGAGGCATTCCTTCATCACCAGATCGAGGCTGCCGAGCGCGTCGAGATCGGCGTGACTCGGTGCGGCGGTGCCCAGCGCGAGCGACTCGGCCCGGCACCGGTCCTGCCACTGCGGGTGTTGCCCGAGATACTGCATCATCGTGGAGATCGTGATGGTCGACGTGTCGTGCGCGGCCATCAGCAGGAAGATCATGTGATCGACGATCTCGTCGTCGCTGAACCGTTGTCCCGCTTTGGATTCGATGTGACACAGCACCGAGAAGAGGTCGTCCGTCTCGCGCGAGCGTCGTGCCGGGAGATAGTGCCGGAAGAAATCCTCGAGCACCCGGCGCCCGTCGAGTCCGCGCTTCCATCTGGTGCCGGGGACGGGATACCGGACGATCGAGGTCGCGGCCTGCACGCAGTCGATGAATGCCTTCTTCACCGCTTCGATCTCGGCCGGTGTGGAGTCCTCGGCGCCGCCCATGAAGATGTCGGTGGCGAGATCGAGCGTGAGTGTCTTCAGTGCCGTGTAGGCGCGGAATCCGTCGGTGGGAACCCACTTGTCGAGTTTCTCGGCGATCGACGGGTTCATGGCGTCGACGGTCTTCTCGAGGCGTGATCGGGTGAACGCCTGCTGCATGATGCGGCGGTGCCGGTGATGTTCCTCCGAGTCGAGGAGCATGAGGCCGCCGTGGAAGAACGGCCCGATCAGTGCCGACCAACCGTCGCCGTTGGCGAAGGCCCGGTCCTTGTTCTGCAGCACCTCCTGGCAGGCGTCGGGTCCGAGGACCGAGATCCAGCGTCGACCGGCCGCCGAGAAGCAGGAGACCTCGCCGTAGCGGTCCCAGTGCTTCTGCATCATCGCGAGGGGATCGCGGATGTATTCGAGGACGTGCCCGATACCGGGTATTCCCGATCGTCCCGGGACCGGGCGCAGCTGGGAGTGGGCGGGGGGAGCCGCCAGGATCCGGGTCACGACGAACCTCCAGTTCTGCGGACATCTGACAGGAGACCCTGTCAGATTGGGGTGTAGTCTGCGTCACATCGATCGCGTCTGTCAAGATCGGTCCCATGACTTCCCCCGCGCCCCGCCGCTACGCCGGTCTGAGCGGCGAACAGCGTGTCGCGCTGCGGCGCGAAGCCCTGCTCGAAGCAGGACTGGAACTGTTCGCGGCCTCGGGGAAGAGCGGCGCCACCATGACCGCCATCTGCGCACACGCCAAGCTGACGGAGCGGTACTTCTACGAGAGTTTCACCAGCAGGGACGATCTGCTGCAGCAGGTCCTCGACAAGATCGCCGACGAGGTGCGCGAGGCCGTGCTCGCCGTCCTCCGCGCCGGCACGGGCACACTCGAAGACCTCGTGCGGAACGCCATCGCGTCGTTCGTCGCGATCCTCACCGACGACCCGCGCAAGGGCCGGGTCTCGCTCATCGAGTCCGCCGGCTTCGAACCCCTGCGCACCCACAGACGAGCGTCGCTACGGAGTTTCGCCCAGATGGTCGCCGACGAAGCGACCCGCATGTACGGCGACCGGGCGTGGCCGCCCGAGCGGGGTGAGATCAACGGACTGCTGTTCGTCGGGGGTCTGGCCGAACTGGTCACCGCGTGGTTGAACGACGAGATCACCATCTCGCCCGACGAGATCGTCGACGCGGCGACGCACCAGTTCCTCTCGACGGCCCACCGGTAGAGCCTTCCGGGGGTCTGTCAGTCGTCGCCGACCGCGGTGCGGTCAGTCATCACCTTGGATCTCCTTCTCCTCGCCGCGTCGGCGCAGGAAGTTGAAGCCGGGCACGCCCACGATGGCCTGTCGGACGTCCTTCGCGACGAGGAGCAGTTCGTGGATCTCGGGGGAGACGGTGTCGAGCGTCGCCATGATGGGCAGGACCGAGTCGACCCGCTCGGTGATCTCGGGGAGCCGGTCGATGAGCTTGATCGCCGCGCGCAGTTCTTCCGGTGAGAACTCCTCGACGAACTGGGTGGCCAGGGGAGCGGCCCGGTCGGCGAGGGGCTTGTAGGTCTCGAGCAGTTCCCCGGCGGCGTCGGAGCTGCGGCCCGCGGATTCGACGACGACCCGCGCGTCCGCCGCGACCGCCGTCGCGTCGCGCACGACCCCGCCCGTCGAGTCGATGATCTCCGTGGCGCGCGTGACCGCGTCGGCGGCTTCCTCCACCACGCCGATGGTCGAGGCGATCACCTGCGTGGCCTGCGCGACGGCGACCGATGCTCCCTCGACGATGTCGGTGGCGTCGGTGACCACGCTGTCGATGCGGCGGATCAGCGATTCGACCGAGTCGATGAGCGATTCGGCCTCGCCGAGCAGGCTTTCCACCCGCGCCGGGATCGACAGCGCGAACTCGGCGGTCTCGCGGGTGCGTCCGAGCACGGTCCGGGTGACGTCGACGATGGAACCGGCGACCGAGAGTCCGAGCGCGGGCACAGGCAGCGAGATCATGTCGTCATAGTGCAGTACGTCCGATCGTCGTGATCACGGACCTCACATTTTCGGCGTCCCGTTCGTCTACCCGGTACAGAGCACACACCGGATGGAAGGATCGAGGCCGTGACCGCATTGCGCACCCACACCGTCATCGACACACCGATCGGCGAGCTGACGTTGGTGAACACCGACGGCGTCCTGAGCGGCGTGTACATGGCCGAGCATCACCCCGCGCCCGACCGCACCGGTTTCGGCGAGCAGGTCACCGAGGGGTTCGACGAGGCGATCACCCAGTTCGACGAGTACTTCGCGGGTCGCCGTACCCGGTTCACCGTCCCCATCGCTCCCGTCGGGACCCCGTTCCAACGCGAGGTGTGGGAGGCGCTGACGACGATCGAGTACGGCACCACGCGCACCTACTCGGAGATCGCTCTCGCCCTCGGCCGACCCACTGCGGTACGGGCGGTCGCTGCGGCCAATGCCCGCAACCCGCTCTGCATCATCGTGCCGTGCCATCGCGTCATCGGTAGCAGCGGCAAGCTCACCGGTTACGCCGGTGGTCTCGAGCGCAAACGCTTCCTGCTCGACCAGGAGGCACGGGTGCTGAGTTCCGCCGAGCCCGATGTCGCCGGCGATACCCATGTCCCTGCCTGATCACCTACCGCGGGCGAGCCTGCCTCCTTTCGAGGAGGTGGTCACCCGCCACGGCGCGACGGTCCTCCGGGTCTGCCGCGCACTGCTCGGACCGGTCGACGCCGACGACGCCTGGTCCGAGACCTTCCTCGCGGCGTTGCGCGCCTATCCCGATCTGCCTCCGGGCAGCAACGTCGAAGCGTGGCTCGTGACCATCGCGCACCGCAAGGCCGTCGACATCCACCGGGTGCGCGGGCGGACGCCGGTCCCCACTGAGAACCTCCCCGAACCCGCGTCGGCCACGGGAAACCCCGGTGAGGGCGACGACGAACTGTGGAGCGCGGTCGCCGAGCTTCCCTTCACGCAGCGCGCGGCGCTGGTCTACCACTACGTCGGGGGCTTGCCCTACGCGGAGATCGGCACGATCCTCGGCAACAGTCCGGCCGCGGCACGTCGCGCAGCGGCCGACGGTCGGGCTGCGTTGCGTCGTCGGATCGAACACGGAACAGGATGTCGCTCATGAACTTTCCACAACCCTCGGTCGGATCGGCCGATCTCGCGTGGTTGCGGGAGAAGCTCGTACTCGACGCCGAAGCGGCCGGGTTGCTCGATGTCGCGTTCCGCGTCGTCGACACCCCCGTCGGTCCGCTCCTGCTGGCCACCACCACCGTCGGACTCGTGCGGGTCGCCTACGTCGCCGACGGATCCGACGCCGTGCTCGACGAACTCTCCCGCCGGATCAGCCCGCGCGTGCTCGACGCGCCGCGTCGGCTCGACCCGGTGGTCCGGCAGCTCGACGAGTACTTCGCCGGTACGAGGACACATTTCGACGTTCCGCTCGATCTGCGTCTCGCCGACGGGTTCCGCCGTGAGGTGATCACGCGCCTGCCCGAGATCGAATACGGGCGCACGGCGAGCTATGCCGAGATCGCGGCCGCGGCCGGGAGTCCGCGGGCGGTGCGGGCTGTCGGTACGGCGTGCGCGAAGAACCCGCTGCCTGTGGTGGTGCCGTGCCATCGGGTGGTGCGCAGCGACGGCAGCATGGGGCAGTACGTCGGGGGAGTCGAGGCGAAGAGAGCGCTGCTGCAACTCGAGTCGGTGGCATGATCACCACCCTCCGGATCCCGGTGGCCGAACCCGTTGCGGTGGGGCCGATGCTCGCGTCGCTGCGAAGCCACACCGTCCCCGGCTACGAACACCATGACAGCGCCACCGGCACTCATCACCGCGCGATCCGCATGACCGGCGGAGTCGCGCACGTCGCTGTCCGCTTCGACGACCCGGCGACACCCGACGGCGGGAGAGGCGGGGACGTGCGACATCTCGAGGTTCACGTCGAGACCGCAGGTCGTGCGGATGTCGAGGAGATCGAAGAGAGGGTCCGGAAGTGGCTCGATCTCGGCGTCGACCCGTCCGTCGTGGATGCGGCATTCGAGCCCGATCCCGTGCTCGGGCCTCTTGTGCAGACCCACCCCGGTCTGCGCGTGCTCGGCACCACCGACTGGTTCGCCACCGCCGTGTCGACAGTGCTCGGGCAGCAGGTGAGCGTCGCTGCGGCATGCACATTCGCAGGACGACTCGTCGCAGCCTTCGGCGACGGTGCACCCGGTGGGTTGCGATGCTTCCCTACGCCGCACCGACTCGCGACGGTCGAGCAGAGCGAGCTGCGTGCCGTCATCGGCACGACGCAGTCGCGCGCCCGCACCGTCGCCGAACTGGCCCGGGTCGCAGCCGACGGGGTGGCGCCGGAGCATCTGTCGTTCGCGGCAGACCTTCTCGCGCTTCGCGGGATCGGACCGTGGACCGTCGACTATCTCGCTCTACGACTCGGCGACCGCGACGCGTATCCGTCCGGCGACCTCGTTCTCCGACGAGCCCTGCAGGTGGAGAGTGCGCGCGAAGCCGCCGAGCGCGCCGAACAATGGCGGCCGTGGCGGGCCTACGCCGTCATGCATCTGTGGACACACGCCACCTACTCGCCGCCCGCATCCTCGGCGTAGACGCTGCGCACGGCGGTGTCCATCGGGAAACGAACCTGCGTGTCGCCGAACATCAGGCGCGTCGCCACCTCGACCGACGCCGTGATGTGCGACGACGCGAGTTCCGGGTTGCCGGTGTGCACCACCACCTCGTCGTGCTGGAAGAACACGAGATCGCCGGCCGTCGGGTCGGGATCGGTGGTCAGCCGCCGTCGCAGTTCCGCAAGCACGCACAGCGCCCACTCGGCCGCGGTGGCCTGCACGACGAAGTTCCGCGTGAACCGGCCCCGCGCATGCGCATCACCGTGGGAGTGGAAGCCTTCCGGAGCGGGTGGGCACGCACGGCCGAGCCACGAATGCACCACCTCGCCACGTTCACCCGCACGGGCGGCACGTTCGACGAAGTCGACGGCGGTCGGGAAGCTGCGACGCAGCACCGTCAGCAGGGCACGCGCGTCGCCCGACGTGGCGCCGTACAGAACACCGAGCACCGCGACCTTCGCCTTCGCGCGGTCGCCGCCGAAGGACGCCGCGGCGACCGGGGCGTACAGATCGTCCGAACCGGCAGCCGCGACCATGCGCCGATCGCCCGACATCGCCGCCAGGATGCGCGGTTCGAGCTGGCCCGCGTCGGCGACGACGAACGACCGGCCCGGATCGGCGATCACACTCGACCGCAGCGCCTTGGGGATCTGCAGAGCGCCACCGCCGCGACTCGCCCACCGGCCCGATACGACCGCGCCGGGAACATAGACCGGACGGAACCGGTCGTCGCGGACCCAGGTGTCGAGCCAGTGCCAGCCGTTCGTGCTGTACAACTTCGACAGCTCGCGGTGCCGCAGCAACAGAGGCACCGCGGGATGGTCGATCCGCTGCAGCACATGCTTGCGGGTCGACTCGACGGTGATGCCCTCGCGACGGAACGCCTCGAGCACCTCGCTGTGGGAGGCGGGATTCACGGGGCGGCCGAAGACCGCGCTGACCTCCTCGACCACTTCGGCGATACGGCTCGGCAGGTCGTAGCCGGTCGGGCGCGGCCCGAGGGTGTCCTCGAGGAGGCGACGATGCGCTTGCGCCGAGAACGGCAACCCGTCGAAACCCATCTCGGCCGCTGCGAGAGTGCCGGCCGATTCGGCGGCGGTGAGCAACTCGAGGCGGGCGTCGCCGGAGATGCGGCGACGTTGCTCGGCGAACTGCTCGACCACCGCCTCGACGTCGATCGCGGGAGCCGCATCGAAGAGGCCGGGCCGCTCGTCGACCGGCTCCTCCGCAGTGGGCGGGGGTAGGCCCTCGCGTACGGCAAGGATGGCGCCGGTGGTGGCGAGATCGTGGCATCGCTGCACCCGAACATCGGCGCGGAGCAGCTCGGGATAGACCGATGCCGTCGAGGTCCACACCCAGCGCGGTCGCGATTCGGCTTCGATCGCAGCGACTGCATCCGCGAATCCGGGGTACTCCCGCACCGAGCTGAGCGGCGCACCGAATGCGTCGACCTCGACGATGCTTGCACCGCGACGGCCCCGGCCGTCCGCAGGATGAGGAACGACGACCGTGCGCACCCATACAGTGTGCTCCATCACGGCGACAGACCCCGACGCGCGGTGACCCTCCGATTCACCCTCGAATTCACCCGTATCGAGAGCGATCCCCGCGAGAACCGCCACTACCGTGGTAGTGGAGGGACTCCGCCGCTACCCCCGACGCGCGGCGGGGCCCCCCATTTCGTTCGTGGGCCCGTCGCTTTCGCCCGCATGCTCGGAGCTGCCGGAGGATTCGCCCCTATCGTCACGATCGTCCTCACCGGCGTCCTCACCGGCGCCCACGCTGTCGTCCGAGCGAACCGTATCGGCCGCGACCGCCGAATCCCGATCGTGCTGTCGCGACGGCCGCCAGGGCAGACGCACGGGTGCGTCCGCGGCCCGGTGGAAACCGACGCGGTCGTAGATCCACGTCACCAGGGCGCCGACGACGAGACCGAACACGAGGCCGACGATCGTCATCGTCACGCCGTGGCCGAGCCCGGCGTCGGGTCGTCCGTCGAAGTAGAGGATGGACCGCACCGCGAGATAGATCTGGTGCATCGGCTCGAAGGTCGACAACCATTCGAACATCCGCGGGGTGGCCTCGATCGGGATGGTGCCACCGGACGACGGCAGACCGAGCACGATGAACACGATCAGGTTCACCAGCAGACCCGCCGCACCGAAGATCGACATCACCGCGAGCGACGTGATACCCACCGCCGAGATCGCGAGTGCCCCGTACTCCCACAGCAGCAACGCGCGTGGCGCCGGCATGCCGAGTGCGGTGGAGATCCACAGATACAACGCCGAGACGATCAACGACATGACCACGGTGATGCCCCACTTGAGTGCCAGCACCTGCAGGCGCGACATCCGGGTGGTCTCCCGCGCGATGTAGAGGGGGCCGTATTCGGTGGGCACGAAACCGAGCGCGCTGTCGACGACGGCGTTGATGATCGTGGCGCCGGTGAAGCCGGCCAGGATCAGCAGCAGGGTGTAGAAGAAGGCGGACAGGCCCGCGCCCGTCCCGTCGGGCAGCGGTTTGTGCTCGACGGTGAGCGCATCGATCGGTTGGGCCAGGACGAGGCTGCTCGCTCCGGACAGTTGCAGGTCGGGTGCCGACTCGGCGAGCGTCGCGGTGACGGTCTCGGTCAGCTGCTGGCCGACCGTGTCGTTCACCTGGGTCAGTGCGCGGTCACCGATCGTCGTGACGATGCCTGTCGCGAACGCACCCGTCCGGGGATTCGTGTACAGGGTGATGATCGGTTTCTCGATGTCGCCGGGAACCACCGAGGCCTGCGCGAGGATCGAGATGCGTTTGGTGAAGTCGCTCGGGATGACGATCGCGCCGTACAGGCTGCCGTCGTCGAGACCCTGGTTGGCGGCCGAGATCCCCATCCGTTGCAGGTCGATCTCCTCGGGATCGATGCCGTCGAGGATGCCCTCGGTGATCTGGTCGCCGAAGTTCTGTCGCTCGTCCGATCCGGGCAGCACATCGCCGACGTCCTGATTGACGATGGCCATCGGGAACTGTCTCAGGTTCTCGCTCGGATCGAGGAGTGCGCCGAGATAGAAGTAGGCCAGGGCACTCATCATCGCTGCGACGACAGCGAAGGGCGCGAGCCAGAAGCGGGGGCTGCGCAGGGTGCCGTGGTGCGGATCGGTGGTCGACTGGGTTGAACTCACCTGTCGATTGTGCACACAGGTGTGTGCTGTCGGAGGTGTCGAGTGCTCGAATGCACGCGAAGTCGGGCTACGTGATCTGTCACTCCGACCCTGCTCATTCCGACATCGGTCACCGGAGCAACTCGCCGAGAGCCGACGCCGCAGAGACCACGGCTGCCGCAAGGTGGGCTTCATCGGTGGCGTCGAAGACCGAGACACCTATCGCCGCCTGTGTACCCCCGGGACGCGTCGGCACTGCTGCCGAGATTCCGATAGTGGTCGATACGACCTCGCCGGTAGAGACTGCATAGCCTGTCTGCCGCGCTCGGGTCACTTCCGGGCGCTCGTCGGGGCGTGGCGGCATGGATCCGAGGATTGCCAGACCGGCCGAGCCTCGATCCAGCGGATGGACCTGGCCCGGGCGGAAGGCGATGTGGACATCGGATCGCCGGGGTTCGATCACCATGATCGCGCGCACCATGGTGTCGGATTCGCGGACGACGAGGTGGGCGGTGGCCTCGACGCTGTCGGCGAGGTCCTCGAGGATGGGGCGGGCCAGAGTCCGTAGGTCCTGCTCGACGGATTCGGCGAGTGTCACCAGGCCGGTGCCCAGTGAGATGCGCTTGTGGTCGTCGCGGCGGCACAGTCGGTGCGCCTCGAGTGTCCGGACGAGTCGGTGGGCGACCGTGCGGTGTACGTCGAGGCTCTCGGCGATCTCGCTGACCGACAGGCCGTGAGGGTTCCGCGCGAGCAGTTCCAGGATCTCGAGACCGTTGTGGAGCGTCTTGGACATGCCGGCATCCGGCTCGATCCGCGGCAGATTCAGATCCCCCGTTTGTGCAGGTACATCCCGCATTTGTGTCATGACCCCCGTTACCTCCCTTGACGTCTGTGAACTGTAACACCTAGCATTTCCGTTAATCGCACACTGAGTGCGATTATCGCACACACGACGGATGGTTTTCGTACGACATGACACGGACCGACTACGTGGACGCGGCGGTTCTCGCCCACATCCACCAGCTCTACGGCCGGCAGAGCCACCTCATCGACGAGGGCTCTGCGCGCGAGTGGGCCGAGACGTTCACCGCCGACGGCGAGTTCTGCTCGCCCAGCTACCCCGCCCCCGTGGCAGGAACCGACGACCTCGCGGCTTTCGCCGAGCGTTTCCACGCCGGCGCGCAGGCTGCAGGGGAAGTGCATCGGCACGTCGTCACGAATCTGGCCGTCTACCGCGTCGACGACGACACCCTTCGTGTGCGGGCCTATCTGCAGATCGTGGCCACCGTTCGTGGCGGCGGATCCAGGCTCGTCCGGTTCACCACCATCGACGACCGCGTCGTGCGCACCGGCGGCGAATGGCGCATAGCCCGCCGCGTCGTCTCCCGCGACGACAGCTGACCGTCGCATCTCTTTCCTATTCGTTCCACATTTTCGGAGGAATCACCCATGACCGTTGACGCCCAGAACCCGGGCCGTACCGTCACCACCCAGATCGTCGCCCTCTACCCGGAGATGGCCGGCAAGGTTGCCGTCGTCACCGGCGCGGCCCGCGGAATGGGTGCCCAGTTCGCGCGCGGTCTGGCCACGCGCGGCGTGCACGTGGTCGGCGGCGACATCAACGACGTGCAGATGAAGGAGACCGCGGAGCAGATCAACACCGATCTCGCCGTCGAAGCCCTCGTCGAGACGCCCGGCACGGTGATCGGAGCACGTGTCGACGTGACCGATCCGGCGGAGCACGAGGCGCTCGCGCAGGTCGCGCTGCAGGAGTTCGGTCGCATCGACTTCTGGATCAACAACGCCGGCATCTTCCCGTTCGCCCTCGCCGAGGAGATCTCGAAGGACCAGATCGCGGCGACCCTGGACGTCAACGTCGAAGGCGTGCTCTTCGGTTCGCAGGCCGCGGCGCGGCACATGGAGCCCGGTAGCGCGATCGTGAACATGTCGTCGGTCTCGGCGCTGCGTGTGCGCAAGGGCCGCGGTGCATACTGCGCCTCCAAGGCCGCCGTCGCCCATCTGACCGAATCGCTGGCAGTCGAGTTCGGCGACAAGGGAATCCGTGTCAACTCGATCGCTCCGGGTTATATCGATACCGAGATGACCCGGTGGGTCCAGGAGGACCCGGCCGCACTGAAGCACGCGCTCGACGTCGTCCCGCTGCACCGGCTCGGTGCCCCCGAGGAGGTCTTCGGACCGTTGCTGTTCCTGCTCTCCGACAGCGCCCGCTACGTCACCGGACATTCGATCGCCGTCGACGGTGGATCGCGTCATGTCTGACAGCGTCGTCGAATCCGTGTCGTACCCCTGGGTCGTGCTCGTCACGGGCGCGGCCGGGGGAATGGGCGCCAATCATGCCCGTGCGCTTGCTGCGCGGGGAACGCATGTGTGCCTTGCGGATATCCACGACCCGTCCGAGGTCGTCGAACAGATCGAGGCGGCCGGTGGTTCCGCATCGGCGCATACGCTCGACGTGTCCGACGCCGCGGCATGGGAGCGAGTCGTCGACGAGATCCGCTCCCAGCGAGGTGAACTCGGCGGACTCGTCAACAACGCCGGCATCTCCCGACGTCTCGAATTCATGGACACCCCGGACGACGTCTGGGAGAAGACCATGCGGATCAACCTGTTCGGCCCGTTCTACGGGATGAAGGCGGTGGCTCCGCTCATGCGCGACAGCGGTGGCGGCTCGATCGTCAACATCTCGTCGATCTCGGGGCAGATCGGCTACTTCTCTCCGGCCTATTCGTCGAGCAAGTGGGGCCTGCGGGGCCTGTCCAAGTCGGCGGCGGGGAACTTCGCGCGCTGGGGTATCCGGGTCAATTCGGTTCACCCCGGCCTCGTGGGCACGGCCCTGCTCGGCGGCGCCGACGCGTTCGTCGGTGCCGCATTGAACAGCGTTCCGGCCGGCCGGATGGCCACCGTCGACGAGATCACCGACGCTGTGCTCTTCCTGCTGTCGGATCGTTCGAGCTACATGACCGGCAGCGAAGTGACCGTCGACGGCGGCATGACGTCCAACGGCCTCTATCACCGCATCATCGCGGAGACGGGAGATCAACTCTCATGAATGACGACATCATCGACGTCGTGGTGATCGGTGGTGGCGGTGCCGGTCTCGCGGCCGCAGTGTCCGCTGCCGAATCCGGCGCGAGCGTCCTGCTGTTCGAATCCGAAACCGAACTGGGTGGGTCGACGCAACTCTCCGCGGGACTGTTCACTGCGGCAGGCACCAGTGTGCAGCGCGGTCTCGGTATCGAGGACTCAGCCGAGAAGTTCTTCCAGCACTACATGGATCTGAACCACTGGGTCCTCACACCCGGGTTGGTCCGTGCGTTCTGCGAGAATGCGGGCCCCACCCTCGAGTGGCTGATCGGTCTCGGTGTGGAGATCCCCGCCCGGGAATCGTCGAACGCGCACATGCCCGGTCTGTGCCAGGCCGGCGTCGAAGACGTGTGGCGCGGGCACGTGCCGAAGGACCAGGGTTACGGACTCGTGCAGACCCTCGACCGTGCACGTCGCGCACACGGTGTGGAAGCCGTGCTCGGCACCCGGGTCCAGCGGCTGCTCGTCGAGGACGGACGTGTGGTCGGTGTCGTCGCCGACGACATCGAGGTCCGTGCCCACGCCGTCGTGGTCGCCTCCGGTGGCTTCGCGCAGAACCGCGACCTGCTCGAGCAGTACTACCCGTATCCGCTCGGAGCCGGCGAGTCGCTCTTCGTCGTCGCCGCCCCGGGTAGCCGTGGCGACCACTTCCGCTTCGGCGAACAGGTCGACTCGGCGATCGCCGGCAAGGACTGGGGGCTGACCATGCCCACCGCCTACTTCCAGCGTTACCACCACTGGCAGGCAGGCTTCCCGCCCAAGTCGCGGGTGTATGTGAACAAGTCCGGTCGGCGGTTCATGGACGAGGACGCCTCGTACGCGGTCTCCGGTGGTCTCATGGATCGTCAGGACGGGCCGGTGTGGGCGATCTTCGACGAGAAGGCACGCACCGGGCTGCCCGGCGGTTACACCGACTGGGACGCCGACCGGATCGCAGAGGAAGCCGACGCCGGTCGTACCCTGCGTGCCGACAGCCTCCCCGAACTCGCCGACCTCATCGGCGTACCGGTCGATGCGTTGGTCACCACGATCGATCGTTGGAACACCCAGCTGCCCAATGGGATCGATCCCGAGTTCCTGCGGCATCGCACCCTCGCCAACAAGGGATCGACCTCGAACCCCGACCCCATCGCGGAGGGACCGTTCTACGCGGCACGTATGCTGCCCGCCGAACTGGTCTGCACCCACGCCGGGCTCGAGATCACCCCGAATGCGGAAGTTCTCGACACCATCGGGAACGTCGTACCCGGCTTGTACGCGGCCGGAGAAGCAGGCGCCGGCATCCTCGGCCTCCGCTATGTGGGCGGCGGCAACGCCGTCGCCAACGCATTGACCATGGGCCGCATCGCCGGCCTCAACGCGGCCCGGTCGGCTGCATCCGGCGCCGCTCCACGCACCGCACTCGGCGTTGCCGGCGTGTAGCGCCTCCTCCCCTCACATTCGAAAAGGACACGAACATGCTCGGATCGGACGCGGCATCCCCCGCAGTGAGTCCACCCCAGGTCGGCACTCCGCAGCCGAAGCAGTCGACGACGAAGGTCATTCGTGCTGCCGTCGTGGGCACCATCGTCGAGTACTACGACTTCGGTATCTACGGCTACATGGCGACGATGGTCGCCACCCTGTTCTTCGTCTCCGAAGACGAGACAGCTGCTCTGCTCGGTACGTTCGCTGCCTTCGCCGTGGCGTTCTTCCTCCGGGTGCCCGGCGGCATCTTCTTCGGGCACATCGGTGACAAGTACGGCCGGAAGAACGCACTGTCGTGGACGATTCTGCTCATGGTCGTGGCGACCGCGGCCATGGGTCTGATGCCCACCTACGCAACTCTCGGTGTGTGGGCGACGGTTCTGCTCGTGCTCGCCCGCTGCCTTCAGGGCTTCGCGGCCGGCGGTGAACTCGGCGGCGCGAACGCATTCGTCTCCGAATCCGCACCGGCACGCTGGCGCGCGACGCAGACGTCCATGGTCAACTCGGGTACCTACCTGGGGTCGTTGGTGGCGTCTCTCGTGGCGCTCGGCATCACGTCCACCTTCTCGGAGGAGCAGATCCTCGAATGGGCATGGCGTGTTCCGTTCCTGCTCAGCGTGGTCATCGGCGTGATCGGCGTCTGGATCCGTAACCACCTCGAGGACACCCCGCAGTTCGAGGAACTCGCCGACAAGGGTGAGACGAAGAAGCTGCCCATCGCCGAGCTGCTGAAGACATCGGGCGGAAGCGTCGTCAAGATCATCCTGCTCGGTGCGCTCATCATCGGTGGCTACTACATCGCCTCCGTGTATGCCGCAACTTATCTGCAGACCACGGGTGGGCTGTCGTCCTCCGTCGCGTTCCTGTCGACCTGTCTCGCTCTCGTACTCGGTGTGATCACGCTGCCCATCGCCGGTTATCTCGCCGACAAGTACGGGCGCAAGCCGGTGCTGTTCGCCGGTAGTGCCGCATCCGCGATCGTCGGTGTTCCGATGTTCATGCTGATGTCCGGCGGCACCGTCTGGCAGGCCGTCGTCGGCCAGTCCGTGCTGTTCATCTGCGTGTCGGTGGTCAACGGCGCCTCCTTCGTCACCTATGTCGAGATGCTCAAGGCGTCCGTGCGATACAGCGGTATCGCTCTCGGGAACAACGTGACGAACATGTGCCTCGGTGGCACCGCACCGTTCATCGCGACGTGGCTGATCGACGTCACGGGGAACTCGCTGGCACCGGCCGGGTACTTCGTGTTCTGTGCGCTGCTCACCCTCGGTGCGGTCTTCTTCATCGAGGAGACGAAGGGCATCGAACTCCGCACCGACTAGTCCTGTGGTGCAGCCGGAATTGTCGGAACCCGTCGGGGGCCGACAATTCCGGCATTCCCATATCCGGACCGCCCGGTCCGTGTTTCGATGTCCAGGGGACACGGGTCCCGGAGACACGGCCGGAGGGGAACGATGGCGAACGGATTTCGACGGGTACTGCGGGCCGGAGCGGTCGCCGCAGTGACAGGAGGCATCGTCCTCGGCGGCGCCGGCATCGCGGCGGCGCAGGACGAGTGGCCGGTCCAGCAGCCGAACAGTCCGATCTCCGTGTCGGATGTGGACCCCGCCAACTGGCTCACCCCGGACGAACTCGCCTATTGGAATCCGCTGGTGAACGAGCCGCGGCTGACCTCGCCCTTCGGCACGAACACCCGCATCGTGTGTCAGGGCTTCCACGGCGTGACGACCGATTGCTGGCAGGCCGACCTCGAAGGCCGTCCACACAAGCTTCAGCGTCTGCCCGCGAACCTGCCCAACGTGACGGGGTCGAGTGCACCCGGCGGAGGTGTCGGGCACTTCGTGTATCCGCTCTTCTGATCACCAGATAGTAAATGGATGAATTATCCCGGATCTGCGGTACTGTGACCGCATGTCCGGACCCCGCGACCTCGACTACTGGTCCTTCGTCGAACTCGCGCAGGAGCGTCTGAACAGCAAGTTCGGCGAACATCACCGCAGCGCGACCGAAGTCCTGCTCACGCTCAACCGGGCCTCGGACATCGTCACCTACGACCTCGAGGCCGCCGTTCACCGTCCGCGCGGCCGGTCGTGGTCGGCCTACCGGCTCATGTTCGTCATCTGGCTCGCGGGCCCGATCGAGCCGAACGTCGCCGCGCGGCTCACCGGGATGAGCCGCGCCGCCGTGTCGAATCTGGCGAAACCGCTGGTCGAAGCGGGGATCCTGGAGAAGACGCCGGTCAGTCACGACGCGCGTTCGGTGCAGTTGTCGCTCACCGAAGCGGGGGAGAAGGAGATCCGCGACAGCTTCCGCGCCCAGAACGAGCGCGAGGAGGCCTGGGTGGAGGTGCTCACCCCCACGGAGCAGCAGATTCTCGTGATGCTCCTGAACAAGCTGATCACCAACCGCAGTCAGTTCGACGTGCGCGGACGCAACTGACACAGCCTCGTGACCTCTCTGTGGTTGCGCTCACGCCCTCCGGTTAGTTAATGTGTTTACTAATTCCAGGCGAGCGGCCTTCCCGCGCACGCCCGAGATCCGCGAGGAGTCAGATCATGGCGTTCTACCGACAGCTCGGCGTCATCCCGCCGAAGCGTCACACCCAGCACCGTGACGAGAACGGCAACCTGTACTACGAAGAGCTCATGGGCGAGGAGGGCTTCTCGTCCGACTCGGCGCTGCTCTACCACCGGTACATCCCGTCGGCGATCGTCGACGCCACCGAGTGGAAGCTGCCCGATCAGACCACCACGCCCAACCACCCGCTCAAGCCGCGGCACCTGAAACTGCACGATCTGTTCCCCGAGACGATCTGGGCCGAGACGGATGTCGTGACGGGTCGTCGTCTGGTCCTGGGCAACGCCGACGTCCGCATCTCGTACGTCGTGTCGTCCAAGCCCTCGCCGCTGTACCGCAACGTCGTCGGCGACGAAATGGTCTACGTCGAGTCCGGTGAGGCCACCGTCGAGACGGTCTTCGGTCCGCTCGAGGCGAAGGCCGGCGACTACGTCCTGCTGCCGATGGCCACCACCCACCGCTGGGTGCCCAAGGGCGACGCACCGCTGCGCGCCTACACGATCGAGGCCAACAGCCACATCGTGCCGCCGAAGCGCTACCTGTCGAAGTTCGGGCAGTTCCTCGAGCACGCGCCGTTCTGCGAGCGCGACCTGCACGGCCCGACCGAACTGATGCAGGTCGAGGAGGAGAACGTCGAGGTGCTCGTCAAGCACCGCACCTCGCACGGCGTCGTCGGCACCCGCTACCTGATGCCGCACCACCCCTTCGACGTGGTCGGCTGGGACGGCTGCCTGTACCCGTACACCTTCTCGATCCACGACTACGAGCCCATCACCGGCCGCGTCCACCAGCCGCCGCCGGCGCACCAGGCGTTCGAGGGCAACAACTTCGTCATCTGCAACTTCGTGCCCCGCAAGGTGGACTACCACCCGCTGGCCGTGCCGGTGCCGTACTACCACTCGAACGTCGACTCCGACGAGGTCATGTTCTACTGCGGCGGCGATTACGAGGCCCGCAAGGGATCGGGCATCGGCCAGGGTTCGATCTCGGTGCACCCCGGTGGTCACGCGCACGGCCCGCAGCCGGGTGCCTACGAGCGCAGCATCGGTGTGGAGTTCTTCGACGAACTCGCCGTCATGGTCGACACCTTCCGCCCGCTCGAACTCGGTGAGGGTGCACTCGCGTGCGAGGACGCCGCCTATGCCGGCAGCTGGAACCGCAATGCAGGAGCGGCCAAGTGACTTTCGGACCTCTCCTGACCGGACTGTGTGACGACGCTGCGCTGTTCCCTCCGGGCAACGCCCCGCTGCCCGTGGCCGTCCCCGCCCACGCCGGGCACCGCTCGTCCGCGCACGCACCGCTCGTCGGAGCGTTCGTCTTCCCGGCCGGTCGCCTCGGTGAACTCGCAGACCACCTCGCGCAGCACCCGTATCCCGGTGAGCTGGCCCTGAGCCTGACCGCGCCGACCGGCACCGCAGCCGTCCGGCCCGCACTCGAGCAGGTCGACGCGATGGACTCGGTATCCGTGGTGGCACTCGAGATCCCGGTCCCCGCAGAACAATCCGTCGACGAACTGTTCGCAGCACTCGGCGAGATCTCCGCGGACCGCCCGGATGTCGATATCTTCGTGGAGGTTCCGCGCGACGAGCGTCGCCCTGAGATCCTCGCCCGCATGGTCGGCACGCCCTACGCGGCCAAGTTCCGCACCGGCGGCATCGTCGCCGAGGCATATCCCGACGAAGCCGAACTCGCCGCGGCGGTCGGCACGGTCGTCACCACGGGTGTGCCGTTCAAGGCGACCGCCGGTCTGCACCATGCGGTGCGCAACACCGACCCGAAGACGGGCTTCGAGCAGCACGGGTTCGTGAACCTGCTGGCCGCGGTGGACGCGGTGCTGTCCGGAGCAGACACCGACGAGGTCGCCTCCGTGCTCGCCGAACGCGACGGGGCAGTGCTCTCCGCCCGCCTCGGCGCCCTGTCCGACGACCGGGCCGCAGAGGTCCGGCGCCGTTTCCTGTCGTACGGCACCTGCAGCATCGCCGAACCGCTCGAGGATCTGCTCGGCCTCGGTCTGGTGCCCTCGACCGTTTCCCCGATCACCGAAGGAACGAACGCATGACCACCATCGCCATTCCGGAGGGCTCGCTCTTCGGTCTCGACAACCTGCCGTACGGCATCTTCTCCACGGCCGACAGTGAACCCCGCGTCGGTGTCCGCGTCGGAGATTCGGTCCTCGACCTGAGCCGTGTCTTCGAGGACGACGTCGTCTTCGCCGAGCCGTCGCTCAACGCGTTCATGGCCCAGGGCCGCACCCGATGGGACGAAGTCCGCGCTGCGATCAAGGAACTCGTCGCCGGTGATGTCGCCGACGAGGCCGTCTTCGCCGTCGCCGACGTGACGATGCACCTGCCCATCGAGGTCGCCGACTACGTCGACTTCTACGCGTCGGAGAACCACGCGTCGAACCTCGGCCGGTTGTTCCGCCCGCAGAATCCCGACCCGCTGATGCCGAACTGGAAGCACCTGCCCGTCGGCTACCACGGCCGGTCGAGCACCGTCGTGACCTCGGGTGTCGACATCGTGCGGCCGTGCGGACAGCGCAAGGGCCCCAACGATGCTGCGCCGGTCTTCGGGCCGTCGATCCGCCTCGACATCGAGGCCGAGATGGGCTTCATCGTCGGTGTCGGCTCCCCGATGGGTTCGCAGATCACTCCCGACGAGTTCGCCGACCACTGCTTCGGTGCCGTCATCCTCAACGACTGGTCGGCCCGCGACATCCAGGCGTGGGAGTACGTGCCGCTGGGCCCGAACCTCGGAAAGTCCTTCGCGACGTCGATCTCGCCGTGGGTCGTTCCGCTCGCCGCACTCGAGGCCGCCCGCATCGACACCCCGGTGCAGGACCCGGAGCCGCTGCCGTACCTGAAGGGCACCGAGAAGTGGGGCCTGGACATCGATCTCGAGGTCGAGTGGAACGGGCACGTCGTGTCGCGCCCGCCGTACGCGCAGATGTACTGGTCGCCGGCGCAGATGCTCGCCCACACCTCCGTCAACGGTGCCGCGACCCGCACCGGTGATCTGTTCGGTTCCGGCACCATCTCGGGCCCGGAGAAGGACCAACGCGGCGCCTTCATCGAACTCACCTGGGGCGGAGCAGAACCCGTGCAGGTCGGCGACGAGACGCGCACCTTCATCGAGGACGGCGACGAGATCGCCATCTCGGCCACCGCGCCCGGCCCGAACGGGACCCGCATCGGCTTCGGTGAGGTCCGCACCCGCATTCTTCCCGCGATCGGGGAATAGAAGAAACAGGTCCGTGCGTCAGCCGGAGCGCCACCGGCCGGACCGTCGGCGATGTCCGGAACCCACGAGGTTCCGGGCATCGCCGTTTCTCGGTTCGGTCAGTCGACCGAAAGAATTTCGCCCACAGAGCAATCCAGTACGCGGCACAGGGCGGTGAGGGTCGAGAAGCGGATCGCGCGGGCGCGTCCGTTCTTGAGTACCGACAGGTTCACCACGCTGACGCCGACCTTCTCGGCCAACTCGGTGAGGGTCATGCCCCGGTCGGCCAGCAGCTCGTCGAGATGACACCGGACGGCATGCTCGGTTTCCGGAGGCATCAGACGAGTCCTTCGTTGTCGCGCGCCATGCGGCTGCCGATCCGCAGCACCACGCCCACGGCCGAGATCACCATGCAGAAGACGTAGGCGTACCAGAACTCCGGTCCGAGAGGCGCGTTCGAGAGGACGTAATTCATGTCCACGTCACGGATCAGCATGTTGGTGCCCAGCGTGCGGGGGATCATCGGGACGATGATGGTCGCGATCGCCACGATGGAGGTGATCCACACGAGCCGGATGGCGCCCCGGTCGAACAGTCGGCCCCGGACGAATCGCACGACGATCCAGCTCAGCAGGGCCAGGGCTGCGAGATAGCCGAGGGTCTGCAGCGCTTCCCCGGCGCGGATGAGGCCGACGCTGACGGGGGAGAGGGTGTCGGTCGGAACGTCGATCACCGTCGTCGAGGTGGTCTGGAGGTCGACGCCGTTGGGGGTGGACAGCACCGGCGCCGCTGCCGCGTCGTCGAACCGGACCCGCGCGGTCACGATGCCGTCGCCGAGAGAGCTCGCGAGGTCGCGGACATAGGTGAAGAGCACGATCAGCGACGTCAGCGCGAAGACGGTGAGGGACGCCCACAGATCGGTGCGGTCCTTCTTCGACGTCTCGGTGGGGGAGAGCGTGTCGGGTTCGGCGCCCGGGCCCTGGGGGCGGTCGGTGTCGTGGGTGGAATTCATGGTCGTCTCCGAACTCGCCGGACGGCGGGGTTTATCGATTGCCGATACCATCGATAATCGTTATACCTATCGACAAACGATATGTCCAGAGGTGGCGGGTTCCCGCCGGTCCTGGTCGGAGCGGATCAGGGTAGGCGACGCTCGATCGCGTCCCGCGCTGCCAGCGCCTTCGCGCCGTAGTCGGGGAAGAGGTCGGGCGTCAGTCGCGAGGCCGGGCCCGAGATGCTGAAGCAACCGCGCACGGTGCCGCCGCGCCCACGTAGCGCGACGGCGACGGCGGCGATGCCGTCGTGCAGCCCCTGTTCGGTCACGGCGTACCCGCGGGCGCGGATCTCGGCGATCTCCTCGCGCAGCGCCACCGGGTCGGTGACGGTGTGCTCGGTCAGCGAAGGAAGTTCGGTCGCGAGAAAGTCCTCGATCCGCGCGTCGGGCAGCGACGCGAGATAGGCCTTGCCGGTGGACGCGGCATGCAGGGGCAGGCGCGTGCCGAGCGCAAGGAAGGCGCGGAGTTGATGGGCACTGTCGAGTCGCTCGATCAGGACCAGTTCGTTGCCGTCCGGCACGGCGAGATGGATCGTCTCACCCGTCTCCGCCTGCAGGCGGTTCAGTTCGGGGAGTGCGACCTCGCGCAGGTCGTCGCCGGACGACATCGCGCTGCCCAGGCTGAACGCGCGGCCGGTGATGACCCACTGCCCGGCATTCGCCGTCGAGGGGCGTATCCAGCCGGCCTCGGCGAGAGTCTTCAGGCACCGCTGCACGGTGCTCTTGGGGACGTCGAGACGTTTGCTCAACTCCGAGAGCCCGACTGGTTGCGTGGTCGCGACCTCCTCGAACACGCGGAGTGCGGTGAGAACGCTGTTCATCGGAACCTTTCGCGCATCGTTGACGGCAGGCGTCACGGGTTATAGGTTGAGCCGGACCGCATCGTAGCACGGCGGTCCACAATGTGGACCAGGCGCTGCGCGACACCGTCCGGCAGGACGTCGAGAAGGGACCCACCGATGACCACCACCACGCCCGTGCCGTTGCTGACCTCGCTCACCGAATCCGGAGCAGGTGACGACCGCAGCGCCGTCCGCGTCGGAGACGTCTCGCTCACCCGATCCGAACTGATCGCGGCCGCCGCCGCGGTGGCCGACGAGGTCGCCGGTTCCTCGCGGGTCGCCATCGACGCCACCGCGAGTATCGAGACGGTGATCGCCACGACCGGATGCCTCATGGCCGGTGTGGCCGCGGTGCCCGTGCCGCCGGATTCCGGCTCGGCCGAGCGCGCCCACATCCTGAAGGACTCGGGTGCGCAGGTGTGGCTCGGCACTGCCCCCGAGGATGTCACTCTCCCCGCGATCCCGGTCGACGCGAGCGCGCGTTCGTCGTCCTCGCACGCCGAGGCGGACCCGGGCAGCGCCGCGATGATCATGTACACCTCCGGAACCACCGGTGCCCCCAAGGGAGTCGTGCTCTCGCGGTCCGCCGTGGCGGCCGGTCTCGACGGCCTCGCCGAGGCGTGGAACTGGACGTCCGACGACACTCTCGTCCACGGACTTCCGCTGTTCCACGTCCACGGGCTCATCCTCGGCGTCGTCGGTGCGCTCCGGCAGGGCTCGCCGCTCGTGCACACCGTGCGGCCGAAGCCCGAAGCCTATGCGGCAGCGGGTGGTTCGCTCTACTTCGGTGTTCCCACTGTGTGGTCGCGGGTCGTCGCCGACGAATCCTCCGCGCGCGCACTGTCGTCCGCGCGCCTCCTCGTGTCGGGCAGTGCACCCCTGCCCGTGCCGGTCTTCGAGCGCATGCTCGCCCTCACCGGCTCCGCGCCGATCGAGCGGTACGGGATGAGCGAAACGATCATCACGATCAGCACCCGCCACGACGGTGAGCGCCGGCCCGGCTGGGTGGGACTGCCGATCGCCGGGGTCTCCACCCGCCTGCGCGACCAGGCCGGCAACCTCGTGGCACACGACGGCGAAACCCTCGGCCAGCTGGAGGTTTCCGGCGCCACCCTGTTCGACGGCTACCTGAACAATCCCGAGAAGACCGCCGAGTCGATGACCGAGGACGGCTGGTTCAACACCGGCGACATCGCCGTGATCGACGACCAGGGCTTCCACCGCATCGTGGGCCGCGAATCGGTCGACATGATCAAGTCCGGCGGCTACCGGATCGGTGCCGGCGAGGTCGAGCACGCGCTGCTGAACCACCCCGGTGTGCAGGAGGCGGCGGTGGTGGGTGTGCCGGACGACGATCTCGGACAGCGGATCGTCGCCTACGTCGTCGGGGATCTCCGTGATCCGAGCGAACTCTCGGACTTCGTCGCGCAGACCCTCTCGGTCCACAAGCGTCCCCGCGAGATCCGTACCGTCGACGCACTTCCGCGCAACGCCATGGGCAAGGTGCAGAAGAAGATCCTCGTCGACGAGTACCTCGCCGGGAAGTGACCCGGTCTACCCGATCCCGACTTCGTCGCCGACGGTGATGTCGCCGGGAGTCGGGACGGTCGCGTAGATGCCGATGCACGGCATCGGCTTGCCCTCCGGCATATTGGGCATCTGATGCGCGGTCATCACCTCACGCAGCATGTCGCGCCGCGCGGGAACCTCCTGATGGGGGAGCGTCACCATGACGCACCGCGCGGTGCGCTTGTGCGGTTCGAGGACTGCCGAGCCCACCGACACCCGTCGGCCGATCCATTCGTCCTCCACGAAACCGGTCGTGTCCGGAGTGTCGACGATCAGCTGCGGCCGGAATCGCCGCAACGCCACATCGGTGGGGTCGCCGGTGCCGAGCGCCTCGACCGCGGAGCGGGAGACGAGATGCAACGGCGCCTCGTCGTAGGTTCGGTCGCGCGGTTCGAGCCGCACGTCGTGACCGACCAGCTTCGACAGCAGGTCGTCGACCTCGGGATCGTCGCCGCGCACCACCGTGCCGTCGGCCAGCGTCAGTTCCAGTGCCGCCGGGTCGCGGGGCTCGTCGTCGCTCAGAAGTCGCGCCGAGCAGGTCAACAGCAGTCCGTATCGGCGGAACCGCTTCGCACTCGCGATGTTTCCGGATTCGGCGTCGACCAGCGCCCACAGGTGATCGCCGCGCAGGCCGTCCGCTTCGATCGCTGCGGCGTCGATCCGTTCACCCCCGAACGACTTCACCGGATAACGCCACAACTGATCGATACGCACGACTCGCGAGCATACGGGGACCGGAGCGGCGGCGGGGCGGGCCCGATCCGCCGGTCCGAAACACGCCCGGGTATGACCTGAACCACAGTGTGGCTAGGGTGACGGTCATGACGGAGAACACGACACGACGCTGGGGCCTGACCGTCCCGCTCGACGGCATCCCCCTGCCCGACCAGCGACGCATCATCGAAGAGCTCCCCGACCTCGGGTACACGGACGTGTGGTCGTCCGAGGCCGGCGCCGCCGATGCGTTCACCCCGCTGACCCTCGCGAGCGTGTGGGCTCCCAGCCTGCGCCTGGGTACCGCGATCGTCCCCGTCTACACCCGCGGCCCCGCGACGCTGGCCATGTCGGCCGCGAGCCTCGCCGCCGCCGCACCCGGCCGCTTCGTGCTCGGGGTGGGCACCTCCTCCGACGTCATCGTGGAGAAGTGGAACGGCATCCCCTTCGAGGAACCGTTCAAGCGCGCCCGCGACACCCTGCGGTTCCTGCGCGCCGCCCTGTCGGGGGAGAAGGTCTCCGAGAAGTACGACACCTTCGCCGTCGACGGCTTCCGGGCCGGCGTCGTACCCGACCCGACGCCGCCGGTGCTGCTGGCGGCACTGCGACCGGGCATGCTGCGTCTGGCCGGACGTGAGGCCGACGGCGCCATCATCAACTGGCTGTCCGCCGACGACGTCCGCACCGTGGCGCCCTACGTCCACGAGGGCGGCGAGAACAAGGAGATCGTCGCGCGGATCTTCGTGCTCCCCGGTTTCGACACCGAGACCGCCCGCGCCATCGGCCGTCGCATGATCGCCGCCTACATGAACGTGCCCGTCTATCGGGCCTTCCACGAATTCCTCGGCCGGTCGGACGATTTCGCCGGCATGTGGAAGGCGTGGGCGGAAGGCGACCGCAAGGCCGCCCTCGAAGCGATCCCGGACCACGTCGTGGACGCCCTCGTGATCCACGGCGAACCGGAGGCGTGCCGCGAGCACGTGGAGCGCTACGTCGAGGCGGGTGTGACCACCCCGGCCATCGCCCTGGTGCCCTCGGGCGATCCCGCACCGATGATCCGGGCGCTCGCTCCGCGCTGACCGCCGGACGTCACGATTCGATGTCGGCGGTTAACGACGCCCGACGGTGACGCGACAACTCCTGCAGATGCGCTGTGCAGGAGGCGAGATGGCCGAGCCGACGTCGAGTACGGACCCGAACACGATCGCTCGTGTGATCGTGGTTGCCGACGACGGAGTGCCGTTGGCCGCCACGGTGACCGGACCGCGGGATGCGGATCTGACGCTCGTGTGCCTGCACGGCCACTGCCAGGACGCCGCGAGCTGGGATGCCGTCTGCGAATCGGTGGACCTGCCGGGTCTGCGCATCGTCCGCTACGACCAGCGAGGACACGGTCGTTCCGGGACCGGCGACGCCACCGCGTGCACGGTCTCCGGGATGTCGGACGATCTCGATGCGGTGCTCCGGACCCTCGCGCCGGACGGACCGGTGGTGCTGGCGGGATATTCGATGGGCGGCATGGTCGCGCTGTCCTACGCCCGTCGTCACCCCGACGCCGTCGGCGACCGCATCGTGGGTGTCGGTCTGATCGCCACCGCTGCATCGGGACTCGCGGACGGCGGTATCGGACGCTATCTGCGTCACCCGGCCGCCTCGATCGTGCACCGGGCGGTGTCGCGTGCGCCGCGCGTGATGGAGCTGTCGAAGCGCGCCGGAGGTCGCGTGTGCACGGTCGCTGCCCGCAGGCGCACGGAGGAATCGTGGTTGCGGATGGTCGGATCGGCGCTGTCGAACGAGACCTCCGTCGTCACCTGGTCGCGGCTGCTCGCCGACTTCGCGGTGCTCGACGAGTCCGCCGCCCTCGACGTGCTCGCGAGAGTGCCGGTGGTCGTCGCGGCGGGCACGGAGGACGTCTTCGTGCCCTTGCCGTTGTCGGAGGCGATGGCGGCGCGACTGCCGCACGCGAATCTCGTGCGGTTCGTCGGCGCCGGTCACCGCGTGCTCGCCGACCGTCCCGAGGAGGTCGCCCGCGCGCTCTCGGATCTGCTCGGGCAGGTCCGCGCCCCGGGTCCCGCTCAGCGCGTACCGACGAGCGTTGCTTCCTGATCGGCGAGCAACTTCCGGGGGACGAGCGCGAGCACGAGCAGGGCCACGGCGACCGCGAAGCATGCGACGAACCCGACGTGCGGCGCGGCGAGCGAGATGACGAACGGCACCGCGAAGCCCAGATAGATCAGGCAGTAGAAGACGGCGACGGTCTGTGCCAGCTCCTCCGGTGGAGCGATGTGCTCGACGGTGACGAGGCCGGAGACGAGCAGCATGCCGTAGCCGCCACCCAGGAAGACGGCGGTGACGAGGACGGCGAGAACCGATACCGGGCCGTCCACGACTACCGCGACGCCGGCGGTCACGAAGCCCAGCACACCGAGACCCACCCCCGTCCAGACGCCACGGTCCTCGCCGTGCCGGGTGATGCGCCGGGCCACGGGCTGTATCAACGCACCGGTGAGCAGGGTCAGGGCGGCGACCACCCCGGTGAACGCGACGGCCACGCTGTCCACGCGATCCGACACGATGGGCGGCATCGTCGCGAACGAGACGGTCGCGCATCCGAAGACCCACGGAGCCCACGGCACGACACCCCACCGGAAGCGTCGGGTGGACAGGGTCGACAGGCGCCACGAGCCCTGCACGGTGCGGGGCCGGTGCGCGTCGGGGACGGCCCACACCAACACCACCGCGACCACCATCAGAGCGATGTGCACGAGATAAGGCAGACGGTCGGGGGCGGGCAGCCACTGCGCGATGAGACCGGCGAACAGGGCACCGCTGCCGAATCCCGCCGACAACGACACGGCGGCCCGGCGCGCTCCCACACCCGGCCCTTCGCTGAGTTCCTTCATCCAGGCGGTGCCGGCTCCGAACGCCATCCCGGATGCCAATCCGGCGAGGACCCGACCGAGATACAACAGCGCGGGGATGTCGGCGCCCAGCAGCAGGACGATCGACGACACGATGCTCACCGGGATCATCGCCCGGATCACCGGACGGCGGCCGATCCGGTCGGCTACGCGCCCGAAGTAGAGCAGCGCGGGAATCAACCCGAGGATGTAGGAGCCGAGCATGGCGGTGAACGAGTCGCTGCCGAGTCCCAGGTGATCGCGGTAGACGAGCTGCATCGGAGCGAACTGATTGGCGCCCCAGCTCACCGCGAACACGGCGAACGCAAGACGAGCCCAGGACGGAATCATTCCCCGATCCTCTCAGGCCCGCTCCGGCGGGAAAGTATCAACTCTTCACACCGCGGCGACCGGCTTCCTGTGGAGTGTGGACGTAGGAGAGGCCCGGAGCCGGCCATAGCGTTCTCGTCGAACGCAGACCGAGGAGGGCCAGTGGCGGTAGAAGGTCGATCCCCGACGCTCGACACCGAGCGCACCGGAACGTGGACCGGCGCCGACGCGCGGTCGATCGCCGCCGTGGTCCGCAGCCGCGAGGTCACCGCCCGTCGCGTCGTCGAGGACCACCTCGCCCTGATCGCCGAGCAGAGCACGCGCCTCAACGCGATCGTCACCGTCGCGGCGGACCATGCCCTCGCCGAGGCCGACGCCCTCGACCGGCGTCTCGCCCGCGGTGAGACGGCCGGTCCGCTCGCCGGGGTGCCGTTCACCGTCAAGGACCTCATCGCCACCGCAGGCGTGCGCACGACGGCTGCCTCGAGGGCGCTGGCCGACAACGTCCCCGTCGTCGACGCACCCGCCGTCGCCGCGATGAAGGCGGCCGACGCGATCCTCGTCGGCAAGACCAACACGCCCGAATTCGGAACCTCAGGGCTCACCGACAACGAGATGTTCGGACCGGCCGTCAATCCCCTCGGCAGCCCCGAGTCGCCGCGATCACCCGGCGGATCCAGCGGCGGCGAAGCCGCGTCCATCGCGTCGGGCATGAGCGTCCTCGGACTGGGCACCGACTTCGGCGGGTCCGTGCGCTGGCCCGCACACTGCACCGGCCTGTGCTCCATCCGCCCCACCGTCGGCCGGGTGTCCGCGGACGGCCAGTACCCGGGGGTGCTCGTCGGCGACCACGTGCGGGCCAACCCCACGACGGTGCACGGCGCGCTGCAGACCGTCGGACCCATGGCGCGGAACCTCGACGACCTCGTCCTCGCCCTGCGCGTGATCTCCGAACCGCACGTCGCGTGGACCGATCCGGCGAGTGTCGACGTCGATGCGCTGACGATCACCTGGGCGGACGGGGACGGCACGGTGCCCGTCGACGACGAGATCGTGGACGTCGTCCGCGAGAGCGCGCGGCGCCTCGGTGCCCGCCCCTATCGCGGGTCGGCGCTGGTCGAAGGGAACGAACTGTTCGGCCGGTTGCGGGCCACCCAGACCCACGCCGACATCGACGCGTTGGCGAGCCCCGACCGGTTCGGTGCCGTCATCCGCGACCTGCTGTCCACGGCCGGTCGCGCCGAGCACCGGGAGGTGGAGGGCCTCTGGGCGTGGCGCACCGCGCTGATCCATCGGCTGCTCGACGAAATGGGCGACGTGCTGGTGCTGCCGGTCGCGTCCATCGGGGCGCCTCCGCTCGGCGACGATCGTTTCGCTGTCGACGATCGGCTGCTCACCTGGCAGGAGGCGCTGGCGAGTTGCCGCACGATCAGTGTCACCGGTTTCCCGTCCGTCGTCGTCCCCGTCGGGCGGACGAGCGACGGCATGCCCATCGGCGTGCAGATCGTCGCGCGCCCCTTCCACGACCACGTCGCGCTGGCCGTCGCCGCGCGTCTGTGACACACCGGTAAGGAGGCCGCTGTGCGGGACATTCTCGACGAACTGTCGCGATGGTTCGACGACGGTGAGACGTTCGCGCTCGCGACCGTCGTGCGCACCTGGAAGTCGTCGCCGCGCGAACCCGGCGCCGCGATGGCCGTCTCGCGGTCGGGCGAGGTGGTGGGCAGTGTGTCCGGAGGGTGCATCGAAGGCGCCCTGTACGACATCGCGGGGGACGTGCTCGCCGATGGCCATGCGCGGACCGAGGTCTTCCGTGTCACCGACGACGATGCCTTCGGCGTGGGCCTGACCTGCGGCGGCACCATCGAGGTGTTCGTGCAGCGGGTCGATGCCGCGACCTACCCCGAGTTCACCGAGGTGGCACGGCGGATCGGGGCGGGAGAGCCGGTCGCTGTCGTCACCGACCGGGAGTCCGCCGGCCATCGTGTGGTCACCCTCGACGGGGACGACACCGACCTCGAGGACGAGGTGCGACTGCGCCTGTCCTACGGCGATTCGGAGGTCTACGTCGACGAGGAGCGTGCGCAGATCGTGGAGATCTTCGCGCCACGACCGCGGATGTACGTCTTCGGCGCCATCGACTTCGCGTCCGCCCTGTGCACGCTGGGGAAGTTCGCCGGTTACCGCGTGACGGTGATCGACGCCCGGCCCGTCTTCGCGACCCCCGCCCGGTTCCCCGACGCCGACGAGGTCGTGGTGGCGTGGCCGCACGTCTTCCTCGAGTCGGCGCCGATCGACCCCACCACGGTCGTCGCGGTGCTCACCCACGACGAGAAGTTCGACATCCCGCTGCTCGAACGCGCCCTCCGCTGCGAGGCCGGATACATCGGGGCGATGGGCAGCCGCTCCACTCACGAGCGCCGGGTCGCCCTGTTGCGCGAGGCCGGTCTGTCGGCCGACGAATTGGGACGGCTGCACTCGCCGATCGGACTCGACCTCGCGGCGCGTACCCCGGAGGAGACGGCCGTGTCGATCCTTGCCGAGATCCTCGTGAGCACGCGCGGTGCCACCGGGCGCAGCCTTGCGACACTGCGCGGACCCATCCACCGGGTGCCGGCGGGACGCGCTGCCCGACCTGCGGATTGTCCGCCTGCGATTGACGGTGTTGCGGCAGCCCTCTAATGTCACGTGTCTCCCATGCGGGGGTGAACGACTGGCAGGTGGACGGGTAGTGCTGTGACGGTGCGCAAGGCTGAGAAACCGGGGCCCAGCGCATCCGAACCGGGACGCAGCGCAGCCGATCCGGAGGACAGCGCAGCGGTCGTATTCGAACCGTGCCCGCTCGCAGACGTCGTCTCCTCGGGTCTCCTCGTCGCACCGACGGTGCTTGCCGGTGACGTCTCCACGGCGCGACCTGTCACCGGGGTCGCGGTGATGATGCTCCCCGAGATCGGTCCCTGGCTGCGTCCGGGGCTGCTGCTCGTCACCTCCACCACCGTGCTCGCGCGACTCGCCGTGCCGGTCGCCGACTTCCTGGCACGGCTGGACCGGAGCGAGGTCTCGGCACTCGTGGTCCGGCTCGACGCCGGACATCCCCTGCCCCAGGGCCTCACGGACGACGTTCCCCTCCCGGTGCTGACGACGCCGGAGGAGGTCGTCGCGGATCATCGGCTCGCGCGGGCTCTCCGCGACATGGCCGTCGCTCAGGTGGAAGCGGTCTTCGAGGCGGATCACCTCCGTCGCGGCCTCCTCGAGATCGTCATGGCGGGCGGTGGACACAGGGCGCTCGCCGAAGGCATCTCGCGCCGGCTCGGCGGGGCGGTCCTCATCACCACCCCGGACGGACGCCAGACCTACCGGGCCGGGAGGGAATCCGACTTCGCGTGGCTGTCCTCGACGGCGGCTGTCGACCCGACTGGCCGGGTGCGCACCGATTCGATCGAGGGCGGTCTCGGTCTGCACCGCTTCGGCGACGAGTACGTGGCGATCGCCGCGATCTCCGCCAACGGTATCGACCACGGTCGGCTCGTATTCTTCTGTCCTGCACGTGATCTCTCCGCCCCGGATCTGTATCTCGTGGAGCAGGCGGCGACGGTGTGTGCGCTCGTCGTCAGTCGTGAGCTCGCGGTGTCCGCGGTCGAGGAGAAGCACCGGGCCAACTTCGTCCGGGACCTGTTGCGCGGCCGCGCCGGTGAACCCGAACAGGTGATCGTGCACGCGCAGATGTTCGGCTGGAATCTCGACCGCCCGGTGGTGGTGGTCGCCGTCGAACCCGATCGCGTGGACGACGATTCCTCGGCGGCACCGGCGCGACTGCCCGTCGTGGAACGGCAGGCCCGCGCGTTCGCGGGTGCGCTGGCCGGGCGCGATTCCGGAGCGTCCGTCACAGCTCTGGCGACCGAGACCGTCGTACTCATGGGTGAGGGCAGCGACACGATGACCCTCGTGCGCGAACTCGTCGCCCTGGTGCGCGGAGCCGGCGGGGGAGGGCGTCGGCCGTTCGGTGTGGGGGTTTCGCGTGCGTCGTCGTCCACCGACGACCTGCCGGCGCTCTACGCGCAGGCGCGCACGGCACTCGAAGTGGGACGCAAGATCTCCGGTCCGTGGGCGGTGACCCATTTCGACGATCTGGGTGTGTACCGGTTGCTGAGCCTCGTCGAGGACACCGAGGAACTCGAGTCGTTCGCGCGCGAGACGCTCAAGGAACTGACCGACGGCACGGCCGAGGCGCAGGACATGTGCCGTACCCTCGAGGTGCTCCTCGCCACCAACATCAACATCGCAGAAGCCGCGCGCCAGTTACATTTTCATTACAACACTCTGCGCTATCGTGTGGCGAAACTCGAAAAGATCCTCGGTCCCTTCACTGAACAGCCCGAACTGCGGTTGGACCTTTCGCTCGCGCTCAAGATCATCGCGATGCGCGGAATCGATTCCTGACGATCAACCACCGATCTTGCCAATTTCGGAGGGTCGCTCATGGCAGATTCCTCCCACGCCGGGCCGGAGCTGCTCCGTTAGCGTTTGCGGCTACCGAAGTACACGTGTGATCGGCAACACAGGCGTAACAATCCACGTGAACTCTATCGGCACCCACACTCTGCTGAAAGGTCCGATATGCCCATCTGGACAGTGCACGGAGACGGCAAGAACATAGAACCGGGTCAGGTCGTGGCGCCGATGGAGCGCCTGAGTTGGGGACGCACGATCGGTCTGGGCGGTCAGCACGTGGTGTCGATGTTCGGCGCCACGTTCGTCTTCCCGATCATCATGGGTCTCAACCCGCAACTCGCAGTGATGCTCTCGGGCTTCTGCACCCTCTTCTTCCTCGCCGTCGTGAAGGGCCGGATCCCCAGCTATCTGGGAACCTCCGCGGCCTTCGTCGGCGGCATCGCCGCGATCTACGCCCAGGGCGGCTCGCCGTCGGAGGTCACCGGCGCGATCATGGTCTCCGGACTCGTGCTCGCCGCGATCGGTGTGGTGATCCACTTCCTCGGCGGCTCGCTGGTCTTCAAGATCCTGCCGCCGGTCGTCACCGGCGCGGTGGTCATGCTCATCGGCTTCAACCTGGCGCCGGTCGTGGCCGGCACCTACTGGCCACAGGACCAATGGGTCGCACTGACGGTGATGATCGCGCTGATCGTGGGTAGCGTCGTGCTGCGCGGATTCCTCGGTCGCGTCGCCATCTTCCTGGCACTGCTGTTCGGCTACGCACTGTCCTGGGTTCTCGACCGCATCAGCGGACCGATCACCTCCTACGACGCCGGCGCCGACGCCGTCACCGAACACTTCCGCGTGAACTGGGAAGGCGTTGCGTCCGCTCCGTGGTTCGGTCTGCCGCCGTTCACGGACGAAGCCGCCGGTGTCGTCGGCATCCACGCCCCGTCGTTCAGCCTCACCTTCATCGTGCTCGTCCTGCCCGGTGTCATCGCCCTGATCGCCGAGAACGCCGGACACGTCAAGGCGGTCGCCGAGATCACCAAGACCGACCTCGACCCCATGATGGGACGCGCACTGGCCGGTGACGGTCTCGCCACGGCCCTCGCCACCGGTGTCGGCGGTTCCCCGACGACGACCTACGCGGAGAACATCGGCGTCATGGCCGCGACCCGCGTGTACTCGACGGCGGCCTACGCGGCAGCCGGCGTCATCGCCATGCTCCTCGGCTTCTCCCCGAAGTTCGGTGCGGTCATCTCCGCGACTCCGGGCGGCGTCCTCGGCGGTATCACCGTGGTCCTCTACGGCATCATCGGCCTGCTCGGCGCCAAGATCTGGAAGGAGAACGGCGTCGACTTCGGCGACCCGCGCAACCTCATGCCCGTCGCAGCCGGCCTGATCATCGCGATCGGCGACACCAGCCTCCAGTTCACCGATACGTTCTCGCTGAGCGGCATCGCGCTGGGCACCATCGTCGTGATCGGTCTCTACCACCTCTGCCGGGTCATCGCTCCCGAGGACATCGCACCCGAGGACCCCGATACCCCATCCGAACAGGGAGAACCGGTTCGGACGGAGCCCGATCCCGACGGCGAGAGCGGCGCGGGAAGGGTGAAGGAGTTCGCGTGACCTCTATTACATCTGACATTGTCGACCGGTGAGCTTTGTCACTTCTCCACGAAACGTCGATCGCACTATGCGGGCAGGATCTGTTCAATGAAACCGTCGCCACTCACCTATCACCGACCGCGGTCGATCGATGAAGCCTGCGAGATCCTCGCTGGGGTCGCGCACGAGGGCAAAGTGCTCGCCGGCGGCCAGTCACTGATTCCGCTGCTGTCGATGCGCCTGGCGGCACCGGCTCACCTCGTCGACATCGGCTCCATTCCGCGCCTCGATGCGATCTCCGCTTCGCCGGAACTCGGCGTCACCTTCGACGCGCTCACCACCCACGCAGCGCTCGAATCCGATCCGACGGTCGCGCAGGTCCAGCCCCTGCTGGGCCGCGCGCTCCGCCTGGTCGCACACCCGACCATCCGTAATCGCGGAACGACCGTCGGATCGATCGTCCACGCCGATCCGTCCGCGGAGATGCCGGCCGTGCTGTCGCTGCTCGGCGGAACGCTCACCGTCCGCTCGGTGCGCGGAGTCCGGCAGATCCCCGCCTCGGAGCTGTTCGCCGGCCCGCTCGAATCGACCCTCGAAGCCGACGAGATCGCGACCAGCGTGACGGTGCCGGCGGCGCGTCCGGGCACCGGCACCGCCATCGACGAGATCGCACGACGCCACGGCGACTACGCCCTCGTCGGCGTGGTCGCGCAGGTGGAGGTCGAGGACGGCGCGGTGACGTCCGCCCGGATGACCTACGTCTCCGCAGGAGAGCTCGGGCAGGTCGTCGACTACACCGACATCCTGCGCGGCGCCTCGGCGCGCGACGAGCGCGACCCGCTCTGGCAGCAGGTCGCGGAGAAGGCACGCGAGACCGTCGAGACGGAGGCGGACATCCACGCCACCGACCGCTACCGGTCGCAGCTGGTGGCGGCACTGACCGGCCGTGTCGGCTTCGCGGCGGCGCAGGACGCGATCCGTGACGACACACGGGTACCGATGCATACGGGAGGAAGTCGATGACGAGTTCGATCCACAAGGGTGGTCGCGACGCCTCGCGGCGGACCGTCGCCGAACAGGTCGACGAGATGCAGGCGGAGACCGGCGAGCACCACGTCGCCGTGACCTTCACTCTCAACGGCGTGACGCAGACGGTCGTGCTGCCCTCGCGCACGCTGGCATCGGACGCGATCCGTCATCACCTCCGCCAGACCGGCACCCACGTGGGATGCGAGCACGGTGTGTGCGGCGCGTGCACGGTGCTGCTCGACGGCAAGCCGGTGCGGTCGTGCCTCGTGCTCGCCGCGAGCCTCGAGGGCCGCTCGGTGACGACGGTCGAAGGGCTCGTCGAACCGGACGGCACCCTGCATCCCGTACAGGAGGCGTTCGTCGACTGTCACGGTCTGCAATGCGGTTTCTGCACACCGGGATTCGTCACCACGATCGCCGCCTTCCTCGAGGAGAACCAGTCGCCCACCCACGAGGAGGCGACCGAGGCGATCGCGGGCAATCTGTGCCGGTGCACGGGCTATCAGAACATCCGGGCGGCCGTGTTGCGCGCCGCCGAGATCAAACGTGAACGGTCCGGAGGCTCACCGCTCGGCCCCGACAGCGAGGCGGCCCGTGCCTCGCTCGACGCCAAGGTTCGCGGCACCACCGCTCCGGTCGGAGGAAAGGCAGGACGAGCATGACCAGTGTCTCCGATTCGCCCGTCTCCAACTCCACCTCGACGAGCACGACGACCGACCTCGCTCCCGCCGACATCGGCGGTGCCACCGAGTCGGGCAAGTCGTTCGGCAAGCCCATCCCACGCGTCGAGGACAACCGGCTCGTCAGCGGCAACGGTCGCTATCTCGACGACCTCGGGCACGGCGCTCTCGCTGCGGCCTTCGTCCGGTCGCCGCACGCCCACGCTCGCATCCTCGACATCGCCGTCGACGCGGCGCTCGAACTGCCGGGCGTGCACGCCATCTACACCTACGACGATCTCGAGGCCGACTCGCCCGAGATGGCCGAGAACCTCCCGCTGCTCATCCCGCACCCCGCGATCACCGCTCCGCGCAACGGATATCCGCTCGCGAAGGACGAGGTGAACCATGTCGGTGAGGCGATCGTGATGGTCGTCGCCGACAACCGGTACATTGCCGAGGACGCCTGCGCGCTGATCGACATCACCTACGAGGCACTTCCGGCCGTGGTCGGTGTCGACACCGCACGCAACGCCGAGCACGTCGTCCACCCGGATGTGCCCGACAACGTCGCGGCGCATCTCCAGCACGGTTTCGGCGACATCGAGGCGGAACTCGCCGCGGCACCGCACACGCTGACCCTCGACCTCGAGATCGAGCGTTCGGCGTCGATGCCGATGGAGGGCAAGGGCGTCTACGCACGCTGGGACGACGACGAGAAGGCGCTGACCTTCTGGACGTCCACCCAGACCTCGACCTCCGCCCGCGCCGCGATCGCAGCGCGACTGGGCATGGCGCACAACAAGGTCCACTGCATCGCCCCCGACGTCGGTGGCGGTTTCGGTGTGAAGATCGTCCACCCGTGGCCCGAGGAGGTCATGGTCACCTGGGCCGCGCGCAAGCTGGGACAGGCCGGGATCTCCAACGAGGTCAAGTGGGTCGAGGACCGGCGCGAACATTTCGTCTCCAGCGCCCACGAGCGCGGGCAGATCCACGAGGTCACCGTCGGGTTCGACGACGACGGCCGGTTGCTGGCCTTCGACTTCTCGATCTGGCACGACAACGGCGCCTACCTGCCGTACGGAATCATCGTGCTGCTCAACACCTCCACCCAGGTACTCGGCCCCTACAAGCCGCGCGCCTTCCGGGTGGACGCCTACTCGCTGTACACCAACACGGTCATCGTCACGCCCTATCGCGGCGCGGGACGGCCCCAGGCGGTGTTCGCGATGGAACGGGCGATGGACGCCATCGCCAAGCATCTCGGCAGGGATGTCCTCGAGGTCCGCGAGACCAACTTCATCCGCCCCGAGGAGATGCCCTACGACTTCCATCTGATCTTCCAGGACGGTCGCCCGCTCATCTACGACAGCGGTGACTACCAGGCCGGGATGGACAAGCTCAGGAAGCTCATCGGCTGGGACGAGTTCGCGGGGTACAAGGAACGCGCCCGCGCCGAGGGCCGACGCGTCGGCATCGGTGTGGGAGCGTACGTCGAGGGCACGGGACCGGGCCCGTACGAGGGCGCACACGTGCTCATCGAGACCTCGGGCAAGGTCAAGGCCGCCACAGGCCTGACGACTCAGGGCCAGGGGCACCAGACCTCCTTCGCACAGATCGTCGCGGACGATCTCGGTGTGCCGGTCTCCGACGTCGAGATCGTCACCGGCGACACCCGTCGATTCGGTTACGCGGTCGGCACGTTCGCCTCGCGCGGTGCCGTGATGTCCGGTTCCGCCTTCCATGTCGCCGCGCAGATGGTGGCGGAGAAGGCGAAGAAGATCGCCGCGGACCACCTCCACGCCGACGTCGCCGATCTCGAACTGTGCGAGGGGCACGTGTGCGTGGTGGGCACCGAACCCGGCGCCGAGGGCACCTCGATCCCGCTCGGTGTCGTGGCCGTGCTGTCGAACCCGCTCCGCTACGCCTTCGACGATGCGTCCCGCCGCGCAACGGGATTCGCGAACGCCGAGACCGACATGTCGGTGCCGCCCGTCCTCGAGGGTGAGCAGCCCGGCCTCGAGGCGACCGGCTACTATTCGCCGCCCACGTCGACGTTCGCATCGGGAATCCACGCGGCGATCGTCGAGACCGATCCCGTCACCGCCGAGATCCGGGTGCTCCGGTACGCGGTGGTGCACGACTGCGGCAACGTCATCAACCCGCGCATCGTCGAGGGCCAGGTGCAAGGCGCGGTCGCGCAGGGCATCGGCGGCGCGCTCTACGAGAAGATCGTCTACGACGAGCACGGGCAGATGCTCAACGCGTCGTACATGGACTTCCTCATGCCTTTCGTGACGGAGATGCCCGACTCCCTCGAGATGGACCACACCGTCACCCCGTCCACGCTCAATCCTCTCGGAATGAAGGGCGCCGGCGAGGCCGGTGTCATCCCCACCTCGGCGGTGATCGCCGCGGCCGTCGAGGACGCGGAGGGCATCCCGATCACCAGCATGCCGATTTCCCCCTCGGAGTTGTTCGAGCTGCGTCTGACCCACGCGGCGTCCCGAAACAAGGAGAACGAATGAGAATCGCCGGTACCGCGCAACTGCAGGCACCCCCCGACGTGGTGTACGACAGCCTGCAGGACGGCCGTGTTCTCGCGGCGACGATCCCGGGCGTGCAGTCGCTCGAGCAGATCAGCGACAACCACTACAAGCTGTCCATCACCGCCGGGGTGGCCTCCATCAAGGGCACCTACGACGGGGAAGTGGTGCTGTCGCAGCAGAATCGTCCCGAATCGTTCGTCATGACGGCCTCGGGCTCCGGTGCTCCGGGAACGGTCAAGGCCGACGTGGCGGTGCGTCTCGAAGAACGTGACGGCGGTACCGTGCTCACCTACGACGCGGACGCGGTCGTCGGCGGCATGGTCGGGGGCGTCGGGCAGCGGATGATCACCGGTGTCGCGAAGAAGATGGCCGGCGTGTTCTTCAACGGCATCGACGGCGTGATCGCCAACGGTCTGCCGTCGGCACCGAGTGTGGCCGAACCCGCAGCTGTGGCGACCGTGAACGGAGCCGAGGTGGCCGAGGTCGCGGGTGTGAGGACCACCGCGCTGCCCGCGGCAGCTGCACCGGCACCGGCCGGAACGCCTTCGGCAGCAACGGTTCTGCTGTCCGCAGGAGTGGGCGCCGGTATCGCGCTGGCGGGCGTCGCCCTGGGGGCGATCCTCGCCCGACGCTGACCTTCTCGTCGAATATTCACGGCACCCCCGGGCCATCACGGCCCGGGGGTGCCGTCGTCTGCAGGGGCAGGTGCACGAACCCCGAACTCCGGGCGACGAGTTCGGCGAGATGTGACAAAGAAACACCGCCGCTCAGGGGGTGGAATGTCATCAGACGTCAGGTGGGACACCGGCGAGACGAACCCAGGAGGAAACATGGGATCCAGGAAGATTCGGGTCGGCATCGATACCGGCGGAACATTCACGGACGTGGTCGCGGTGGACGACGAGTCCGGTGCCATCGTCACCACGAAGACTCCGTCGACACCGCAGGATCCGGCCATCGGTTTCCTCGCCGGTATCGAGAAGGTCCTCGCGCAGCTCGGTGAGACCGGCGACGCGATCGACGCCGTCAGCCACGGCACCACCGTCGCGACCAACAAGCTCCTCGAGGGCAAGGTCGGCACCCTCGGATTCATCACCACCGAGGGCTACGAACACGTCCTCGAGATCGCCCGCCAGTCGGTCCCCGACGGCTACGGCAACTCCTACTTCTGGGTCAAGCCCGACCGCATCGTGCCGGCCGACCGCGTCCGCACCATTCGCGGCCGTCTCTCTTACGACGGCAGCGAGATCCGTCCCCTGAACGAGGACGACGTCCGCGCCGCCGCCCGCTTCTTCAAGGACCGCGAGATCCTCACCGTCGGCGTGTGCCTGATGCACTCCTACGCCAACCCCGAGCACGAGCGCCGCGTCCGCGACATCCTCATGGAGGAGTACCCGGAGGCGACGGTGAGCATCTCGAGCGAGGTGCTGCGCGAGTACCGCGAGTACGAGCGGTCCATCACGACCCTCGTCGACGCCGCGGTCAAGCCCAACATCCGCAACTACGTCAACAACATCGCGAACCGTCTGCGCGAGTTCTCCTCCGCCGAGGGCGAGCAGCGCGACATCCCGTTCTACGTGATGAAGTCGAACGGCGGCGTGCTCTCGGCCAAGGAGGTCGTGCACCAGCCGATCACCACCGTGCTCTCCGGCCCCGCGGCCGGTGCCCTGGGTGCGGCCCTGATCGCCGGTGTCGCCGGTGTCGACCAGGTGCTGACCTGCGACGGTGGCGGCACGTCCACGGACGTCACCGTGGTCGTCGGCGGCGAGCCGGCCCTCACCACGGAAGGTCGCGTGGGTGTCTACCCGTCCAAGATCCCGATGATCGACGTGGTGACCGTCGGTGCCGGTGGCGGCTCCATCGCATGGATGACCCCCGAGGGCACCCTGCGCGTCGGCCCGCAGTCGGCCGGCGCCGATCCCGGACCCCTGTGCTACGGCAAGGGCGGCAACGAGCCGACCATCACCGACGCCCACGTCCTGCTCGGCCGCATCCCTCCCCACCTGCTCGGCGGTGAGATCCCGCTCGACACCGAACTCGCCCGCAAGGGCGTCGAGGAGCTCGCGCACCGTCTCGGCCTCGAGTTCGAGGCGTGCGCCACGGGCATCCTCGAGGTGTCGGCCTGGAACCAGGCCAACGCGCTGCGGCAGATCACCGTCAAGCGCGGTCTCGACGTCCGCGACTTCACCCTGGTGACCTTCGGTGGCTCCGGTTCGCTGCTGGCCTGCCGCCTCGTCGACATCCTCGGTCTCAAGGACGTCCTCGTGCCGCTCGAGCCCGGCAACGTCTCGGCCTTCGGGCTGCTCACCGTCGACGTCCGCAACGACTACGTGCAGACGCACGTCAGCCGCCACGACCGGTTGGAGATCGACGAGCTGCAGGCCGGACTCGACGCCCTCGCGGCCGAGGCCGAACGTGCCCTGGAGGACGAGGGATTCGGACCCGACCAGCGGCAGTACGCCCGCTCGGCGGACCTGCGCTACTTCGGTCAGGCCTTCGAGGTGCGTGTGCCGGTCGGCGACGGCCCCATCACCCAGGAACTGATGGACGAGGCGGCCGAACGCTTCCACCAGGCCCATCGCGAGCTCTACGGTTACGACTTCCGCAACGATCCCCACCAGCACGTGGAATGGGTCAACCTCCGCGTCAGCGGCATCGGACCCATCAAGCGACCGGAACTCGCCGAGATCGCACCGGGCACGGGTGCGGACGCCGCTCTCACCGGCACCCGCGAGGCGTACTTCGACGAGTGGGTCACCACCCGCGTGTACGACCGCGCCCGCCTCGGCGCCGGCGACGAACTCGAAGGTCCCGCCGTGATCGAGGAATTCAGCTCGACCATTCCGGTCCACCCCGGATTCCGCGCTCGCATCGACTCTTTCGGCAACATCCGCCTCACCAAGACATCCGACTCGAACGGAGCCACCCGATGACTGCGACTCTCGAACCCGCCGCGGCCACGACGCGCAAGCCCTTCCGGCTGACCGACGCTTCGGGCACCGCTCCCGATCCGGTGCTCGTCGAGATCGTCGCCGGTTACCTCGCCAGCGTCGAGATGGAGGTGGAGACCTCCATCTCCCGGACCTCACGCTCGCCGATGATCCGCGACGCCCACGACTTCCGCGCCGGCATCCACGACCGCAACCTGCGCAAGCTCACCGGTCGGTCGTACTCGGCGCTCGTGCATCCGGTGGCGCGTGACTTCCCGCTCGAGACGATGAAGCCCGGCGACGTCTTCTTCCACAACGACGTCTACCTCTCCGAAGGCGGCATCGGCCACCTCCCCGACCTGTGCGTCACCGTCCCGGTCTTCGCGACCCGCCCCGGCGACACCGAGCCCTCGGTGGTCGCGTTCGTGCAGGCCTTCGGCCACCACGACGACATCGGCGGTTGCTGCCCCGGCTCCATGCCCTCGGGTGCGACCACGGTGTACGAGGAGGGACTGATGGTCCCGCCGATCAAGCTGTGGGACCAGGGCGTTCCGAACGAGGCGGCGCTGCGGATCATGACCCGCAACTCCCGCATGCCCGACTCGCTCGCCGCCGACCTCGACGCCGAGTGCTCGGCGTGCCTCATGGGTGCACGCCGGCTGTCGGAGCTGTTCGAGCGCTACGGTGTCGAGACCGTCGAGGCCTGCTTCGACGCGATCCTCGACGCCACCACCGAGACGTACCGCCGCGAGATCCTCAGCAAGATCCCGGTGGGCACGTACACCTGGGAGGACTACGCCGAGCACGACGGTGTGGACGAGCCCATGCTCCACGTGCAGCGCATCACCCTCACCAAGACCTCCCCGGAGGACGAGGGCGGCGAGCGTCTGATCCTGGACTTCAACGGAACCGGTCCGCAGGCGAAGGGGCCGATCAACCACTGCGGTGACTACGCCGACGGCAACTTCCTCATCAAGTGGCTGGCGCCGATCCTCCGCAACCTGGCCGACACCCCGGACCGCATGGCGGAACTGGACGTCAACGAAGGTGTCGTGCCGCTGATCGAGATGAAGTTCCCGGAGCCGGGCACGCTCATCACGCCGATCTTCCCCGCTCCCACCAACGCTCGCACGTTCGTGATCCTGCGTCTGCTCGGTGTGCTCTCCGGTGTGGTCGCCAAGGCGGTCGACGGCAACATGCCCGCCGACCAGGAGACCATCCGCTACACCGGTGTGTACGGCGAGGACTTCGACGGCCACTCGTACCTCATGCGTGAGGTGCTCGGCGGTGGTTCCGGCGGCCGGCACTACGCCGACGGCGAGGACACCATCCACGTGGTGCCCGACTCGCGGAACCTGCCCACCGAGTTCACCGAGAGCCGCTTCCCGTTCATCGTCGAGAAGCTGGGTCTGGCAATCGATTCCGGTGGAGCCGGTCGCTACCGCGGCGGTCTCGGCTACGAGAAGCACATCCGCATGCTCAAGGACGCGAACTTCATGTCCATCGCGGACCGTTCGATCCTCGCGTGCTGGGGTGTCAAGGGCGGCAAGGCCGGCAAGCCGTTCTCCGTCACCCTCGATCCCGGCGGCCCGAACGAGCGCGAGTTCGACGCCCTCACGGACGCCGAGCCGATCAAGGCCGGCGAGACGGTGCGTATCCGCACCACCGGCGGCGGTGGCTGGGGCGACCCGCTCGATCGTCCGATCGACGAGGTGGTCCGGGACGTGCTGTGGCGCAAGGTGTCCGTCGAGGGTGCCCGCGACGACTACGGCGTGATCCTGAAGGACACCTCGGCCGACGAGCCCGTCGCCGACGTCGAGGCCACCGAGGCGCTGCGTGCGCAGATGCGCGCCGAGCGCGGCGAGGAAGAGCCCTTCTTCGACCGCGGTCCCGGTTACGCCCGCCTGTCGGGTGGTGCCGAGTTCGCCGAGTACGACTTCATCGGCAACTGATGTCGACGACGGCCCATCTCTCCCGCGGCACCGATCTCGCAGTGATCGGTGCCGCGGGGAAGACCGGAACGGCTGTCGTCGAGGCGCTGGAGACAGCAGACACGACCCCCGTCCGCCGAGTGGTGCACACCGCTCGGCAGGCGGGGGATCGTGCTGTCGACCTCGAGACGGGTGCCGGGCTCGTCGACGCTCTGTCGGGTTGCCGCGGTGTCTACTTCATCGCCCCGAACATGCACCCGGCCGAGCCGGCGCTGTTCGAGCGGTTCCTCGAGGCGGTGGCCGAGGCCGGGGTGGAGCACGTCGTCTACCACTCCGTCGCCTGGCCGTACACGCCGGCGATGCCGCACCACCTCGACAAGGCGCGCTGCGAGGACATCCTGCATGCCTCCGGGGTGCGGTGGACCGTGCTGCAGCCCTGCGCGTACACGGAGAACTTCGCGGCCGTGCTCGACGGGTCGGTCGACGCACTCGACGTCCCCTACGACCCCGACGCGCCGTTCTCGTTCGTCGCCCTGTCGGACGTCGCGGCGGTGGCGGCCCGTGTCCTCGTCGAGGGTGCGGACGTCCACCACGGCGCCACCTACGAGCTCGGGGGACCGGACGCGGTGAGTGTGCGGGAGCTGTGCGCGATCGCCGGGCGGTCGGTGGAGATCGAGCAGGTGTCCGTCCCGGTGTGGATGGAGCGCCACGGCCGCGACCTGCCCGCGGATACCCGGGAGCGTCTGGCGGCGATGTTCGGCTTCTACGACGATCACGGCTTCGTCGCCGGGAGTGCCGTCACGGCGGTGCTGCTCGGGCGGGAGCCTGCCCGCGTCGCGGATCTCGTCTCGTCGATGCCGCGCCGGTAACTCGCGGGTGGTGTAGGAAAGGGAACGTGACGGATCGCTCTGCGGACGGCCCCGACGCCGTCGACACCCTGCCCCCGCCCGTACTCATCGCTGTCGACGAGGCCAGCGGTATCGGGGTACTCACCCTCGACCGCCCGAAGCAGCGCAACCCGCTGTCGGTGGAGACGATGCGCGAGGTCATCGCCGGTCTGACGGCGCTTGCGGCCGACTCGAAGGTGATCGTGGTCCGCGCCGAGGGCCCGGTGTTCTCGGCCGGGCACGACCTGCGGCAGATGATCGGACGCACGCTCGACGAGGAACGCGCGATCTTCGAGACGTGCAACGAGATGATGCGGACCGTGCAGTCGATCCCTCAACCGGTGATCGCATCGGTGCAGGGCACGGCGCTCGCGGCGGGATGCCAACTCGTCGCGTCGTGCGATCTCGCCGTCGCTGCCGGCGACGCCCGCTTCGGCACCCCGGGTGTGCGGATCGGGTTGTTCTGCTCCACGCCGATGGTCGCGGTCAGCCGCGCGATCGGACGCAAGAGGGCGCTGCAGATGCTGCTGACCGGCGACACCATCGACGCGCAGACCGCCGCCGACTGGGGCCTGGTGAACTACGTCGTCGAACCGGAGACGCTCGAGACCGCGACCACCGAGCTCGCCCTGAAGATCGCCACGTCGTCCCCCGCGACGATGCGGATCGGCAAGGAGGCGTTCTACCGGCAGATCGATCTGCCGCAGGAGACCGCCTATGCCGCGATGGCCGAGACGATGGCGTCGAACGCGATGATCGACGACGCGCAGGAAGGGATGACGGCCTTCCTCGAGAAGCGCGCGCCGGTCTGGAAAGGGCGCTGATCCCGAGCGATCGCTAAGTCTGGACTAGTTGGTTGGACGTCCTATAAAGTTCGCTGCATGACCCCCGATCCGCGTCAGAGCACCGTCGACGGCATCCTCCACCGCACCGCCGCGCGCTACCCCGCCCGCGTCGCGCTCCGCTTCGGCGACCGGCAATTCACCTACCGGGAACTCGACGACGCCGTCACCCGCGCCGCCGCGCATCTGCTCTCGTTGGGCCTGTCCCAGGGCGACCGCGTGGCCGCCTACGGCACCAACTCCGACGGTTACGCGATCGGATATCTCGCCGCTGCCCGCGCCGGGTTGGTGCACGTGCCGATCAACTACGCGCTGCGCGGTGAGGAATTGTCGTACCTGCTCGGCCAGTCGGGGGCGAAGGCCGTGCTCGTCGACCCGGCGCTGCGGGACAATCTCGACGCCGTCCTGGCCGACGTACCGGCCGAGACCGTCGTCCCGCTCCGCGACGCCGACGACTCCCTGGTGGCGGTTGCGCAGACCGGCGACGTGCCGACGCTCGACGTCGCGGTGGCCGACACCGACCTCGTCCAGCTCCTCTACACCTCGGGCACGACGTCGAAACCCAAGGGCGCCATGATGACCCACCGGGCGCTCACCTTCGAATACATGTCGTCGATCGAGGCGCTCGACCTGTCGGCCGGTGACGACCCGCTCGTGTGCATGCCGCTCTATCACTCCGCCGCGATGCACGTCTTCCTCATCCCGTACTTCGCGGTCGGCGCGACCGTGCGGCTGCTGCCGGCACCCGACGTCGCCGAGATTCTCCGGCTGGTGGAGGAGGAGCGCATCGGATCGCTGTTCCTCGCCCCGACCGTGTGGGTGCCGCTGACCAACCACCCCGACCTCGACACGCGCGACCTGTCGTCGCTGCGCAAAGCGCAGTACGGGGCGTCGATCATGCCGGTCACCGTCCTCGAGCGACTCCGCGGACGCTACCCCGAGCTCGGCTTCTACAACTGCTTCGGGCAGTCCGAGATCGGTCCGCTCGCCACCGTCCTTCGTCCCGAGGAGCACGACGCGCGTCCCGCCTCGTGTGGCCGGGCGGTACTGTTCGTCGAGACCCGCGTCGTCGACGCCGACGGCAACGACGTTCCCGACGGCGAACCCGGCGAGATCCTGTACCGCTCACCGCAACTGTGCCTCGGCTACTGGGAGAACCCCACCGCGACCGAGGAGGCCTTCCGCGACGGCTGGTTCCACTCCGGCGACCTCGTCACCCGCGACGCCGAAGGCTTCATCACCGTCGTCGACCGCATCAAGGACGTCATCAACACCGGCGGCATCCTCGTCGCCTCGCGTGAGGTCGAGGACGCGATCTACACGCACCCCGCCGTCGCCGAGGTCGCGGTGATCGGCACTCCGGACGAGAAGTGGATCGAAGCGGTGACCGCGGTGGTCGTCCTCAAGGACGGTCACGAACTCGACGAGCCCACCTTGATCGACCACGTCAAGCAGCGCCTCGCGCCGTTCAAGGTGCCCAAGGCCGTTCGCTTCGTCGACGTCCTGCCGCGTAACCAGAGCGGCAAGCTCCTCAAGCGCGAACTGCGCGGATCCTGATCACTCCGAACCGAACACTGCGAAAAGGAATCCGAACCCGATGCCGAAGAAGCACGTCGCCTCCTGGTACGACGACGAGGTCTCTGCCGTCTACGATCTCGCGCGCGAGTTCTTCGATCGCGAGGTCATGGGCAAGGCCGAGAAGTGGGATTCGCAGCGTCGTATCGATCGTGAGGTGTGGCTCGAGGCCGGCAAGCTCGGTCTGCTGTGCTGCTCGATCCCCGAGGAGTACGGCGGGGGCGGTGGCACCTTCGCGCACGACCTCGCGGTGTTCGACGCGCAGGGCTATTCCGGCGATCTCGCGTTCGGCAACTCCGTGCACAGCGGCATCGTCGCGCACTACATCCTCGAGTACGGCAACGAGGAGCAGAAGAAGACGTGGCTGCCGGGCATGGCCACCGGCGAGATCCTCGGCGCCATCGGCATGACCGAACCCGGCGCGGGCTCGGATCTCAAAGCGATCAAGACCACCGCGGTGCGCGACGGCGACCACTACGTCGTCAACGGCTCGAAGACCTTCATCACCAACGGTTCCTCGGCCGACGTCATCGTCCTCGCCGTCAAGACCGACCCGAAGGCCGGCGCCAAGGGCGTGTCGCTGCTCATCGTGGATCTCCGCGACACCCCGGGCTTCTCGGTGGGACGCGTCCTCGACAAGGTCGGTCAGCATGCCGCCGACACATCCGAACTGTCGTTCGTCGACGTGCGTGTGCCCGTGACGAACCTGCTCGGCGAGACCGAAGGTCTCGGCTTCGGTCAGCTCATGGCGCAGCTCGTGCAGGAACGACTGATCATCGGTGCGCAGGCCGCCGGCGCGATGGACCGGGCCGTCGAGGAGACCGTTCGCTACACCAAGGCGCGACAGGCCTTCGGGCACAGCCTGTTCGAGTTCCAGAACACGGCTTTCGAACTCGCCGAGTGCCAGACCATCGCCCGCACCTGCCGCATCTTCCTCGACCACTGCATCGAGCAGCACCTGAAGGGCCAACTCGACCCGTCCGACGCTGCGATGGTCAAGTACTGGCTGACCGACAAACAGTGCGAGGTCATCGACCGATGCGTGCAGCTGCACGGCGGCTACGGCTACATGCGTGAATACCTCATCGCGCGGATGTACGAGGACGCCCGCGTCCAGCGGATCTACGCCGGCGCGAACGAGGTCATGAAGCAGATCATCGCGCGGGCGCTGTAACCGCTCGTTTCCGGATGTGGGATGTCTCAGCCGGCAGTGGCGGTCAGAAACTCTTCGATTGCCGCGGTGAGTTTCTCGGGCTGGTCTTCGGCCAGCAAGGTGTAGCTGTCGTCGATTTCGACCAGTCGCGCGTCGAGGAAGGCTTCGGCGAGGCGTCGCCCATGATCGCGGGGCATCATGCGATCCTCGGTGGCCCACACGACGAGCACCGGCCCGGAGAACTGCGCCGCTTTCGCAGCGATCTCGAGCAGTTGTTGCTTGGGCGGCGCAGAGGGTGCGTACTTGGCCAGATCACGCCGGATGTTCCGGTCGACGGTGGCCGGACGGAACCAGGCGTCCATGACGGGTCCGGGTACCGGACGTTTGCTCATCCAGCCCCAGGTTCCGGGGCCTCGCCGTCCGAGTTTCGTGCCGAGCACGGCCATGAGCACGCGTACCCCGCCCGGAATCCTGACCAGCGGCAGGAGCGGTTTGACCGGGCCGGGTGGGTAATTGTCGAATGCCTCGCACGCGGCGAGCACGAGTCGCGAGACCCGTTCGGGATTCGACACGGCGAGGAAGGCCTGGGCACCGCCCCAATCGTTCTGGATCAGCGTGACGTCACGCAGGTCGAGGGCATCGAGGAACTCCCCGATGAGATGGCCCATTCCGACGAGGGTGAGGTCTGCCTCCGGACGCATCGGTATGCGGTGCGAGCCGAGAGGCCAGGTCGGCACGATGCAGCGGTAGGTGCCGCGGAGTTGTTCGACGACGTGCCGCCACCCGGTTCCGTCCATCAGAAGGCCGTGGATGAACACGAGAACCGGTCCGGTACCGCCGGTGTCCTCGTACTCGATCGTCCCTGCCGAAAGCCCGATGTCGAACACGCGATCCCCCTTCGCGTCGAGTGGTCGAGATGTTTCCACAGCTCCGCGCCGCTCGCCGGGATTTCGCGCATCCGGCAGACATATTCGTCGAATAGAACTTCTTCAGCCGGGATCGCTTTCAGTGAAATCCGCCCGCAGAAACCGGGGGTACGTCAAGATCACATGAATTCCGTTATCTGACGACAGTAAGGACCACCGATGCGACATCGCGCCCGTGCTGCAGTGATCACCACCTTTGTTGTCCCTGCGGCTGTAGTGATCCCAGGAGTAGCAGGAGCAGCGGAGGCCGAGGACGTTCGGTACTCGTTCTCCGTCGACGGCACGAGCGTGACCAACACCATCGTCAACAACACCGGCGAGGAGTTGATCTGCTCGACTTCTCTCGGCAACGCACCGGACGGGATACTGCCCCCGGTCTGGGAAGTCGTCGGAGCCGGACAGTCCCTCTACGAGCAGGGGCCGGTAGCGCCGGGAACCAGCACGCAGGTCATTGCGGACGTACCTGCCGGCTCCTATGTCGCGTTGGCGTCGTGCGGGAACGCTGATTCCACCGCGATGTGGGCCTCGGACTATCCCGGTATCGAAGAAATCCTCGCGCTGTTCCCGCTCACGTCCTTCGCGGTCGAGCAGGGAGCCACGGTCGTCACAGTTCCCGCTGAGACACCCGCCGTACCCGTACAACAATCGCCGTCCTTCGGCAGCAGTCAACCCGAATGATGTCCTGACAGAGCACTTTTCGAGCACTGACGGTTGATCGCGACTCGACGGCGGGTGCGTGCGGCCCTACCTCACCACGGGCGGCTGGTGGTGAGGAACTTCGCCATCTCCTGACTCTGCGCGCGGTGCATGCGGCGGTGTTCCGCTCGCTCGTCACCGGACTCGTTGAGCTTGCGTTCCTCGTCGGACTCGGGCAGCACCGGTGGCACCTGCATGGGGCGGCCGCCGTCGTCGACCGCGACGAAGGTGAGGAAGGCGGTCGCGGCGATGCGTCGCTCACCGCTGCGCAGATCCTCGGCGGTGACCTTGACGAAGACCTCCATCGAGCTGCGTCCGGTCCAGGTCACGAACGATTCGAGGCACACCGAATCGGACGGGCGAACGGGTTCGAGGAAGGCCACGGAGTCGGTCGACGCCGTCACAACCGACGCGCGACTGTGACGTGTCGCCGAGATCGACGCGGTCATGTCGATGTCGCTCATCAGCTTCCCGCCGAACAACGTGTTGTGGTCGTTGACGTCGTTGGGAAACACCCTGCTGGTCTTGACGACTCGTGATTCTCGGCAAGGTTTGGCCTGCACGCCGAAGGTCCTTTCGTAGATCGTGCTCGCGGCGGGATCTCCGTCGGATGCACCTCTACAAGCCTACGACTGCTGCGCGGAAATCGGCGCAGGCCTGGTGTGATACTCGACAATCCTGGTCAGCATCGCGGTGAGCTGTGCGCGTTCGGCTGCGTCGAGGGGAGCGAACGCCTCGTCCTGCGCCGCGGTGAGCATCCGGTCGAGATCGAACAGTCGTCGGCGCCCGCGCTGGGGGAGGGTGATGATGTTGCGTCGCCGATCGGTGGGGTCGGCGGCGCGTACGACGAAACGACGGTCGACGAGTGCGTCGACGGCGGCGGCGACGTCGCTGCGATCGAGGCCGCAGCGACGGGCGAGGTCGATCTGACTGGACGGACCGTATTCCTCGAGGGCGGCCAGGATCCGGTAGTGGTGACCGCGGGCATCGGCGGAGTCGAGGCGATCGAACACGACGCGATGCACGTGTCGCGCCGCCTGGGTCATCAGATAGCTCGGGAGGTGTCCGAGCCGATCGGGGCCGGCCGCGTCGTGGGTGGCGGACATGTGACCGAGTCTACGAGGACGGGCGCGCCGGATCGAGACCCCGTCACCGCCGACGATGGTCGGTGATCGGGGTGCGAGGCCCGCGCTTCGGAACCCGCGCGTACCCACCGGACTCCACGATCAATCGAACGGCCCGATAACGTTGCGGGCGTAGCGGTTCGAGATATTCGATCATGCCGGGGTCGTCGAGGGGACGGCCGAGCAGTGCCCATCCGACGACCTTCGCGAGGTGGTAGTCGCCGACGGAGAGCGCATCGGTGTCGCCGAACGCGCGCTGGGCGACCTCCGCGGCCGTCCACACGCCCACTCCCGGAACGACCCGCAGCTTCCGCCGGGCGTCGGCGGACGGTTCGTGGACGAGACGTTCGAGCGAGTCGGCGACCTGCGCGCACCGCACCACGGTGCGTGCGCGGCCGGGGTCGACGTTCGCCCGGTGGAACTCCCAGGACGGTACGGTCCGCCAGGTCTCCGCGGAGGGCGGCACGCGCATGCCCTCCGGGGCCGGGCCGGGCGCCGGATCGCCGAACCACGTGACGAGACGACGCCAGGACGCGAACGCCGCCACCCCGTGCACCCGCTGTTCCAGGACGGCCGGCACCAGGGATTCGAGCACCCGGCCCGTGCGGGTGATGCGCAGGGCGGGCATGCGTCGGTGCGCCTCGACGAGCAGGGGATGCTCGGGTACGAAGCCGGACGGGTCGTCGTCGGCGCCGAGCAGCGCCGGAAGCTGATCGCCCAGCTCGGATGCGCCCGGGCCCCACGCCAGGCACCGCGCACCGTGCGGGCCGTCCTGGGTGAGCCGATACGTCACGGCACCGGTGTCCATGCGGGAGGTGCGCCAGACGGCGCCTGCGACGACGCGATGACACGGATCCCACGGCCCGCGCTGCAGCGGGCGCAGGGTGCGCACAACATCGACGGGCCACGGCACGCGCACGCGGGTGTCGAGAGGTGCTTCGTCCGCCACGCTCGCGATGCGACGGCCTCGCTCGTCGGACACGGTCACCGTCCTACCGTACTCCGGGCGCTGGAGCCGACTTTCGTGGTGTCGGAGGGTGCGGCTATGGTCGGGCGCATGATCATCGTGAGCACCGACGGATCCTGCCTTCGCAATCCCGGTGGCGCCATCGGGTGGGCGTGGGTCAATCACGAGGGGCCCAGCGCGTCGGGCGGTGAGCGTTCGGGCACGAACCAGATCGCCGAGCTCCGGGCGGTGCTCGAGGCGCTGCGGGCGCATCCCGGCGCCGAGCCGATGATCATCGAATCCGATTCGCAGTACGCGATCAAGTGCGCCTCCGAATGGCTGCCCGGATGGAAGCGCAAGGGCTGGAAGACGGCCACCGGCGCGCCGGTGAAGAACCTCGAACTTGTGCGCGCCATCGACCGCGAGCTCACCGACCGCACCGGTCCGGTGCGGTTCCGCTGGGTGCGCGGGCACGTCGGCAACCACTTCAACGAGATGGCCGACACGCTCGCCGGCCAGGCCGCCCGCGAGATCGCGGCGAAGCCCGGACCAATCGAGGTGCCCAGCACGCCCGTGGTCGCGCACAAGCCGCCGAAGCGCGCCGACGACGCCGAACTGACCTTGTTCTGAGTCAGTAGTAGACGGCGAGGCGGCCGTTGGGTCCTTCGACGCACGTCACCGGAGTATCGAAGACGCGCGTCAAGGTCTCGTCCACCAAGATCTCTTCCGGGGTTCCGAACTCGACGACCTTGCCGTCCTTCATCGCGCAGATCCGGTCCGCGTAGTGGCCTGCGAAATTGATGTCGTGCAGCACGATGACGACCGTGCGCCCCAATTCGACGGCCACCTTGTGAAGATGCTTCATCATCTGGACCGAATGCTTCATGTCCAGGTTGTTCAGCGGTTCGTCCAGGAGGATGTAGTCGGTGTCCTGGCACAGCACCATGGCCACATAGGCTCGCTGGCGTTGTCCTCCGGACAGTTGGTCCAGGTAGCGGTGTTCGAGGTCGGTGAGGTCGAAGAACTCGATGGCGTTGCTGATGGCCTCCTCGTCCTTGCGGGTGAGTCGGCCCTTCGAGTGCGGGTATCGGCCGAACCCGACGAGTTGCCGCACCGTCAGGCGGGTGACGAAGTGGTTCTCCTGGCGGAGGATCGAGACGATCTTCGCGAGGTCCTTCGAGGCAGTGCTCGACACGTCGTAGCCGGCGATCTCGATGGTGCCGGCGTCGGCCCCGAGCAAGCGGCCCACGATGGTCAGCATCGTCGACTTGCCCGCACCGTTCGGTCCGACCAGGGCCGTGATGCCGCCTGCGGGAATGGTCAGATCGATCTCACCGATCGTGACCGTCTTGCTGTATTCCTTACGGAGACCCTTGATCTCGATCACAGCCTGCCCTTCCGAAGGATCACGTAGAGGAAGGCCGTGCCGCCGACGGCCTCGATGATGATGGACACGGCACCCTCTGCGTAGAAGATGTTCTTCAGAACGAAGTAGGCGCCCCCGAGGATGACGAACCCGGTCAGGATCGCCACCGGGAACACGAAGCGGTGATCGTGTGTGGTCGCGAACTGGTAGGCCAACGTCGCGACGAGGAAGCCGAGGAACGTCAGCGGGCCGACGAGCGCGGTGGTGGTGGCCATGAGGACCGACACGAGAAACAGTACGAGCATGATCTCTCGGCGGTGGTCCAGGCCGAGATTCGTGGTGACGTCCTTGCCCAGCGCAATGATGTTGAGTCTGCGGGAACGCCACCACAGTGTTCCTGCCGCCCCGATACAGAGCGGGATCGCCAGCGGTAGGTAGGAGGCATCCGCATTGGAGACCGACCCGAACAGCTTGGCGGTGAGGATGTCGAACTCGCTGGGGGTGAGCATGCGCTGCATGAAGGTCGCCACGGATCCGAGACCGCCACCCAGGACGATGCCGACGAGGAGCATCACCTGCATGTTCCCGTACTTGCCGGAGAGCAGCCATCCGTAGAGCATCAGCGAGAAGCCGACCATCAATACGACCATGAGTGCGAACTGCGGCACCCCCGTGAGCGCCGTGACTCCGACCGCGCCCAGGAAGAAGACGGCGGCGGTCTGGATCGCGACGTAGAGGGCCTCGAATCCCATGATCGACGGGGTGATGATGCGGTTGTTCGTCGCAGATTGGAACGAGACCGTCGCAACGGCCTGGCAGACGACGACGATCGCGATCACGACCAGGTTGGTCGCGCGCATCTGCGTGATCCGCCAGAAGCCTGCGGTCCCGAAGGGCATCGGATTGTCCCAGGTCACGATGCCCACGGCGATGACGACCGAGAGGAGCGTGAGAGTCCCCACGAGAATCCAGTAGCGGCGTAGCTGTCGCGCGGTCGCGAATGCGCCGGAGCCTGTGCGCTCGGCCCTTGTTGCCGTCGCGGCGGTCGGCGGAGCTGTGGGGATCGATGCCGTGGGGATCGATTCTGCCGGGGAGATCGACTCGGTGATGTCAGACATTGCGGCGACTCCGCAGAAGCATGGCGATGAAGACGACGGAGCCGATGACGCCGAGGATGAGTGATACCGGGATCTCGAACGGCATGATGATCGTCCGGCCGATCAGGTCGCAGACGGTCACGATGGCGATACCGAGCAGGCAGACCCAGGGGAGATTGCTGCGCAGATCGTCGCCGCGGAACATCGACACGATGTTGGGGACGATGAGCCCGAGGAAGGGAAGCGAACCGACCACGACGGTGACCACTCCGGTGGCAATCGCGATGAGGCCGGTTCCCAGCAGGATGATGCGGTTGTAGTTCAGGCCGACGTTGGTCGCGACGTCCTCACCGAGACCGGCGACGGTGAATCGGTCGGCGGCGATGAACACCAGGACCGCGACGACCGCGACGATCCAGAGAACCTCGTACTGGCCCTTGATGATCGACGTGAAACTCCCCGCGAACCAGATGCCCAGGCTCTGGAGTTTGTCGGTGGCGAGAGCGATGTAGGTGGTGATGGAGCCGACGACGGCGCCCAGCATGATGCCGACGATGGGCACGATCAGCGACGAGGACAGTTGCACTCGCCGGAGGAACAGGAAGAAGATCATCGTTCCGATGAAGGCCGCCACGACGGCGCCGATCATTCTGGGCAGAAGACCTGCGGTCGGGACGACGATCATCATGATCAGCAACCCCAATCCTGCCCACTCCGTCGTGCCGGTGGTCGTCGGTTCGACGAAGCGGTTCTGGGTGAGCAACTGCATGACGAGTCCGGACATCGCCATCGCAGCCCCGGCCAGCACCAGGGCGATCGTGCGAGGGACGCGGGTGATGTTGAACATCTCCCAGCCGAAGTCACCGCCGAAGATGTCGAACACCCCGGTGAACAGTGAGGCGATCAGCAGGGCGCCGACGCCGAGGAAACCCAGCAGCAGTTTCCGGTCGAAAAGTCTTTCCCGCGTTCGGGACGGTAGGGCTTGGGTCGTCATTTCGGCATCTCTGCTCCGGAAGCACGTCGGCCGTGGACCCGGCTCGCGGCCGAGTCCACGGCGGTCGACGCTGTGAATTCAGTACTTCGTTGCGCTCTGCGCGGAGGTCACTTGTTCTCTGCGGTCTGCGCGTTCTTCTCGAGCAGGTCCGCCAGGGAGTTGAAGAACTCCGTGTAGGTCTGGATGCTCTCGTTGGTGTAGGTGTCGGCGGGCAGGTAGATGATGTTGCCCTCCTGGACTGCCTTCACGTTCTGCAGTGCCTGCGAGTCGTTGATGACCGTGGTCGCCGGCACGTAGTCGGGGCCGCCACCGGTCGAGGTACCCGCGTCACGGTCCATGACGATGATCAGGCCCGGGTTGGATGCGGCGATAGCTTCGACGGAGATGTCATCACCCTGGTGGTTGTCGGTGCCTTCGGGAACCTCGAGAGCCGGGGTGAGGCCGAAGATGTCGAACATGGGGCCGATGGTGCGCCCGGTGCTCGGGGCGACGTAACCGATCTCGCCGCCGGAGACGATCAGACCCATCACCGACTGATCCGGAGAGTATGCGGCCTGGACGCGGGCAATCGACGCGTCCAACGCGTCGTTGAGTTCCTGTGCCTCCGCTTCCTTGGCGAAGATCTCACCGAGGACAGTGGTGCCGCGCTTGAGTTCCTCGGCGAAGTCCTCGCCGTCGCGCGGCGCGACCTCGACGATGGTGGCGTCCGGTGCGAGCTCCTCGAACTGCTCCCTGAACTGCGCGTAGCGCCCGCCGTTGATGATCAGATCCGGCTCGACCGCGACGACGGCTTCGAGATTGGGTTCACGATGCGATCCCAGATCGACGATGCTGTCGTCCTCGGTGTAGGAGATCGTCTTCGGCATCAGCGAGACCGCGCCTGCGGCGAGGGGAACGCCCCACGTATCGAGCGTCTCGAACGTGCCGTTGTCGGTGGCGACCACGGACTTGGGCGGCACGGTGACGGTCTGCGTACCGAAGTTGTCCTCGACCGTGACGGTGGCGGCGGCGGTGTCGGACGACTCGGTGGCCGGGTCGCTCGAGCATGCCGTCAGGGCGAGGGCAGCCAGGGTGCCGAGTACGGCACCTCGGTACAGGCGGGATGCGTTCATCGATGTTCCTTGGGTTCGATCACAGGGAATGGATAAGGCATTTAGGACACCCTATGCGATGGTTAGCTTAACCTAACCTCGGGGAATGTCCGGTGCTGGGTCGGATGTCACCTGTGACCTGGTATTTTTCTGCCGGGTCCCCTCGGTCGGCGTCACTTCGGTACGGTCGCACCGTGAACGAAATCGAACAGGTAGCGCAGTTCCGGCGCCGTCACGGCGTCGACGACCTCATCGATGTTCACACCCACTTCATGCCCCGCCAGGTCATGGACAAGGTCTGGGCGTATTTCGACTCCGCAGGTCCGCTCGTCGGACGGCCCTGGCCGATCACCTACCGGCACGACGAGGAGGAACGCGTCGCGCGTCTCCGCGACTTCGGGGTGCACAGGTTCACCGCCATGCTGTACCCGCACAAGCCGGAGATGGCGGCGTGGCTCAACTCGTGGGCCGCCGACTTCGCGGCCCGGACCCCCGACTGCCTCCACACCGCCACCTTCTATCCGGAGGCCGAGGCGAAGAAGTACGTCGCGTCGGCGATCGAGGCGGGCGCGCGTGTGTTCAAATCCCACATCCAGGTCGGCGACTACTCGCCGCTCGACCCGCTCCTCGACGACGTGTGGGGCCTGCTCGAGGACTCGGGCGTGCCGATCGTCGTGCACTGCGGGTCGGGCCCGGCGCCCGGCACGTACACCGGTCCCGCCCCGATGCAGGAGCTCATGCGCCGGTACCCGCAGCTGACGGTGATCGTCGCGCACATGGGTCTGCCCGAGTACCGCGAGTTCCTCGACCTCGCCGAGCAATACGAGCGGGTGTATCTCGACACGACTATGGCGTTCACCGATTTCGTCGAGGAGGACACACCCTTCCCGGAAGATCAGCTTCCGCGTCTGGACGCATTACGACGGAAGATCTTGCTCGGCACGGATTTTCCGAACATCCCGTACAGCTACCTCCATCAGCTCGAGGTGCTCGAACGCGTCGCGCCCGACAGCGAGTGGATCCGCGCGGTGTGCCGCGAGAATGCCACGTCGCTGTTCGGGCTGGACGGGTGACCGGTGTGCTCGCCGATCAGACGGTGATCGAGCGTCGGATGATCTTGCCGGTCGCGTTGCGGGGGAGTAGATCCCGCGTGATCCGCCAAACTGTGGGCACCTTGTAGTAGGCCAGTCGCTCGGCGCAGAAGGCTCGCAACTCGTCCTCGGTGATCGCGCTGCCGGGTCGCAGCACGACGACGGCCGCGACCTCCTGCCCCAGATCCTCGTGGTCCACGCCGATCACGGCGCTCTCGACGACGTCGGGGTGCTCGTCGAGGCGCTGTTCGATCTCCGTGGGATAGACGTTCTCGCCGCCGCGCAGGATGAGATCGGATCGCCGGCCCGTGAGCCGCAGGCGGCCGTTCTCGAGCGTTCCGTAGTCGCCGGTACGTAGCCATCCGTCCGAGGTGACAGCCGCGTCCGTCGCAGCCGGGTCCTCCCAGTACCCGAGCATCACATAGGGACTGCGGACGCAGATCTCGCCCTCGGTGCCGTCGGGAACCCGCTCACCGAACGGGTCGCGGATCTCCATGCTCACCGTGATGATGGGGGAGCCGAGCGTGCCCGGGAACGCCTCGATCTCCGGGGCCGTCGCCATGGCGATCGCAGTGCTGCACTCGGTCAGTCCGTAGCTGTCCACCAGGGCCTGCTGCGCAAAGGGGAACTTCGCCTGCAGACGCTTCTTGAACTCAAGGGAGGACGGTGCCGAGGCCAGCGCGAACGCGGTGAGCGAGCTGAGGTCGTACTTGTCGGTGTTCTCGTGCTCGAGCATGCGCGACGCCATCGTCGGCACCGCGCCCCAGTTGGTGACCCTCTCACGCTCGATGAGCGCGAAGACCTTGTCGACGTCGAACCCGCCTTCCGTCAGAACGGCGGCGCTTCCCGTCGCGAGGCGTGGCACCGCCAGGTTGTGCAGGCTTGCGATGTGGAACAACGGCGAGGTCAGGAGGTACCGGTTGTCGTTGGGCACCGAGTCGTCGTAGGAGCGCCGCTGCATCGCGGCCACCAGAGCATCGGAGTACCGGTGGTAGTCGACGACGGCGAGCACGTTGCGGTGGGAGTGCAACGCCCCCTTGGGACGTCCACTGGTGCCGCTCGTGAACAGGATGACCGCGGGATCGTCCTCCTCCACGTCGGCCGACGGCAGTTCGGTGCCGGACGCGGCGGCCACGATCCGAGGCACGTCGTGTTCGGTGGTGAGCAGTTCGAAGCCGGAGACCTCTGCTCCGGCCAGCAGATCGGCGCGCTTGGCGTCGGCGACGATCACCTTGGGTCGCACCATGTTCACGCCGTAGGCGATTTCGGACGGCGTCCACCAGGAGTTCAGCCCCACGGCGATTGCGCCCAGGCATTGGGCGGCCCAGAAGGTGATGATCCATTCGGGTGAGTTGGCCGCAAGGATCGCGACCCGGTCGCCCTTCTCCACGCCGTGCTCGTCGCGCAGGGCGGTCGCCAGGGCAGCTACAGCGTCGGCGTGCTCGGTGAACGACAGGCGGCGATCGGCCGTCACGAGGTAGTCGCGGTCGCCCCATTTCCGGGACGCGGCGACGAGGTCGCCGATGCGCCGGTCGCGGTTGCGCATGACCTGCATCCGGTTTCCGCGCACGTCCTCTTCGACGATTTCGAAGCAGCCACCGGGGCCGGTGAGCTGGGAAACGACCTGCTGAAGCATCTGCTGCAGATCGGCTTGTGCTGTCAAGGATTCGCCTTTCTCGGCCCGCACGTTCGTCGTCGCGCAGCGCGTACACGGAAGGATCGGAGAACTGTTGCTGGTGACGTGGAGCATCACACCCTAAACCCTGTGTCGACTGTCACAAATCGGTCCCGGTGAGTGGGAGTGGCGCAGGTCTCACTCGGCCGGGTGGCTACCTTCGCGACACCCGGCCCACCGTCCGGCGCCCCCCGGATCGCGCTTCGGCCCGGACCGAGACCAAGGAGTCCATCGTCGTGAAACTCAGTGCTGCCTCGAAATCGATGGCGGGTCTGTTCGCCATCGTAGTGGCGACGTCCGCTTGTGCGTCGGATCGCGGCGCCGACTCGTCGGCGGGCGCCCTCGCTCCGGCGGCAGCCGCCGGAACTGGAGCGTCCCTGTCGGTCGAGGAGTCGTTCGGAACCCTTTCGTCTCCATGCGGGCCGGGCGAAGCGGCAGGAAGTACCGACCAAGGAGTGTCCGATTCCGAGATCCGGATCGGTTACGGCGACGACCGGGGCTATTCGAAGAGCCCCGGACTCAACAAGGAGATCGGTGACGCCGTCTCCGCCATGATCGATTGGTGCAACGCCCAGGGTGGCATCAACGGCCGCACGATCGTCGGTACCCACTACGACGCTGCGATGACGCAGGCCAACGCCGTCATGCAGAATGCATGTGCGAGCGAGTTCATGATGGTCGGTCACGGCTTCGCCATGGACCAGACCTCGGAGCAGACCCGGGTCGCGTGCAACCTCGCCGCTGTCCCCGCCTTCACCGTGTCCCCCGACGCGGCCAACGGCCCGATGACCTACCAGGGCGTCCCGTTCCCGGTCGACTATGCGAACGGTTCGCAGTGGTTCCAGATCGCCGAGATGTACCCGGACCTGCTCGGCGAGTTCGACGTCATCGACAGCACGATGCCCACGATCATCTCGGCCAGCACCAAGATCCGGTCCGTCGCCGAGGCAGCCGGTTTCACGCTGAAGAACTGCGGTGTCACGCTCAACTACGAGGGCGAGTCGAGTTACGCGCCCTTCGCCGAGAAGTTCAAGCAGTGCGGCGTCAAGGGCCTGTGGACCTCCCGTTCTCCGGTGCCGGCCGAATTCAACTTCGTGAAGGCGCTCGACCAGGCCGGCATCGACCCGATCCTGCTCGGTGAGGCCACCTGGTACGGCAATGCCGCTCAGGCATGGAACGGTGAGAACGGTCTGCTCGACAACCTCCACGCCGGCATGACCTTCCAGATGATCGAGAACGCCGATGCTGTGCCGGCCGTGAAGAAGTACGTCGAGCTCGTCACCGAGCAGGACGGCAAGACCGCGCTGCTCGGCATGCAGGCCACTTCTTCGTTCCTGTTGTGGGCTACCGCTGCGGACGCCTGCGGATCGGACCTGTCCCGGCAGTGCGTCATCGACGAATTGTCCCGGATCCACGAGTGGGACGGCGGTGGTCTGCACGCGGTCACCGACCCCGGGAACAACATGCCCGCGACCTGCGGGCTCGTCGTGAAACTCGAAGGCGCCGAATACACCCAGGCGTTCCCCGCGGAGGCGGGCACCTTCGAGTGCGACGACCGCTATCGCGTCGCGACCGATCCGAGTACGTGGGGCACCGAACTCGGACCCGACCGCATCGCGACGAAATATCTGAACCCCAACGTCATCAGACCGACCGTCTGATCCGAGCGCCCGGTGCCGGCGAGGCGTGACACGCGCTCGCCGGCACCCCGACCAGAGGTACTCGTATGGACACCTTTCTGACCTTCACGATCGTGGGGTTGGTGCTCGGATCGGTTTACGCGATCGCTGCATCGGGCCTCGTTCTCACCTACAACACGTCCGGCATCTTCAACTTCGCGCACGGCGCGCAGGCGATGCTCGGTGCGTTCGCCTACTGGCAACTGCGTTACGGCTGGGGCCTGCCCACGCCCATCGCGCTGCTTCTCGTGCTGGGCGTCCTCGGTCCGATGATGGGCCTGCTGCTCTACGTCGTGATCATGCGCGGGATGCGTGACACCGCCGAGGTCACCAAGATCGTCGTCACGGTGTCGATCCTGCTCGGCATGGTCTCGGTGTCGCACTGGTTCTGGCATCCCGAGACTGCACGCACCATGACGATGTTCTTCGGCGACCAGGCGAGGATCGAGCTCTTCGGTGTCACCATCCGCTACCACGAACTGATCTGCCTCGCCGCCGCGGTACTCATCGCCGTCGGACTACGAATCATGTTCGTGCGCACCCGCGTCGGAGTGGCGATGCGAGGTGTGGTCGACGATCCCGATCTGCTGCGCCTGAACGGGCACGACCCCGACCGGCTCGCCGCACTGTCCTGGATGATGGGCTCGACTCTCGCGGTCCTGGCGGGTGTTCTCGTGACACCGATCAACGGTGGCACCCTCGAAGCGAACATGCTGACCTTGCTCGTCATCGACGCGTTCGCGGCGGCGATGTTCGGCCGGCTGCGCAGCATTCCGCGTACCTTCGCCGGTGCGCTGTTCCTCGGCCTGGCAGCCACATACGTGCTCGCCTACTTCCCGACCGCGTGGACATGGACGTCGAATCTGCGAGTGTCCCTGCCGATGATCGCGCTGTTCGTGGTTCTCGTCGTACTGCCGCAGGATCGGTTGCGCGGTGCCGTCACCCGGACCCGGGAGCGCTACCACGTGCCGTCGGTGCGCAAGGCGATCGCCTGGGCGGTCGCGCTCGTCGTCATCGTCTATGCCATCCGCCTGCTCATGGTGACGTCGGCGGTCACGACCCTCACGATCGGCATGACCTTCGCGATCATCGCGTTGTCGCTGACCCTGCTGACCGGATACGCGGGCGAGATGAACCTCGCGCCGGTATCCTTCGGTGCCATCGCGACGATCGTGGCGTTCCACTTCGGTATCTCCGGGAGCGGACTGGCCGCCCACCTGAACCTGTGGGGCGTGGCGCTCGGCGTCGCCGTCACGGCCGTGATCGGCGGGCTCATCGCGCTGCCGGCCCTGCGGTTGCGCGGCCTCTATCTCGCCCTGGCCACGATGGCGTTCGGTGTGTTCCTGTCGAACATGGTGCTGCGCGACACGACCCAGCACGAGCTGTTCGGCATCAGGTTCTCGCTGTTCACCGATGGCAACATCGCGATCCCGCCATTGAAGGTCGGCCCTCTCGACCTGCGGAACGAGACGACCTTCCTCATGACGGTGACGGTGATCTTCGCCGTTCTCGGCGTAGGCATCATCGCCCTGCGCAACAGCGGCTACGGGCGCCGGCTCGCCGCGATGAAGGACAGCCCCGCCGCGGCGGCAATGCTCGGCCAGAGCCTGGTGCGCCTCAAACTCGGCGTCTTCACCCTGTCGGCGGGCATCGCCGGCCTGGGCGGACTGTTCATGTCGAGTGCGATGGGCTCGGTGTCGAACGAGAGCTTCTCGATCATGGTGAGTCTGTCGCTGCTGATGCTCACCGTCGTGGCCGGTATCGGTTACGTCTCCGGTGCGCTGTTCGGCGGTCTGCTGTCGGGTGTCGGTTTCGCCGTCATTATGGTCTCGTTCTCCAATCTCTCCGCGGGACAACCGGAACTGGCCGGTTTGTGGACCTTCCTCGGTCACGTCGCCGCAGTGAGTCCCGCTCTCATCGGTATCGGCGTCGCGGCGAACCCGAGCGGCAGCGTCCACCAGATGGTGGAAGGCTACCGTCACCTGAAGAACGCGAAGCCCGTGCTGGTCGGCGGAGCTGCGGTGGTCCTCGCGTCGTACCTGCTCGCGCTCGTCGGCGTGCTCGACAACTGGTGGTTCGCGTCGATCACCATCGCCACGGTGTTCATGCTGCCGGTGATGGGGCAGTGGCTGATGCCCGAGGCGGTGCTCGGCGCGGAGGAAGCGCAACGTCGCGCGCCGCTGGTTCCCGAGCGGGTCGGAATCGACGAGCCCTACACCGAGCAGGCGCGGGACGAGATCGATCGCGAGCTCGGCATCGACGAACTTCTGGCCGCACGTGCCACCGGATCGGAGAAGGAACTGATTCCTCATGGTTGAGGCACCCATTCTGGAAACGCGCGGTATCACAGTCCGATTCGGCGGTCACGTCGCGGTCAAGGACGTGAGCATCGGAATCGAACCGGGAACGGTGACGGGCCTGATCGGACCCAACGGGGCCGGGAAGACGACGCTGTTCAACACGATCACCGGCCTGCAACGGCCGACGGCCGGCACGGTCTTCCTCGACGGTCGTGACATCACCTCACTGCCGCCCTACAAACGGGCCCGCAGGGGCATGGCCCGCACGTTCCAGCGTCTCGAATTGTTCGTGTCGCTGTCCGTGCGCGACAACCTCCGAGTGGCGGGAGACATCCACAACGCCAACGAGCACAACAAGATCTACGTGGACGAGGAGGTCGACAGGCTCCTCGAACTGACCGGACTGGCCGACATCGCGAGCACCGACGTCTCCGACGTACCCACCGGACGTGCCCGCGTCGTGGAGGTCGCCCGCGCGTTGATGACCTCTCCGCGCGTGCTGCTGCTCGACGAGCCCGCGTCCGGGCAGACCGAGCAGGAAACCGAGGCCTTCGCCGCGCTGCTCGGCGACCTGGCGAAGGACGGCCTCGCGATCTGCCTCGTCGAACACGACATTCCGCTCGTGATGAAGATCTGCTCGCGGATCCACGTGCTCGACTACGGTGCGGTGCTGGCAAGCGGTGTTCCGGACGAGATCAAGAACGATCCGGCAGTGATCAACGCCTACATCGGCACCGAGGAGGAAGCGGTATGAGCGTCGAACCGTTGCTCGAACTGTCGGGTGTCCGGGCCGGATACGGCGCGATCGAGGTGCTGCGCAGCGTGGACCTCGTACTCGAACCGGGCGCGGTGGTCGCCCTGCTCGGGCCGAACGGCGGAGGTAAGACGACGACCCTGCGCGTGTGCTCGGGGATCCACCCGATCTCGTCGGGTGAGTTCCGGTTGGCCGGCCGGGTCGTCAACGGTGTGTCCGCAGCGGAACTCGCGCGTCTGGGGGTGTGCTCGATTCCCGAGGGGCGCGGCATCTTCCCCAACCTCACCGTGCGCGAGAACCTGTGGATCGGAACCGGCACCGGTGTTTCGCTCGCAGACCTCGAAGAGGTGGCGTACACGCGATTCCCGGTTCTCGGTGAGCGCCGGTCGCAGCTGGCCGGTTCGATGTCCGGCGGCGAACAGCAGATGCTTGCGCTGTCGCGGGCACTCGGTACCCATCCCACGGTGCTCCTGCTCGACGAACTGTCGATGGGCCTGGCACCGCGCATCGTCTCCCAGATCTACGAGATCGTCGGCGAGCTCGCCGCCGAGGGTGTGTCGATCCTCGTAGCCGAACAGTTCGCGCGAGCGGTACTCCCGATCGCCACCAGCGCCGCGCTGATGTTGCAGGGCCGGGTGGTGCGCACAGGCGATCCGGCGGAGATCGAAGAAGAACTTTCCACCACCTATCTAGGAGGATGACCATGACCGTACTCGTCGACGAGCGACGTGAACAGTTCAAGAAGGATGTCGCAGCGCTGGGTCTCGACGCTCCCCGTTCGGATTCGGGGGGGAGAGCCCGACTCGTCGGTCTGGCCCTGATGGTGATCGGCGCCGTCGCGGTCTTCGTCGTCTACATTGCGTCGCTCACTCTCTCCGACACCCGCGATCTCCTGTCCTATCAGTTGCTCGCCCTCGGCTTCGTGGCCGTCACCCTGGTCGGTGTGGCGGTCTATCTCGCCGCCGCGGTCACCCGTGTCCTGCGTCTGTGGCTGGTCAGGCAGTTGCTCGAGAGCAGCACGCAGGCCGAGCGGATCGCACAGGCGCTCGCACGCAACGACTGATCGCACATACGCCGAACGCGGCGACGGCCCATCCCGAAAGGGGGTGGGCCGTCGCGTCTTTCGAATCCTTCGGGGTCAGCTACCCGCAGCCTCGAGTCCGGTGGTGATGTCGGCGAGGATGTCGTCGATGTTCTCGATGCCCACGGCGAGTCGCACGAGACCCGGAGTGACACCCGCAGCGATCTGCTCCTCGCCGGTGAGCTGCGAGTGGGTCGTCGACGCGGGGTGGATGACCAGCGAGCGGACGTCGCCGATGTTCGCGACGTGACTGTGCAGGGTCAACGCGTTGACGAACCGCTTGCCGGCGTCGATGCCCCCGGAGAGCTCGAACACCACGATCGCGCCGGCACCACGCGGGGTGAGCTGCTGGGCGCGGTCGTACCACGGCGAGGACTTCAGGCCGGCGTAGGCGACGGAGGTGACCTCCGGGCGTCCCTCGAGGAACTCGGCGACCTTCTGTGCGTTCTCCACGTGCCGCTCGATGCGCAGGCTCAGCGTCTCGAGGCCCTGCGAGATGAGGAAGGCGTTGAACGGGGAGACCGCCGCGCCCATGTCGCGCAGCAGCTGTACGCGCGCCTTGAGCGCGTAGGCCGGCGCGCCGAGGTCGGCGAAGACGACACCGTGGTAGCTCGGGTCCGGGGTGGTGAAACCGGCGTGGCGGCCCTGCGTCCAGTCGAACGTGCCGCCGTCGACGATGACACCGGCGATGGCCGTGCCGTGGCCGCCGAGGTACTTGGTGGCCGAGTGCACGACGATGTCGGCGCCGTGCTCGAGCGGGCGGAGCAGGTAGGGGGTGGCGACCGTGTTGTCGACGATCAGCGGCAGCCCGTTCTCGTGGGCGACACCCGAGATGCCGGGCAGGTCGAGGATGTGGTTCTTCGGGTTGGCGATCGTCTCACCGAAGAACGCGCGGGTGTTGTCGCGGATGGCCTCGCGCCACTGGTCGAGGTTGTCGGGATCCTCGACGAAGGTGACCTCGATGCCGAGCTTGGGCAGGGTGTAGTGGAACAGGTTGTAGGTGCCGCCGTAGAGATACGGGCTCGACACGATGTGGTCGCCGGCCTGTGCCAGGTTGAGGATCGAGAAGGTCTCGGCGGCCTGGCCGGACGCGAGCAGGAGGGCGGCGACGCCACCTTCGAGGGCGGCGATGCGCTGCTCGACCGCGTCCTGGGTCGGGTTCATGATGCGGGTGTAGATGTTGCCCGGCTCGGCGAGACCGAACAGCGCCGCGGCGTGATCGGTGTTGTCGAAGGTGTAGCTGGTGGTCTGGTAGATGGGCAGGGCCCGGGCCTTCGTGTCACCGCCGGCGGGCTGGCCCACGTGGATCTGCTTGGTCTCGAAGCTCCAGTTCGCGCTGGGATCGGTTGTTTCAGGGGTGGTGTCGCTCATGGCTCTGCTCCGGATTCGGGATGTGTTCTGATCGTCGACGTGCTGACCTTCGGGCCCCGGCACACGACATCACCGTACGACGATGTCGAGGGGGCAGGAACGGGTGCGGCGGTCAGCGGGCCCGGCACCCGCGGATACACGAAAGTTGGGCACGACGGTGCGGCGACCGGCTCGCGCGCTCGTACGTCTTGCTCACGGTCCCGACAATAACCTGTCCGCACGATTCCGACCAGACTCATAGGAATTCACTCTCGTCGGGAAACTGACTCCGGAGTACCTACAGTCTGTGTGTACCCCTTCCGGTGTGACCGCTGTTACTGCTAACGTTCTGGAACAGATTCCAGTTTCATGAGGCGCGCAGGGTCGTGGCCAGGACTTTTGGAGGTGCAGTTGACCGCCGTCGACTCCGCGCTCGAGCCCGTCGGAACCTCGTCCAAGCGGGAACTTCCGCCATCGATGGTCGATCGGATGACCCTCATCCTGGAGGCATTCGACAGCCGCGGCGCCCTCACTCTCGAAGAGGTCACCTGCCGTTCCGGACTGCCTCGCTCGACCGTGCACCGCATCCTCGACCACCTCGTGCGTCGCGACTGGATCGAGCACGCATCCTTCGGTTACTGCCTCGGCCCGCGTGCTCTCGGCCTCGGTGGCAGCGACACGGGCCACCGCCGTATCCGTGAGGCCGCCGCGCCGCATCTCCACGACCTGGCGATGCAGACCGGCGCCGTCGTCCACCTGACGGTCCTCGAGGGCAACGAGGTGCTCTACCTCGACAAGGTCGGTGGGCAGCTCGCGTCGAGCGTGCCGTCGCGGGTCGGCGGGAGGTTCCCCGCCTACGCCACCGCGGCCGGCAAGTCCATCCTCGCGTGGCTCGAGCCCGAACGCATCGACGCGCTGTACGGCAAGCAGCTCGTGCCGTGCACCGAGCGCACCATCCGCGATCACGTCGCACTGCACCAGGAGCTCAACCGCATCCGCAAGCGTCGGGGCGTCGCGTTCGAACGTGAGGAGGCTGCGCGCGGCATCGGATGCGTCGGTGTCGCGCTCCGCGGCGTCGACGGCCCGGTTGCCGCCCTGTCGCTGGCGGCGGACGCCCGTTCGACCCGTCTGGAGTGGGTGGCGCCGATCGTCGCCGACACCGCTCGTAAGATCACGCGCACGCTGTTCCCGGAGCAGGAGCGCGACGACAGTCTGCAGGCCACCGAGAAGGTGGGCTGACGCCCTTCGGCTTTCGCCACGAACGGCTGTGCGCAGTTCTCGTTCGAATCTCTCGAGGAGATCGACGAGAACTGCGCACAGTTCGTTATGAGGCCGTAGGCCGTGTCAGAGCAGGTGGACCTTCTTGTAGAGGATCTTCGACGGTCCGCCGATGAGGCCGACGTTGTCTAGGAAGGTCATCAGCTTCGCGCCGGACTTGCGCACGCGATCGTGATAGTGCTTGTTGCCCTTCGCCTCTCGCAGGGCGCGCTCGCGGTCGAGGCCCGCATTGGCGTAGACGTCGGGGTGGATCATGCTCTTGACGACGAAGAACACCACGAGCGCGGTGTTGAAGCGCTCGATCGCCAGGCGTGCACGGCTCGCGCCGGAGAGTCGGCGTGCGACCTCCTCGCGCGCGAAGCGGATGTGCCGGGCCTCCTCGAGGACGTGGATCTTCGACACCGCGCGGGTGACGGGCTGGACCCGCTCGTCGCGCATGAAGTCACGCTGCATCATGTCGAGGATCTCCTCGGCCGCCATCACTGCCGCATAGGCGTTGGCGCCCTTGAAGAACCGGCCCCACAGGCGGCCGAGCTGGTGGATGTAGCGGGCCGGACCGTAGCCGGGCATGTTCAACCGTTCGCCGGCACGCGCGAACATCACCGAGTGGCGGCACTCGTCGGCGACCTCGGTGAGGGCGAACTGCACGTGGCGCGAATGCTTGTCGCGGTCGTAGACGTCGCGCAGGAGCATCTGCATGAGCAGGATCTCGAACCACAGGCCGACACTCGAGACGCTCGCGGCCTCGTGTTTGGTCAGCTCGATGCGCTGTTCGTCGGTCAGCTCGTCCCACAGCGCGGTGCCGTAGAGCGTGCTCCATTCGGGGGTCATGCCGAACTTGTCGTCGGGGACGGGGGCCTCCCAGTCCACCTCGACGACCGGGTCGTACGACTTGCGTGCGGACGAGGCGAGCAGTCGTCCGGCGGTTTCTTCGCGATCGGACAGTGCGACGCCGGGGATGAAGCCCTTGCTGGTCTCGCGGGTGAGCGATGCGGTCATGTCTCCACCTTTTTAGTGTGACGACTGGTAACTGTTATCCAGGTTAGCGTGATCACGCGCACAGCACAATGCCCGCGACCTGCGTCGCGGGCATCGAGAAAGAAAAGGAGGGGAGGGCTACGAGCGCCGGGGTGCCCAGAAGGCAGAGATCACCGCGCCGACCAGCAGGATCGCGGCGACCGCCCACGATGCCTGCTGCAATCCGTCGAGGAAGGCGTTCTGTGCGAGTTCGGCGAGTTGCTCGCCCTGCGGACCCGCCTGCTCGGCGACCTGTATCGCGGCGGCGAGCGAATCCTGTACGGCGGACCGGGCCGGTTCGGGGATCATCGGCGCCACCGGATCGATGCCGTGCCCGTAGGCTGCGGCCAGGACGCTGCCCGTGATCGCGACACCGATCGCCGCACCGATCTCGCGGGTCGCGTCGTTGACCGCCGACGCCACGCCCAACTGGTCCTCGGGAGTGTTGGTGACGATCGCGTGGGTCGCGGGAGCCGTACAGATACCGACGCCGACACCCGCGATGCTCAGCGCGAACGCCACCTCGACGTAGGTGGAGTCGGCGTCGAGCAGGCCCATGAGGATCAGGGCGACGCCGATCAGCGCCAAGCCGGCGCTGAGCAGGATTCGGATGCCCACCCGCGTCAGCAGTGCGGGCACGGCGAGCGACAGGCCCATGACGACGAGGAAGATCGGTGTCAGTGCCAGGGAGGCCCGCAGCGGCGAGTAGCCCAGCACGAGCTGCAGGTACTGCACGATGAGGAAGAACAGACCGAAACCCGCGAGATACTGGAACGACAACCCGGCCGCGCCCACACCGAACGCCCGCTGGCGGAACAACCGCACGTCCAGGAGCGGCGCCTTCGACCGGAGTTCGACAAGGACGAATCCGACTGCCGCCGCGAGGCCCGCGATCATCGATCCGAGCGTCAGCGCGTCCGCCCATCCACGATGCGGACCCTCCATCACCCCGAGGACGAACAGGCCCACGGCGAGGACGACGAGGATGCCGCCCCCGAAGTCGAACGGCAACGGCTGCGTCGAGCGCGACGACGCGATGGTGAACGAGAGGACGGCCAGCAGAATCGCGATGGCGGCGGAACCCCCGAAGATCACCCGCCACGACGCGTACTCGAGCACCAGTCCCGACAGAATCATGCCGAGCACGGCACCCGATCCGGCCACACCGGCCCAGATGCCGATGACACGTGCCCGATGAGCCTCGGCGAAACCTGCGGTGATCAGCGACAACGTCGACGGTATGACCAACGCCGCGCCGACACCTGCAACTGCGCGCGCCCCGATGATCCACAACGGTGCATCGGCGACCAGTGGCAACAGCGAACCGGCGGCGAAGACGATCAGGCCGACGATCATGACGCCGCGGCGACCGAGCCGATCGCCCAGCGCGCCGGCCGGGAGGAGCAGTGCCGCCAGTGCGAGGGTGTAGCCGTCGACGATCCACGTCAGCTGGGACTGCGTCGCGCCGGTGTCGACCGCGATGTCGGGCAGGGCCGTGTTGAGCGAGGCCATCGCCGCGATGACCACGGCGACGGCCGAGCACGCGACGGCGAGCAGCCGGATCTGGGCTCGCGTCATGCGAGGGGGTGCGGTGGTGGTCGCGGTGCTGTCTGACACGGGAGCCTTCCGGAGGGAGGGGAATGCCGGGACCAGAAACGAGACTGTCGGTATCGTAACTGAACCACCGGTCTCACACATGCTTCGCTCTCAGCGACTACAACTGGAAGCGTGAGCGTCGAACCCGAAGCAGAACCCCGCCGCGACGTCGAGACCCGGCCCGCCTCACCGCGCGACGAGGATCCGCGCCGCGTGCGTTCGCGCGCCCGACTGCTCGACGCCGCCACCACCCTCCTCGCGACCGGCGGTGCCGACGCCGTGACGATCGATGCGGTCACCGCCTCTGCCGGCGTCGCGCGGGCCACCCTCTACCGGCACTTCGCGAATGGAACCGAGCTGGTCGCCGCGGCCTTCGCGCGGCTCCTTCCACCGGCGCCCCCGGTCCCGGAAGACGGCGATCTCCGCAGCCGCCTCGTCGAATTGCTCGCCGCACAGGCACGCATCATCGAGGAGGCGCCCATCCCGTTGACGGCGATGTGCTGGATGGGACTCGGGCCGGGCCTCGGCGAACTCCCGAAGGAACCGGGGCGCAGCGAGCGGCCCGAACTGCAGTCGCTGCGCGAGATCCTCGTCGACCGCTACCGGTCGTCGTTCGACCGTGTGCTCGCCACCTCGGAGGCCCGCCGCGAACTCGGCGACTTCGACTACGACCTGGTGCTGGTCCAGTTGCTCGGACCGATCGTCTTCAACCGCCTCGCGACGCTCGCGCCCATCGACCGACGCGCGTGCGAGCACATCGTCGACGACTTCATCGCGGCGCGCAGAGCCCGCCGGACGGATCGTTAGGACAGGCCGGTCACAGACCCATGTCCTCGTCGCCGAGACCATCCGCGCCCACGGCCGCCTTCTTCTCCTCGCGCGGACGACGCAGGACGTACAGCCGCGAATGCTGGAAGTCCCGCAGCCGCAGGGTCCGCACGGTCTGGAAGTGGAACTCCTCGCAGTCGGCGAGCGCGTCGGCGAGGTTCTCGTCGACGAGGATCGTGCCCGGTCGTGCCGCGCCGGTGAGGCGGGCCGCGATGTTGACGACCGAACCGAACAGGTCGCCGAAGCGCGGCAACGCCTGACCCCACGCCAGTCCGATCCGCAGGTCCGGATAGTCCTTCTGGGACCCGAACGAATCCTGCAGTTCGAGGGCGATGCGCGCGGCGTCGACCGGACGTTCGGCCGCGAACATCACCTCGTCGCCGACGGTCTTGATCACCCAGCCGTTGTGCCGGGCAATGACGTCGGAGACCTCCGATTCGAAGTAGTCGAGCAGCTCGCTCAGCGCGGCCGCGTCGATCTGCCGGGTCAGCCGGGTGTAGCCGACCATGTCGGCGAAGCCGACGACCAGCTCGTGCAGCTCCCCGGAATCCTGCGGGCGCGCGGCGGCCCGGGCGGTCGTGGCCACCAGGTGCCGACGCCACATGTGGCTCTGCAGGCTCACCGCGAGCTCGGTCGTGCGATCGACGATGTGGTCGACCAGCGCGCGGATCTCCTCTTCCTGCGGGGGAGTCTCCGCTTCCTCGTAGGCGGAGGCCAGTTGCGTGAAGACGTGGGTGTTGAGCAGATTCAGCTGCCACTCGGTCAGCCGTGACATCGACTGCCCGATCGACCGGGCCGCGGGCACCTCGAGGCGTTCGTCGACCGCGCCGCTCGCGATGATGGCGGCCGTCGCGCGCAGGGCCTCGACGTCGCCGTCGGTGAACATCACGACGTCGGGATCGGGATCGACGGTCAGACCGAGCGCCTGCCACAGCCGTCGCACGCGCGCAGGTGCGAGCCCGCACAACTCCGCCACCTCGTTCAGGGTGTAGCGAAGAGGACCACCGAGCAGCGCGTTCTCCAGCTGTGACTGGATCACGGACAGCACGTCGGTTCCTGATGCGGGTGCCGGATCGGACGGGGTCACGCATCCATCCTTACCGTGCGCGGGGCCCGTGTGCGCGGCAGGCCATGTCGAACAGGTGTGCAGGCGTGTCGTACGGATGTGCGACAGTGACCGTCATCGAAGCCCTGCCGACCCGTCGGCGAACCGAGAAAGGACGTCGCATGTCGCCCCGCAGACGCGCGGACCACCTGACGGAGGAACAACTCGGAGAGCTCGGTGCTGCTCTCGCCGAGGGGCGCCGCGCGACCGTCTACCTCGTCGAGGGCATCCCGAGTCTCGGCATCGACCCGGGGACGTCGGCGCGGGTGGTGTCGATCAGCGGCAGCACCGTGATGGTGCGGCCGAAGGGCGTCGACGACGAGTTGCCGTTCGAGACCGACGAACTGCGCGCCACCCGGGAGCCGGCCGGAACCAAGCGCGCACCGGCGAAGGCCGCGCGCACGTCCGGTAGTGCGAAGCCCGCTCCGGCGAAGGCTGCACCTGCGAAGGCTGCACCTGTGCAACCCGCGACCCCGCGGGCTACCGCATCCAAGCCTGCTACCCCGAAGCCTGCTACCCCGAAGTCCGAGAGCCCAGCGGCCGCTGCGGTTCCCCGCGCCCAGGAGAAGAAGCCCGTGACCCAGACGACCTCCGCTTCGTCCGACGCTCCCGCCTCCCGGCCGCCGGCACCGGCGAAGCCGAAGGCCCCGGCCCGCAAGGCGAAGAAGGCGCCGTCGATCACGATCACCGTCACGATCGACCCGGAGAACGAGTGGACGGTAGGGGTCGCGCACGGCACCCGCAAGGTCGGCAAGCCAGCGCCGGTCGCCCCCGACGCCGTCGAACGCGCGGTGAAGGAACTCGGTGATCCCACGGCCACCGAGGCCGTCCAGTCGGTGATCGAGGAGGCGCGTCGCGCGGCCGAGGACCGGGTCGCGCAGCTCAGCCGCGAACTCGAGGAGGCCCGTCAAGCTCTGGAAAGCTTGGGCGCAACCCGGAAATCCGGCGGAAACCTCTAGTACGCTCAGCCCGACGGCTGCCGGACGGCGCAGCGCAGGAGGGCCCCCATGTTCAGAAAACTGGTTGTTGCAATCGCGAGCGCTGTCGCGCTGGTCGGAGCAGGTTCCGGGGTGGCCGTCGCGGCGCCTCCGGTCACCCTCGGCGGCGGTTCGGGAATCACGCTCGGAGACAACGGGCAGGACATCTTCGACTGCACACTCACCACGATCGGCAACGACGCCGCCGGTCGCCTGGTGGGTCTCACCGCCGCGCACTGCGGCTCTCCGGGCATGACGGTGAAGGCCGAATACGACCTCGCTGCCGGTTCGGTGGGTCGCATCGTGTCGACCAACGAGCGGCTCGACTACGCCGTCATCGAGTTCGACCGGGGCAAGGTGGTTCCCGTCAACCGCGTCGGCGACGTGACGATCACGGGCCTCGGCGCCCCCGCGGGCTTCCCGAACATCGCCTGCAAGGAAGGTCGCACGACGGGCAACACCTGCGGCATCGTCTGGGGCGACGTGTTCGGCTCGCAGGAGACGTGGACCCAGGTGTGCGTCATCGAAGGCGACTCGGGCGCACCGCTCGTGGTGGGCACGACGCTCGTCGCGATGGTCAACGCCTACCTGCTCGCGCCGTGCGTCGGTCCCGAGGTCGGAACGAACATCGACGTGATCATGGCCGACATCAACGGTCGGGGCGGGCCGGGCGCAGGTTTCCGTCCGATCTAGCAGCACCCCCGGAGCGCGAGGGTTCACCCGACCTTCATCCGCACACCGCACCGTTCGATGCGGAACCGACCAGCTTCGTGTACTTCGCCAGTACACCTCGGGTGTAGCGCGGCGGCAGTGGCTCCCAGCCCTGCCGCCGCGTTTCCATGTCCTTCTCGTCGACCAGCACGTCGAGCAGGCCGTTCGAGACGTCGAGACGGATGCGGTCGCCGTCGCGGACGAACGCGATGGGACCGCCGTCGACGGCCTCCGGGGCGACGTGCCCGACACACAACCCGGTGGTGCCACCGGAGAACCGTCCGTCGGTGAGCAGCAGGACGTCCTTGCCGAGACCGGCGCCCTTGATTGCGCCCGTGATCGCGAGCATCTCGCGCATGCCCGGACCGCCTTTGGGGCCCTCGTAGCGGATGACCACCACGTCGCCGGCGGTGATGGTGCCGTCCTCGAGCGCATCCATCGCGGCCCGTTCGCGTTCGAAGACCCGCGCCGTTCCCTCGAAGACCGACTCGTCGAAGCCCGCGGACTTCACGACCGCTCCACCGGGAGCGAGGCTGCCGCGGAGGATCGTGATGCCGCCGGTGGGATGGATGGGATCGCTCAGGGCGCGCAGCACCTTGCCGTCGGGGTCCGGGGGAGCGATGCCGGAGAGGTTCTCCGCGACGGTCTTCCCCGTGACGGTGAGGCAGTCGCCGTGCAGCAGACCCGCGTCGAGCAGTGCCTTCATGATGACCGGGACGCCGCCGATGTGGTCGACGTCCTTCATCACGTGCCGGCCGAACGGTTTGACGTCGGCGAGGTGCGGCACCCGCGCGCCCACCCGGACGAAGTCGTCGAGGCTCAGATCCACCTGCGCCTCGTGCGCGATCGCGAGCAGGTGGAGCACGGCGTTCGTGGACCCACCGAAGGCCATGACCACCGAGATGGCGTTCTCGAATGCTTCCTTGGTGAGGATGTCGGACGCGGTGATGCCGCGCTTCAGCATCTCGACCACCGCCTGCCCGCTGCGCCGCGCGAAACCGTCGCGGCGACGATCCGTCGCGGGTGGTGACGCGCTCCCCGGCAGCGACATGCCGAGCGCTTCGGCCGAGGCGGCCATCGTGTTGGCGGTGTACATGCCGCCGCAGGCACCCTCGCCGGGGCAGATGGCGCGTTCGATCGCGTCGAGGTCGGTCTCGGACATCAGGCCGCGCGCGCACGCCCCGACCGCCTCGAAGGCGTCGATGATCGTCACGTCGCGTTCGGTGCCGTCGGACAGTTTCGCGATGCCCGGCAGGATCGACCCGGCATACAGGAAGACGGCGGCGAGATCGAGGCGGGCCGCGGCCATGAGCATCCCCGGCAGGGACTTGTCGCATCCCGCGAGCAGCACCGACCCGTCGAGTCGCTCGGCCTGCATCACCGTCTCGACGCTGTCGGCGATGACCTCCCGCGACACCAGGGAGAAGTGCATGCCTTCGTGTCCCATCGAGATCCCGTCGGACACGGAGATGGTGCCGAACTCGAGCGGGTAGCCGCCTGCGGCGTGCACGCCCTCCTTCACCGAGCGCGCGAGTCGTTCGAGCGGGAGGTTGCAGGGCGTGATCTCGTTCCACGACGATGCCACGCCGATCTGCGGCTTGCCCCAGTCGTCGTCGCCCATGCCCACTGCGCGGAGCATGCCGCGCGAGGCGGCCTTCTCCATGCCGTCGGTGACGTCGCGGCTGCGGGGCTTGATATCGGGTCGGTCCGTCATGACGTCTTCCTGGGGTCGCGGCCTGTGAGGGCGATGAGTCGGTCCTGTGGGGACGCGTCGTCGGGAACCGGGACGGGATCGGCGAACAGACCGCTCGAGGCGAGCATGTCCTTCTGCGGTTCGACGTCGGCGAGCACGGCGTCGACGAGTTCGGCGTCGAGGGTCTCGTCGGCTCCGATGGCCCGGGCGAGATCCCAGGTGTGCACGGTGATGTCCGCGATCTGCTGCTTCATGTAGTCGAGGCACGGGACGGTGCCGTAGGACAGGTGGACCTCCTGAGCCGGTGACGCCATCGCCCACGCGGCGGTCGCCTGCTCGGCGAAGCGTGCCCATTCGGCGGCGAGGTCGTCCCCGATCGGTTCGAGCGCGGCCTTCGCGTCGTCGAGGGAACGGCCGGAGAGCAGAGGCTGGATCCAGCGCTGTTCGTCGACCATGTGCCACACCAGATCGGTGACGTCCCACTCGGTGTCCGGGGTGGGAGCGTGCCAGTCGCGGATCTGCGCGACACGGTCGTCGAACTCGCGACGTGCGGTTCGTTGCAGGGAGAGCCAGTCGGTCGCCATGGATCTCAGCCTAGGGCGCGGGCTGCTCGGATCACGGCGATTTCGACTCCTGCGATCATGCGCGGGATGCGGGACGATCGGGAGTCGCACCGTGTCGTCGTCGAGGAGAAGTACATGCCTGTCCCCACCGTCCAGCTCGCGCCCGGTCTCGTCGTCAGCGCCCAGGGCTACGGCGCGATGTCCGTCGCCCCCGCCTACGGCGAAGTGAATCTCGACGAGGCGCTCGCGACCCTGCACCACGCCGTGGATCTGGGCATCGCCTTCATCGACACCGCCGACGTCTACGGCGACGGCACGAGCGAGAAGGTGGTCGGCAAGCTGCTCGCCGAACGGCGGGACGAGGTGCAGCTGGCGACGAAGTTCGGTCTCGTCGGCGCGGTCGGCGGGAAGGGCACCGCCAACCGACGCATCAACGGCCGTCCCGAGTACGCGAAGCAGGCCATCGACGAGTCGCTCGGGCGTCTCGGCGTCGACCATGTCGACCTGTACTACCTGCACCGTGTCGATCCGAAGGTGCCGGTCGAGGAGACGGTCGGTGCCCTCGCCGAACTCGTGCAGGCCGGCAAGGTGCGGCACATCGGACTGTCGGAGGCCACCGGCGACGAGCTGCGTCGCGCGCACGCCGTCCACCCGATCGCGGCGATCCAGTCGGAGTGGAGCATCGTCTCGCGCGACGTCGAACGGCACGTGGTGCCCACCGCCGCCGAACTCGGCATCGGCTTCGTGCCGTACTCGCCGGTGAGCCGGGGACTGCTCACCGATGCCTTCGAGCCCGATCAGGTTGCCGAGAACGACCTGCGCAAGCGCTTTCCGCGCTTCGACGCCGAGTCCCTGCCGACCAACCTCGCGGTGCGCGAGGAAGTGCGGGCAGTCGCGAAGGAAACGGACGCGACGATCGCGCAGATCGCCCTGGCATGGCTGGATGCGAAGGGTCGCGAGTTCGGGTTGCCGTCGGTGTCGATCCCCGGCACCCGCTACGCGAGTCGCGTGACCGAGAACGCCGGTGCACTCGACGTGACGCTCACCGACGAGCAGGTCGCGCGGCTGGATCGGCTCGCCGACAAGGTCGCCGGTCCGCGTGCGGCCGACCCGACGTGGGTGTCGCTCGGACGTGAGTAATTAGCACCGTTAACAGACCGGCGCGTATCGTCCTTGTGACATGAGGGCATGGCTGGTCTGGGGTGTCGGAGTCTTCGCCTACATCGTCGCCGTCCTCCATCGGACGGCGTTCGGTGTCTCCGGACTCGCCGCCACCGAACGCTTCGAGATCTCGCCGTCGGTGCTGTCCGGCTTCGTCGTCCTGCAGCTCATCGTCTACGCGGGGATGCAGATCCCGGCCGGTGTGCTGCTCGACAGGTTCGGTTCGCGACGGATGATCGCGACCGGCGCCGTGATCCTCGCCGTCGGTCAGGCGATCCTCGCCGTCACCGAGTCACTGCCGGTCGCGTACCTGGCCCGAGTGCTGGTCGGTGTCGGTGACGCCCTGACGTTCATCTCGGTGCTGCGGCTCGTGCCGGTGTGGTTCGCGCCGCGCCGGGTGCCCGTCGTCTCGCAGCTGACGGGCATCTTCGGCCAGCTCGGCCAGGTGCTGTCGGCGGTGCCGTTCGTCCTGCTGCTCACCGGCACGGGATGGACGGCTGCCTACGGCAGCGCTGCGGCGCTCGGCTTGTTCGCGTGCGTGCTGGTGTTCGCGGTCGTGCGCGACACCCCGCCCGGTGAGACGCGCGAGGCCACCGCGTCGGGGCTGCGGGAGGTGATCGGCGGACTCGGCACGGTGTGGCGGCGCCCCGGCACCAAGCTCGGCTTCTTCACCCACATGGGCACGCAGTTCTCGGTGACGACCTTCGCGCTCATGTGGGGCGTGCCGTATCTGGTCTCCGCGCAGGGCCTGTCACCCGCGGCGGCCGGCTCGATGCTGACCGTCTCGGTGGTCACCGCCATCTCCGCCGGACCGATCCTCGGCGTGTTGTCGGGACGCTTCCCGACCAGACGTTCGTGGCTCGTGCTCATGATCATCCTCGCCAGCGCAGTGACGTGGTCGGCGGTGCTCGCCCTGCCCGGACCCGCACCGCTGTGGCTGCTCGTGGTGCTCGTCGTCGTCATCTCGGTGGGCGGGCCGGGGTCGATGATCGGCTTCGACTATGCCCGCACCTTCAATCCCGGGACCGCGCTCGGCACGGCCAACGGCATCGTCAACATCGGTGGCTTCCTCGCGACACTGCTGGTCGTGCAGACGATGGGCATCGTGCTCGACCGGCTCGGCGGCTACACCTTCGACGCCTTCCGCGTCGCGTGGTTCGCGCAGTACCCGATCTGGGTGATCGCCCTGATCGGGGTACTGGTGACGCGCGGTCGAGCCCGCCGCGAGGCCGGCATCGAAGCGCGTTCGCTCCGGGCCGTCGTGGTCGACCGGCTCGGTCGCGGCAAGCGTGAGTCCCGCTGAGACCCGAAGTGCTATTTAACGATCGCTAGAAGTTCTATCATCGGGCGCTGAACGACCGACAGCGAACCGAGGAGACGACGTGACAGAGACCGGTACCGAAAACGATGTGTTGCTCGAGCGCCACGGCGCGGTCGCGGTCATCCGGCTGAACCGTCCCGATCGCCTCAACGCGTTCACCGACGAGATGGGCGAACGGCTCATCTCCCTCTTCGACGAGACCGACGCCGACGACGACATACGGGCGGTCGTGCTCACCGGCACGGGCCGCGGGTTCTGCGCGGGCGCCGACCTCGCGGCCGGTGGCGACACCTTCGTCCTCGACGAGGACCCCGAAACCGGCGGAACACCGCCCGACCTCGGTGGTCGCGTCACGCTGCGCATCTTCCGGTCGCTCAAACCGGTCATCGCTGCCATCAACGGCCCGGCCGCGGGCGTCGGCGTCACAATGGCCCTCCCCGCGGACATCCGCATCGCCGCCGACACCGCCAAGTTCGGGTTCGTCTTCACCCGCCGCGGCCTGGTCCCGGAAGCCTGCTCCACCTGGTTCCTGCCCCGCGCCGTCGGCATCTCGACCGCCGTCGAATGGACCGTCGGCGGTCGCATGGTGCCGGTCGCGGAAGCACACGAACGCGGTCTCGTCCGCGAGGTCGTGCCCGCCGACAGGGTGCTGGAACGTGCCCTCGAGATCGCGGAGGAACTCGTCGCCGGCACCGCGCCCGTCTCCGTCGCTCTGACCCGGCAGTTGATGTGGCGGATGCTCGGTGCACCCGACCCGGAGGTCGCGCATCGGGCCGAGTCGATCGGCATCCACGTCCGGGGAACCTCCGGCGACGTCCGCGAGGGCGTGGAGTCGTTTCTCGAGAAGCGCGACCCGAAGTTCCCCGATCGGATCTCGGACGGTCTGCCCGACCTGTTCGAGTGAGCCGGGCGGTGTAACCGCAGTTCGGTATAACTGCAGGTCGAGGAGGTGGGAACCGCCCGTTGTCGTCGAACTGGCAGACTCGATCCCGGAAGTTATCGAGGAGGAATCGAGTGAAGACGACGGTGGGCGAACCCGAACCGGGACTACCGACACCGGACGACGTGCAGGCACCGCTGGTCGCAGTGGAGCATCTCGCGCAGGATCTGCGACGCGCACTCATGGTGTACAAGTTCGGCATCGACGAGATGATGACGAAGATCAACATCCTGCGCGAGGAGTTCACCTACGCCCGCGAGTACAACCCGATCGAGCACGTGAAGTCGCGGTTGAAGAGCCCCGAGTCGATCCTCGCCAAGGCGGAACGGAAGGGTGCGCCCGCCTCGCTCGACGGCATCCGCGAGGCCGTCCGCGACATCGCCGGCATCCGCATCACGTGCAGCTTCACGTCGGACGTCTACCGGATCATCGACATGATCACGAGCCAGCTCGACGTGACGGTCGTCGAGATCGAGGACTACATCGCGCGCCCGAAACCCAACGGGTACAGCAGCGTGCACGTCATCATTCAGATTCCGGTGTACATGTCCGACCGGGTCGAGCGCGTCTACGTCGAACTGCAGATCCGCACCGTCGCGATGGACTTCTGGGCGAGCCTGGAGCACAAGATCTACTACAAGCACGACCGCGAGGTTCCGGACGAACTGCGCGAGGAACTCCGCCTCGCCGCGGAGACGGCACGCGATCTGGACCTGCGGATGGAAGCACTGCACCGCCGCGTCCACGGCCCGAACAACGGCAACTGACCGAGGTACGCAACGTGGGGTGAAGGTTCGCAACGTGGTCGGTCACTGTCGGCGTTGCAGGCCCACCACCGGTGTTGCGTACCCATCACAATTCCCACTGTTGACGCGGAATCTTCCGCGCGATGCGTAAGCGTTCCCGCACCGGGGGAGGACGAAGAAGTTCTGGGGCCTCGGGTGTCGTGATGAGATGGCGATCGTCGGGGCACCGATGGAGACGGTCGACGAGCCCGAGCAGCGTGTTGGGTTCGCTCACGAGAACGTACGCCGGCACGGTGAACGAATCCGGCTTGTCGTGCGCCATGCGAGGCGGAGTCGGTTCGTAGCCGGGTACGTCGAGACGGATGAGTGGATTGTGCGTAGACGCCGCGCGGCCCGAGACGGTGTAGACATCGGAAGCCACTTCCTGGATCTCGTCCCATCGAACGAACACGTCCGAAACGCCACGCCGCACGAGCCATGTCGTGCGGCGGCGAATACCGTCGGCATGGAGACGGGTGGATCCCCGGGGGTGGATCAAGAAGGGTAGAGCGCACACCGCCACGGTTGCACATGTCGTCCATGCGATGAACGAGCCGGAGTAGGGGAGCTCGTGTCTCGCAAGAAGCATCGCTCCGTCCGGTCGGTTCGACGCACGAATCATGAAAGCACCCGACATTGTGATGCAGGAGAACACAACGGACAGCTGAACGGGAAGTATCCTCACGTAAGGAATCTCGATGCCGGGGCCGTGAACGTCGTCTCGGCACTGCCGGATCCTCGGATGCAAACCGAATCGGTGGAAGCCGGTCCGCTCGAACATTCCCGCCGCAACGATTGTCATCATTACGGTCAGGGAAAGCGCCAGGGCAGTCGCTCCGAGATCGTCCGCTCGCCAGTCGTCCACTGTCCAGAACAGTGCGACGAGGCCGAATCCAGTGCAGAACACACCGGCACAGAACGAAGCCGGACGGAAACGTTGTGGCCAAGCAGGTGCTGAATCTTTCCCGAAAGAGGGAATTTCGATGAACTCGCTCACCGGATTCTCAGTCCCTCATGGATCGCATGCAGATGAGCGATAAGGGACTCGGCGCTGTCGGAGCGTGCGGTTGCCGTCAGTTGCGTCAGGTAGCGGTCGTACGCGTGGTCGATCACGAGATATCGCGTCACGGCGGTGTACTCGACGTCGTCCACTCGGTAGCAACCTCGGACGATCACGGATCGATGTCCGTGGAAGTCGAATGTGTCGCGGAGTGTTTCCTTCCACTCGGGCAGTCCACGAGCTTCCTGCCCCGCAACCTCCAACAGTTCGTCCGTCGGCCGCCACTTCGCCAGTGCTCCATGGAGAAGAACGGCGTTGGGTGCCCAATCATCCACGGCGTGCTCGGGAACTACGAGAACCGTATGTGCGTGCGGAAAGACATCGCGGGGGAGTGTGATCCAGCCTTCCGGCGCCTGGAGTTCCGGTTGCGGGTGCCGCAGATCGTCCGGGTCGCAGGGGCTCAGTCCGACTTCGTGTGTTGCGAGGTAGCCGGAGAGCGTCGCCTGAATCGAAGCGTTCACCGAGACGCCTTCCGGCGGCGTGCTGCGCGGAACCGTTCACGCAGCGGTGGGGGACGAAGAAGATCTTCGGAATCGGGCCTTTCAACTTCGGGGCGCTTCTCTGGATTCTCTTTCATGCCCTGTAGTAATCGTACGAGAGTGTTGGGCTCCGCGGCCAAGGCATGCGCCAGCACCGCAATCCTGTCGTCCGAGTCGTGAGGGGTTCGTTGGCCTTCAGGGATCGGACGTGCGGTCCGTAAACCAATCGAGGGGTGCCGACCCAGGTCGGCATTCATCTCGGCATCGACACTTGTGATGTCCACCCACGGAAGGAAGATCCGAAACTCTTTGTCGCTGAAGAATATTCTCCTACGCGTATGCCGTTCGATTCCTTCCCGGAAGATCCTCACCGCAAACTCGATCCGGATGGCAAGCAGTATCGATGACAGGAGGAGCGCAACGGCGGCGAGAACTGCGACCAGGAGCGCGTTTCGAGGAGTGTCCCGTCCCTCGGGAAGGAGCGATGTATTTCCGGCAATGAACCAGAGAGTCGAGGCGGCAACTCCGTATACAGCTCCCCCCAGCAGAACGATCATCACCGGAGCGGTGAGACCACGGCGCATCGGAACGATGATTCCGTCCCCGTGTCGTGGATCGTGTATCCGATGAATTCGCGAGGACCGTCGAACGTGGCGGAAACCTGATTCACGCAGTGCCGTAACCGACAACAGTGCCATCATCGACAGGCCACCTACGTAGCCTGTGACTTCCAGTGCGTGATGGGCTTTTCCGGCTCGGAGGGCGAGAGGAATCATGACCATTGCCGACAATGCGAGTGCGACCGCCATCAGAAAGATCACCGGTCGGAAAGCTTGTGGCCAGTAGGGGCGCTGGTCGTTGCGAGGGTACGTCCCGAAGCTTGGGGGCTCGATTTTCGAACTCATCTCATGTGTCTCCGCACTGGTTGCGCTGATGGAGGGTTTCGTCATGTGTCAGTCCCAGAGCGCTTGGAAGCCCTTCGACGAAATGTAAGTGGTCAATCCACCCGCCAGTGCGCCTACGGCGAGTCCCACTGCCGTGCCTATACCCGGAGCGATCATCGTTCCGAGGGCGGCGCCCCCTTTTGCTCCTGCCCAAGCTGCTACGCCTCCCAAGGTCGAAGCTGTGGATTCCGTGACGATCGCCTTGGTGGGATCCATGCCCGACTCGATGTCGTTGACGATGGCGGGCACCGTACCGAGAGCGATAGCGGCAGGGTTCATTCCTCGGCTGATGTTCCGGGCCAGATCGTCACCGGATGAGATGGCGGCTTCTTTCAGACCTTCCTTGGTGGTGTCGGCCACGATTCCGATGGTCGAAGCGGCAGTCGTCGCCGCCCAGTCAGGCCACCAGGAGAACTCACCGTCCTCCGTCTGCACGACCTTCCCCGGCACCGCGGCATCCCGGGCTGCTTCGAGTACCGCAACGGCGGCGGCGATGCGATCGGCAGTTTCCGTCGCGGCTCGCGAGGCCTGTTCGAGTGCGCCGGTGACGACGTGGGTCAGTTCCGCTGCTTCGTGCTCGAGGCGGACGCGGGCTTCGGTGACGGCTTCGGCCGGCAGCATCACCGCGAGGATGCGGATCTGGTCGGTGGGGTCGACGGTGCCGTCGTCGTGCACGGTGAACCCGGACTGTTCGGCGCCGCCCACGACCGATACGAGGTGCAGACGGGCACCTTCGACGAGCCACGCGCCGGTACGGTACGCCTCCGCGACCTGCAGTAGCGCTTCGGCGATGGCACTGCCCAGTGAGCGTTCCCGGACCACCCGCGCGGCGGCGGCCCGTGCGGCGTCGCCGGACCATCGCTCGGCGAGCACATCCTGCTCGGTGAGCAGACCTTTCATGCGGTCGTCGAGTTTGTCGACGAGCACGTCGAGGTGGTCGGCGGTGATTCGCAGAGCGTCGGGATTCCAGGAGCGGACGGCCGCGACTCCCGGTCTCATTCGTGCTGATCCATCGCAGAGAGCGCAGCCACGAAGTCCGTCTCTGCGACGACGTAGTCGTTCTTGGCACCGTCGGTGATGTCGACGACCTCGCGCAGGCGACTGCACACATTGCTCAGCGCCTGATCGGTGGCGGTGAAGGCTCGTGCACAGACGGCCGCGAATTCTGTTCCGGGAAGCGCTGATTGCGACACGGCATACGGTTCGCCGACGTCCCATTCGTCGATCGCGTCGGCGGTGTCCGCCACGAAGGCTGCGAATGTGCGCAGCGCTTCAGGATCCACGTGCAACGTCACGACTGCCCCCCGACAGAATCCCCCGATACGTCCGGGTCGGGACGATAGCAGAAGGCGCCCCCACGGATCCGGAGCGGACAGTCGGGGCGCCTTCGAGCCGGGCATCGGTCGTACACGAGGTACGCAACACGTGGTGAAGGTTCGCAACGCCGGCAGTTACCGGCCGTGTTGCGAACCCGGAACTGTTGTTGCGTACCTCCCGGCCGTTCCGGATACGCAGACGCCCCCGCCGCTCCGGGAAGGAACGGCAGGGGCGTCCGAGTGAGGCCTACTTGTAGCTGTAGAAGCCCTCGCCGGTCTTGCGACCCAGGCGACCCGCGTCGACCATGCGACGCAGCAGGGCCGGGGGAGCGTAGTGCGGCTCGGCGAACTCGTCGTACAGCGACTGCGCGGCGTTGAGGGTGATGTCGAGGCCGACGGTGTCGATGAGGGTCAGCGGACCCATCGGGTAGCCGCAGCCACCCTTCATCGCGGCGTCGATGTCTTCCTTCGTCGCGTAGCCCGACTCGAGCATGCGCACTGCCGAGCACAGGTACGGGATGAGCAGGGCGTTGACGATGAAGCCCGCACGGTCGCCCGCGCGCACGGCCGTCTTGCCGAGGGTGTTCTTCGCGTAATCGAACACCGTGTCGGCGGTGGCATCGTCGGTGGTGAGCGCCGAGATGATCTCGACGAGGGGCATCACCGGCACCGGGTTGAAGAAGTGCACGCCCACGACCTTGCCGGGCCGCTGCGTCGCCTGCGCCATCTTGATGACGGGGATCGACGACGTGTTGGTGGCGAGGATGCCTTCGGGCTTCACGATCTTGTCGAGCTCGGAGAAGATCTCCACCTTGAGCGACTCGATCTCGGGTGCGGCCTCGACGACGAGGTCGCGGTCGGCGAACTCGTTCAGGTCGAGGGTGACGCGGATCCGTCCGAGGACCGCGTCGGCGTCCTCCTGCGTGATCTTGCCGGACTTGACGCCGCGTCCGATCGACTTCTCGAGACGCTCGCGCGCCGCGGCGGCGAACTCCTCGGTGGTCTCCTTGACGAGGACGTCGCTACCGGCCTTGGCGCACACCTCGGCGATACCGGCACCCATGGTGCCGCCACCGATCACGCCTACCTTTTCCACTGCCACTGCGGTAACTCCTGATCGCTGTGATGTTCCGGGGGTAACCTACGCGACCGGTGTCAGCGCAGCAGAGCGCGCGACATGACGACGCGCTGGATCTGATTGGTGCCCTCGTAGATCTGCGTGATCTTGGCGTCGCGCATCATGCGCTCGACCGGGAAGTCGGTGGTGTAGCCGGCGCCACCGAACAGTTGCACGGCGTCGGTGGTGACCTCCATGGCGACGTCCGACGCGAAGCACTTCGCGGCGGCCGAGATGAAGCCGAGGTTGGGCTCGCCGCGCTCGGCGCGAGCAGCGGAGGTGTAGACCATCAGGCGTGCGGCCTCGACCTTCATCGCCATGTCGGCGAGCATGAACTGCACACCCTGGTTGTCGGAGATCGGGCGGCCGAACTGCTTGCGGTCCTTGACGTAGGCGGTCGCCGCGTCGAGGGCGCCCTGGGCGAGGCCCACGGCCTGCGCACCGATGGTGGGGCGGGTGTGGTCGAGGGTCGCGAGAGCGGTCTTGAAGCCGGTGCCCGGCTCGCCGACGATGCGGTCGCCGGGGATGCGGCAGTTCTCGAAGTACAGCTCGGCGGTGGGGGAGCCCTTGATGCCGAGCTTCTTCTCCTTCGGTCCGACGACGAAGCCCTCGTCGTCCTTGTGGACCATGAAGGAGGAGATGCCGTTGGCGCCCTTCTCGGGGTCGGTGACGGCCATGACGGTGTACCAGGTGGACTTACCACCGTTGGTGATCCAGCACTTGGAGCCGTTGAGGATCCAGTCGTCGCCGTCGGCCTTGGCGCGGGTGCGCATGGAGGCGGCGTCGGAGCCGGCCTCGCGCTCGGACAGCGCGTAGGAGGCCATCGCACCGTTGACGATGTCGGGGAGGACCTTGGCCTTGAGCTCGTCGGAGCCGCGGAGGATCAGGCCCATGGTGCCGAGCTTGTTGACGGCGGGGATCAGCGAGGAGGAGCCACATACTCGGGCGACCTCTTCGATGACGATGCAGGCGGCGATCGAGTCGGCGCCCTGGCCTTCGAACTGCTCGGGCACGTGGATGGCGTTGAAGCCCGACTTGTTGAGGGCGTCGAGGGCCTCCTGCGGGAAGCGGGAGTTCTCGTCGACGTCCTTGGCGTAGGGCGCGATCTCCTTCTCGGCGAGCGCGCGGATGGCCTCGCGCAGAGCGTCGTGCTCCTCGGAGAGCTTGAACAGGTCGAAGTCGGGATTGAGGGCCATGACGGCGGACTCCTAACGGCACGCGGTGCCAGATTTGCGAACGTAGCTCCCTCGAGGATAGCGAGGCGAGGGTTCGCGACGTGACGGAATGAGTCGATTGTAACCACGGCACTCAGTGCCAGGTCAACGGTGCTGACGTGCACCTTCGAGCTGGAGCCGAACCTGCTCGGCGATCTCGGCCGGTGTCAGGTGGGCCGGATAGGTCACCACCGCGACCGCCGGCGGGGTCGGCGCGACCTTCCCGTTCGTCGCGCCTTCGGGCACCGGAACCACCCCGTACGTGCGGCGGAGCTCGAGCAGCTCCTGCTCGAGGCGTTCGGCGGTGGCGGTCTCGTCGCCGCGGATCATCGCGCGCAACACGAAGTTGTGCGTGGCGGTCATCGCCGCCGCGAAGCTGACGGTGCGCACCGGCTTCTCCGTCGGGACGGCGGCGCGCAGGAAGTCGGTGAACAACCGCTCGTAGCGGTAGGTGGTGACGAGTTCGCGCTCCCGCAGTGCCGGCACCCGCTGCACCACCCGATACCGCCACACCGCCAGCTCGCGCCGGTCCCGGAAGTGCCCGAAGACGAGCTTGGCCCCCTCGCAGGCCGCCGCCCACGGATCGTCGAAATCCTGCGAGAGGTACTCGGCGACCTGTTCGAGCAGGGATTCGTGATCGGCGAAGATCACGTCCTCCTTCGACCGGAACTGCCGGAAGAAGGTCCGCCGCGACACCCCGGCGGCCGCGGCGATCTGCTCGACGGTGGTCGACTCGTAGCCGAACTCCGAGAACAGGCGGATCGCCTGCGTGACGACATGCACCCGGAACTGGGCGGGATCGGGTCCCGTCGAATCGAGGCGACGGGTGCTGTTACCGGTACCGGATGTCATGGCGTCGAGTATCCAATGCAGTCGTGAGGGGTCGGCTCACCCCTCGGCGGCTTCGGCCGATCGCAGCTCGAACTTCAGGATCTTGCCCGTGGAGGTGCGGGGCAGCTCCAGCGGGAAGACGATGTCGCGTGGCACCTTGTATCCGGCGAGCAGCGTGCGGGTGTAGTCGATGATCTCCTCCGCCGTGACCGATTCGTCCTTCTTCAGGATCACGAACGCCTTGGGACGCTCACCCCACTTCTCGTCCGGAACGCCGACGACCGCGACGTCGAGCACCGCCGGATGGCTGACGATCGCCTGCTCGACCTCCACGGTCGAGATGTTCTCGCCGCCGGAGATGATGATGTCCTTCGCACGGTCCTTGAGCTGGATGTATCCGTCCGGGTACATGACGCCGAGGTCGCCGGTGTGGAACCAGCCGCCGCGGAACGCCTCCTCGGTCGCGTCCGGGTCCTTGTAGTAGCCGAGCATGACGTTGTTGCCGCGCAGCACGATCTCACCCATGGTCTCGCCGTCGGCGGGCACGTCGTTCATGTCCTCGTCGACCACCCGTGCGGTCTCCGCCTGCAGCATGCCCACGCCCTGACGGGAGAGCAGCGCGGCACGTTCGTCGGCGGGCTTGTCGTCCCAGCTGTCCTGGTACTCGCAGATCGTGTACGGGCCGTACACCTCGGTGAGTCCGTAGACGTGCACGACCGTGATGCCGATCTGCTCGAGCTGGGCGATCACCGTCGGCGACGGCGGCGCGCCGGCCGTGGTGATCCGCAACGGACGGTCGAGGGGATGGGCCTGTTCGGCGTTCGCGATGGTCGAGCACACCGCGGGCGCACCGCACAGATTGGTGACGCCGAGGTTGTCGATGGCATCCCAGATCGCGTCGGCCCGCACCGCCCGCAGGCAGATGTGGGTGCCCGCCGCGGCAGTCACCGCCCACGGCGTGCACCAGCCGTTGCAGTGGAACATCGGCAGCGTCCACAGGTACTTGCTCTGCCCGTCGAAGCTGTTGTGGAAGGTCTCGCCCAGCGAGTTCAGGTACGCGCCCCGATGGGTGTACATCACGCCCTTGGGCTTGCCCGTCGTGCCCGAGGTGTAGTTGAGGGTGATGACACCGAGTTCGTCGTCGACGCTCCACGGCAGCGGCGTCGCATCGAGCGAGTCGGCCTGCGCGAGGAACTCGTCGTACCGGGCGGTGGCCACCCCGGCGGGGACGTCGGGCGCGGGCACGGTGGAATCGGGGACCTCGATGATCTCGGCGACGCCCGGAACGTTGTCGCGGACGTTCGCGACCGATCCGAGCAGTTCGGAGTCGACGAACAACAGCTTCGTCTCGGAGTGGTCGAGGATGTACTCGAGTTCCGGCCCGGCCAGCCGCGAGTTCAGCGCGACCAGCACACCGCCCGCGAGCGGAACCGCGAAATGCGCGATGAGCATCTCGGGCACGTTCGGGGTCAGGTACGCGATCTTGTCGCCCGGCTCGATACGGCTGCGCAGCACGCGCGCGAGCCGCTGCGCCTCGTCGGCGAACTCCGCGTAGGTGTACGTGCGGTCGCCGTGGATGATCGCGGTGCGATCCGGGAACACCGCCGCGGACCGTTCCAGGAAGCGCAGCGGGCTCATCTGGCTGTAGTTCGCGGCTCCGGTCGAGCCGGGACGGGCGGGAGCGATGGACACGGGTACCTCCGGGGGTGGCCTACTCGGATTCCGGCGTCTTCTGTGATCGTCGCAACACCGGGCGATGTGCAGGTTACGAATCGTGGAACTGCCCCCTCTACCCTCGAAAGTGGGTGTTCGGAGAGAAGAGCAGGAGCAATCGATGGATGTCGCCGTGCCGGGTGTGCTGCGTCCCGACGATCTCGACACCCTCCGCGCCACCCTGCGCGACCTCAAGGCGACGACGGAACTACCGGTGCTCTTCGGTGGCGCGGTGCAGGGCTCGGACGTGGTCCTGTCCGGATTCGTCGGCACGCGCGGTCGTGTCCTGCGCAATCTGGTGATCGCCGCCGAACGCGGACTCGGCGGGCGAGTGGTCGTCGAACAACGACCCGGCGCGGTCGCCGACTACTTCACCTCCCCGCACATCACCCACCACTACGACCGGCAGGTCGCCGGTGAGGGAATCGAGTCGTTGCTCGCCGTGCCGGTCGTGGTGCGCGGACGCACGCGGGCGGCGATCTACGGCGGGCTGAGGGTCAACCGGACCATCGGCGACGTGGTGGCGGAGAAGGTCGTGCGGTCGGCCGCGGAACTCGCGCGGGAGATCGAGATCCGCGACGAGGTCGATCGCCGCGTGTCGCTGATCGGGAACACGCGGGCCGCGCACGGCGCCACCGTGCCTGCCTCCGTCTCCGAAGCGCTGACGGAAAGTCTCGTCGCGTTGCGGGCGATCGCGGCCCGGACCGATGATCCGTCGATCAGGGAACAGGTACGGACGGTCGAGGAGACCTTGACCCGGGCGCGCGACGGCGCATCGCACCCGCGGACACATCTGACCGCGCGCGAGCACGACGTGCTGAGTCATGTGGCGCTGGGCTGCCGCAACGCGGAGATCGCCGACAGGTTGTCGCTGAGCGTGGAGACGGTGAAAACCTATCTGCGCAACGCCATGGACAAACTCGATGTGCGCAGTCGGCACGAGGCGGTCGTCGAGGCGCGGCGGCAGGGACTGCTGCCATGATCGACTGCTCTCCTGATCAGCGGCGGCGCAGTCGCCGGAAGAACTCGCGGATCGCGCGCAGCGCGCGTCGGAACCTGGTCTCGGTCGCGGGACGCTCGAGGACGTCGGTGCCCACCGGCGTGGGGAGCCGGACGGGCCAGCTGTCGTCGACGTCGACGACCTCGCGCCCGAGCCCGCGCAGGTATTCGGCGAAGCTGCGTTGCCGTTCGGCGTGCCAGGCGGCCTGATCGGCCATGATGTCGAGTTCGGCGAGTTCGGGGAATCTTGCCACGAGCGCGCGGGTCAGGTGGCCGGCGGCGAGCGCGTCGGCCTCGGCCTCGTGCGGGTTCGGCAGCGACACCCCGTACGCCTCGCACACCGCCTGCAGTGTGCGCCTGCCGGGCCGGCTGCGGTCCATCTCCCGGTCGATGACGTACGGGTCGACGACCGTGCCGATGTCCAGCCCCGTCAGACCGAGCCGTCGTCCTTCGGCGTCGAGAACCGTCAGGTCGTAGCTGGCGTTGAATGCGACGACGATGTGGCCGCGCGCCCATGCGTCGCTCACGGCCTGCCGGATCTGCTTGTATCCCTCGAGATAGTCGAGTCCTTCGGCACGGGCGTGGGCGGTGGTGATGCCGTGGATCGCGGTGGTCTCCTCGGGTATCGCGATACCCGGATCGAGCAGCCACGAGCGTGTGTCGATGCGGTCGCCGTCGAAGGTCGCGACGCAGGCCGTGACGATGCGGGCGTTGCGGGGATCCCGGTCGGTGGTTTCGAGATCGAACGCGCAGATCGGTCTGTCCGGCCAGTGCGTCATGTTCTGTCCTCGCGTCCGTCGGATGATGATCTGTCGAACGCATTGTTGCGGGAGGCACCGACATGCTCCGTCGCGGCGACGGGAGTCCGCACCGAGGAGAACCGTCAGATGGTGTCGGTGCAGACCACGAAGTTGCGTTCCCGGTACACGAAGCCACCCTCGGACGTCGAGCATTCGTTCACGTCGGAGGTGTCGAGCAGGATCTCGGTGACCTCCTCGCCCTGGACGGCGGGCTCACCGCAGTCGATGCGCTGCGGGTCCTCGCCACCGAGGTCGATGCAGTCGCCCACCACCCAGTCGATGTCGAGGCACAACGCGCCGACCTCGACGCCGCCGAACGACTCATAGTAGGTCTGGTCGATGTCGCCGGGGCACATGGCACTGGCATCGACGACGTCGACGACCTTGTAATTCGAGCTCGGGCTGCCGCACACCGCGTAGTCGATGGTCGCGTCGTCGACCGTGCCGCCGAGTGCGACGCATTCGCCGGCTGCGACGTCGACGCTCAATTCGGTCGACGACGACGCCGACGGGGTCGTGGTGGGTAGGGAGAAGGACGGCGCCGTGGACGTGTCCAGGGCGTTCGCGGCGGGCACGGCCTGCCCTTCGACCTGGGTCGCGCATCCTCCGAGCACCCCTGCTGCCGCCAACGCCACCGCGGCACCGGCCGCCCCTCGGAGAATGTTCATGGTCGAAGAGCCTACGGAAGTGCTGCCGGTACCCGTACGGGGTGGAACGATGTGCCGCATGGACCTGCCTGTGGTGCCGCCGCTCGCCCCGATGCTCGCCAAGGTCTCCTCCACCGTCCCCTCCCAACCCGAAGACGGTCCCGACGAGTGGTCCTACGAACCCAAGTGGGACGGCTTCCGGGCGATCGTCTTCCGCGACGGCGACGAGGTGGTTCTCGGCTCGCGCGGAGGCAAGGACCTCGTGCGTTACTTCCCGGAACTCGCCGACGCCGCGCGCGCGGAGTTGCCCCGCAGGTGTGTGGTCGACGGGGAGATCGTCGTCCCTCGCGAACACGACGGCAGCACCCGACTCGACTGGCAGGCGCTGTCCGAGCGGATCCACCCGGCCGCCAGCCGGGTGACGATGCTCGCGGAGCAGACACCGGCCGTGTTCGTCGGTTTCGATCTGCTCGCTCTCGGCGACGAGAATCTCATGGAGACCCCGTTCGCGGAGCGGCGCGCGCGGTTGCGATCCGAGATCGGCGGGGGTAAGAGCTGCCATGTCACGGTGGCCACGACCGACACCGATACCGCCCGCCGCTGGTTCGAGGAGTTCGAAGGCGCCGGCCTCGACGGCGTGATCGCCAAGCGACTCGACGGGCTCTATGTGCCCGACAAGCGGGAGATGCTCAAACTCAAGCACGCCCGCACCGCCGACTGCGTCCTCATGGGCTATCGCATGCACAAGAGCGTCGAGGGCATCGGGTCGCTGCTGCTCGGGCTCTACCACGACGGTGAACTCGCCATGGTCGGCGGAGCCTCGGCGTTCACGCGGGAGCGGCGCGAGGAACTGCTCGCCGAACTGCAGCCGCTGCGACTCGGGGACGACGTCGTCGAGCAGGGCGAACCGACGCGGTGGCGTTCGGCGGTGGACCGCAGCTGGGTGCCGTTGCGGCCCGAACGTGTCGTGGAGGTCGCGTACGACCAGATGGAAGGCGTGTCGGGAGCGGGGATGCGGTTCCGGCACGCAGCCAAGTTCCTGCGGTGGCGCCCCGACCGCGACCCCGAGAGTTGCACGTTCGACCAGCTGGAGGTGCCGGTGCGTTACGACCTGTCGGATGTGCTCGACCGGACGGAGGACTGACATGGCCACGAAGCGTTCGCCCGCGGAGGAGCTGGACGTCGACGGCACGCCCGTGCGGTTGTCGAACCCCGACAAGATCTACTTCCCGCAGCTCGGCGCCGAGGGCGGCACGAAGCGGCACCTCGTGGAGTACTACCGCAGGGTCGCCACCGAGTTCGACGCCCCGATCCTGACGGCCCTGCGCGACCGGCCGACGCATCTGCAGCGCTTCCCCGACGGCATCGAGGGGGAGGAGATCTATCAGAAGCGGGCACCGGTCAAGCGACCCGACCACGTGGCGACCTGCGAGATCACCTTCCCGTCGGGGCGCACCGCCGATGCGCTGCGTGTGTGTTCGGCTGCCGACGTGGTGTGGGCGGCGAATCTCGGGTGCGTGACCTTCCATCCGTGGCCGGTGCGCTGCGGCGACACCGACCGCCCCGACGAACTGCGCATCGACCTCGACCCGCAACCGGGAACCGACTTCGGCGACGCGCGGGCCGTGGCGCTGGAGGTCGTGCGCCCGCTCCTCGACGAACTGGGGCTCACCGGATACCCCAAGACGTCCGGTGGGCGGGGGCTCCACATCTATCTGCGGATCGTGCCCGAATGGGATTTCGTCGGAGTCCGTCGCGCCGGGATCGCGCTCATGCGTGAGATCGAGCGGCGCAGCGACGAGCGGGCGACGACGGCGTGGTGGAAGGAGGAGCGGGGAGAGCGGCTCTTCCTCGACTACAACCAGAACGCGCGCGACAAGACGATCGCCTCGGCCTACTCGGTCCGTCGCACCCCGATCGCGACCGTCTCGACTCCGCTGACCTGGGACGAACTGGTCGACGCCGAACCCGACGACTTCACGATCGCCACGGTGCCGGATCTGCTGGCGAAGCGCGGCGATCCGATGGCGGATCTCGACGCGCACGCGCACTCGCTGGACGTCCTGCTCGAGATGGCGGAGCGGGACGCGGCGAACGGTCTCGGCGACCTGCCGTATCCGCCGAATCACCCGAAGATGCCGGGGGAGCCGAAACGCGTCCAACCGTCCCGCGACACCGACCGGGCGAAGGACACGTGAACCGGAACGTTCGGGGAATCGCGTCCCTGTCGTGACCTCGACTATGAGACCTCCCGAAGCGGGAGTCCATAAACTGTCCGAGAAAACAGTCGCGTGAGGTTCGGAAAGGTCGATGTCGTGATTCGCTCGTGGACGTCCGGTCGGGTTCTCGGCGTCGGGGCAGCATTCGCTGCCGCCATCGGGGTCGGTTTCCTGCTTCCTCAGACCGCGTCCGCGGCCACGACGTGCACGGCACCGCCGGGCGCCCCGGCCGAGATCGTGCAGATCGACGGCGACGAAGCGTGCGGCGCGTCCACCGACGGCACCGCCGAGGCGTGGAGTTACGGTGAGCGGGGCGTGGGATTCGCAGATGCCCGCAGCGCCGCACAGGTGGTGGCCGCCGGATTCGACGGCGGTGTCGGCGCCGGGGAGAGCACGTCGGGACGGTTGTTCGCGATCGGTGTGGGGGCGCAGGCCCTGGCGCTCGGTGTACTCGAAAGTCCCGGCACGGCGGTCGTCGCCGCAGGTCCGCAGTCGCAGGCATATGTGGGCGACGCCGACGATCCGGTGTTGTGCGAGGGCACCGCGGCGGCCGCGTTCGAACTCGAGGCCGCACGCGGGTGCGTCGTGCTGGGCGACTTCCGGTACTTCACTCCTGGCGCGCAAACACTGCCGTCGCCCCTGCCGTAGATTCGGCGCGTCTCGGTGGGAGCGTCGACAAACAGGCTGTACGTAAACCCTTCCTTTACGTTCCGTGTCGTCGTAGCCTGTCGCACATGACGACCGGAGCAGTCTTCGAACCTGCCGGAGCGACAGCGTCGTTCGCGCCGGTGCACGTCCCCGGGCAGATCGACGCCCGGCCGGGTCCGGCGGCGCCCACCGAGATGGTCGTCGATCCTCGATTCCTGCGCTTGGCCGACGCCTTCTTCTCGCTGTACAAGCGCCCCCGGGACGGCGGCGGCGCACTCACCGCCTATCTCCACGGCGAGAAGGTCCTCGACATCTGGTCCGGCTGGTCGGCCCCCGACAAGCGGTGGAGCCGCGACACCATGGCGTTGTCGTTCTCGACCGGCAAGGGCGTGGCGTCGACCGTCGTGCACCGTCTGGCCGAGCGCGGAGCGATCGACTACTTCGCGCCCGTCGCGCAGTACTGGCCGGAATTCGCCGCGAACGGCAAGGACGGCATCACCGTCGCGGACGTCATGACCCACCGATCCGGCCTGCACCGGGTGCGCGGCCTGGTTCCCGGGACGCGCGGGATCCTCGACTACGAGGCGACCGTCGCGGCTCTCGAGCAGGCGGCGCCGGATCGTCGGCGTCGGCGCGGATCGGGCTATCACGCCGTCACCTACGGATGGCTCGTCGCCGAACTCGTGCAGCGGGTGACCGGTCTGCCCTTCGTGGAGGTCGTGGAGCGGGAGATCGCCCGGCCGCTCGGCGATCCCGATTTCTGGTACCGCGTGCCGCACGACGAGCGGGGCCGCATCGCGAAGCTGTTCCCGCGACTCGCCCCGGTCGGACTGCACTGGGGTGCGAGCGCCGCGGTGCTGGCGCGACTCGAACCGACCCGCGGTCTCGCCGAGGCCGCGATGCCCGACGGCTTCGACCGGCTCGTCGGCGACCCGGCCGTGCACGACTCGGTGATGCCGGGCTGGAACGGTGTGTTCACGGCCCGATCGCTCGCGCGCATGTACGGGGCGATCGCGGCCGGCGGGACGATCGACGGCGTGAAGTTCCTCGATGCCACCACGATCGACGAGATGTCGCGCGTGCGGGTGCGCAGCCGAGACTACGTGCTCGGTGTGCCGATGGCGTGGCGGCTCGGCTACCACCAGCCCATCTTCGCGAGCATCCAGCGCCCGCGCGGTGCTCTCGGGCACTACGGAGTGGGTGGCTCGGGGGCGTACGCCGATCTCGACACCGGATTGTCGCTCGCCTTCGTCACCAACCGGCTCGGTGCCGGCGCGATCCCGCTCGGGGACCTGCGTCTGGCGCGTCTGGGCGAACTCGCCCGGTCGCTCGCGCGTCGTGCCTGAATCTTCCTGCCATTTTCGTGGTTCCGGGGACGAGGGTCGCTCGGGGGCGGGACGATCCGAATCGGAGTATCGCCGATTCGAGGAGTTCAGCCATGAGCCATGTCTACCGGGTGATCGAGGTCGTCGGATCGTCGACGACGGGAGTCGACGACGCGATCGCGAAAGCGGTGGCGCGAGCAGCGGAGACCACGCGTCATCTTGAGTGGTTCGAGACGGTCAACATCCGGGGCCACATCGACGACGGCCGGGTGGCCCACACGCAGGTCACTCTCAAGATCGGTTTCCGCATCGAGTCCAGCACCGAAACGGACATCTGACGCGTCTCGACAGTCGGAAATACGATGATATTATTTCGAGAACGCGGTTCTCGACCGAAACTGGAACGTGTACTAGTCTGAGGCCGTTCGTTGTCCGGAATCGGCACTGTAGGCAGGTAGAACTGTGGCTTATGTAATCACCCAGGCGTGTTGCAACGACGTCTCCTGTGTCGAGGTCTGCCCGGTCAACTGCATCCACCCGACGCCCGACGAAGCCCCCTTCGCGACGACGGAGATGCTGTACATCGATCCGGACACGTGCATCGACTGCGGAGCATGCGTCGACGAGTGCCCGGTCGACGCGATCGCCGCCGACAACGAACTGACCCCCGCGCAGGAGCCGTATCTCGAGATCAACGCCGAGTACTACCGGCGATACCCGATCGGGCCGGACTGGCCCGAACTGCGCACACGCCGCAAGCTGCCCGCCGAGCTGGGCACCCTGCGGGTCGCGATCGTCGGATCCGGCCCGGCCGCGTGCTATGCCGCGATGGATCTGGTGACGCATTCGGCGGTGCAGGTCGACATCTTCGATCGCCTGCCCACCCCCTACGGGCTGGTGCGTGCCGGTGTGGCCCCCGATCATCAGAGCACCAAGGGTGTCGGGGACGTCTTCCGCAGTGCCATCGGCCACAAGAACACCCAGTGCTATTTCAATGTGGAGGTCGGCACCCACATCACCCACGAGGAGTTGCTCGCGCACCATCACGCGGTGATCTACGCCGTCGGCGCGGCGGGGGACCGCAAGCTGAACATCCCCGGTGAAGACCTCGCGGGCTCGCACGCCGCGACCGAGTTCGTCGCCTGGTACAACGGGCATCCGGATTTCGCCGACCGCACCTTCGACCTGTCGGCCGAGCGCGCGGTGATCATCGGCAACGGCAATGTCGCCCTGGACGTCGCGCGGGCGCTGGTGATGGACCCGGACGATCTCGCCCACACCGACATCGCCGAGCACGCGCTCGAGGCGTTGCGTACGTCGAACATCCGTGAGGTCGTGGTGGTGGGCCGGCGCGGCCCGGCGCAGGCCGCCTACACCAACCCGGAACTGCTCGCGCTCGGCTCGCTGCCCGGCGTCGACGTGATCGTCGACCCGGTCGAGGTCGAACTCGACCCGGTCAGCCGCGCGCTGATCGACGATCCGGAGGTCGAACCCCGCCTGGCGCTCAAGGTGCGGCAGGTCGAGGGCTTTGCGCAGCGCACCCCCACCGAGGGCAACAAGCGGATCGTGCTGCGTTTCCTCGCCTCGCCGGTGGAGATCTCCGGCGACGGTGTGGTCGAGTCGATCACGCTCGAGCGCAACGAACTCGTCGAGGTCGACGGTCGTCTCGAGGCCCGCCCGACCGGGCAGACCGAAACCCTCGAAGCGGGATTGGTGCTGCGCTCGATCGGTTACCGCGGCACCGCGCTGGCCGGGCTGCCCTTCGACGAGCGGCGCGGGGTCATCCCGAACGACTGCGGCCGGGTGATCGACGCCGAGACCGGAGCGCCGGTGCCTGGTGTCTACACCGCCGGCTGGATCAAGCGTGGTCCCAGCGGGGTTATCGGCACCAACAAGCAGTGCTCGGCCGAAACGGTCGAGAAGATCCTCGACGATTTCGTCGAGGGCAAGCTGCCCGAGCCGGTCGCCGATCGGGAGAAGCTCGCCACCTTGGTGGCCGAGCGGCGCCCGGAGCACATCGACTATCGGGGCTGGCTGCAGATCGACAAGCAGGAGAAGGCCCGCGGTTCGGCGGTGGGACGCTCGCGCCTGAAGTTCGTCTCGATCGAGGAGATGCTCGCGGCATCCCGTATCGAGTAATCCCGCCCGGTAGCGGGAACCCGGACGCATGGCTCAGCACACCAGCCCGGCGGTCGCTGCGTCGGGTCGATGGACCGATACCGACGGGATCCGCTACCCGTCCGGCGACACCCACGCATGGACGCCCGGCACCAATCAGACCCTGTGCGGGGTGCAACTCTTCCGCGCCCGCCTCGACCGCTTTCCGCACGTGCCGTGGAGCGACGCGCTGTACCTGGCGGAACTGGGCGAGCACGGAGTCGTCCCGTGTCGTCGCTGCACGGCGGCCACCCGCAGCGACCGGCCGCGGTGGACCCGGAAGAACCCGCGGCCGTGAACAGTTCGACCTGCCGCGCGGGGTGGCATTGTCGAGCACGTCGGCACCTCCCATTCGGCACCGAAACGAAATCGGACATAATTGGCTTTATGTTTCGGCAGGAAATGACATGAGGACTCCGACGGGTGATCACGTATCGGACCTGTGTCTGTCCTGCGGTCGTCCCGGCTGCACCCAGCTCCAGCACCAGTCCCTGGCGTGGGCCATCGGTGCCGGGCGCGCACTCGTCGAGGTGGCGATCCGAGCGAGCGATGCCCGCGACCAGGTCGTCGCTGTCGGAAACGCCATTGCCAACCTCCTGCTGTACGTCGCCGATGCGCACGGTGTCGCCGCGGCGCAGAAGGCCTCGGAGCACGGGCAACTCCACTTCCACGGGGACTGGATCGCAGCCGGTCGCGCCTGGGGGCCCGAAGATCCCTGACCTGCAGGGAAGGTCCGCGACGGTCGTGGTGTTGAGACGACCGTGCAGGTGGCGTTGTCGTTGCTGGACCGCTCCCGGACCCGGGAGGGGCAGCCGGACGCTGCCGCATTGCGGCAGACCCTGCGTCGCGCCGAACTTGCCGAGGCGGCCGGTTACCACCGCTTCTGGGTGGCCGAACACCATGCCGTCCCGGGCATCGCGTCGGGTGCTCCGCCGCTGCTCATCGGTGCGATCGCGGATCGGACGAGCCGGATCCGGGTG
>NZ_NERM01000017.1:0-107472 GCF_002215235.1 Rhodococcus sp. BUPNP1
CTACGCCTTCGTCGGCAGCGTCAGATGTGTATAAGAGACAGCCCCTGAGCCGTCCCCCGAGCGGATCACGCGTATACCCGTCGGAGGGGTGCGCAAGCGGACCGCCGAGGCCGTCTCCCACAGCGCCTTCACCGCCCCGCACGCCAGTGTCTTCCTCACGTGCGACGCGACCGCCACCGTCGATCTGGTGTCGACCCTGCGCGCGTCGCCGGCCTTCGAGGGTGTCCGTCCGACGGCGCTGAGCATCGTCTCCCGCGCGCTGGTGCACGCGATCGCCGACGAACCGTCGCTCAACGCGCACTGGGACGACGACACGGGTGAGATCGTGCTCCACCACGACGTGCATCTCGGGATCGCCACCGCGACCTCGGACGGCCTGAAGGTTCCCGTGGTCCGGGAGGCCCAGCGCCTGTCGTTGCCGCACCTGGCCCGGTCGATCGCCGAGGTCGCCGACCGTGCGCGGACGGGCCGCTCCACGCCGTCCGAGCTGACGGGTTCGACGGTCTCGGTGACGAACGTCGGAGTGTTCGGCGTGGACGGGGGAACACCGATCCTCAATCCCGGCGAGTCGGCGATCCTCGCCGTCGGCGCGATCTCCGACCGCCCGTGGGTCGTGGACGGTGCTCTCGCGATCCGGAAGGTGGTCACGCTGTCGCTGTCGTTCGACCATCGGCTCGTCGATGGGGAGCAGGCAGGACGGGCACTCGCGACGATCGGTGCGTTCCTGGGCGATCCCGTGCCCATGCTCCTCGCCGACAAATAGGTGAGCGCGGCCGCCCCGACGCCGACGGCGCCCACGCGGTGATCCGCGTGGGCGCCGTGACGGAGCAGCGACAGGTCCGGAAGGCCTACAGGGCCTTCAGTTCCTCGGTGACCTCCGAGACCATCTTCTTCGCGTCACCGAACAGCATCGACGTGTTGTCGGCGGTGAACAGCGGGTTGTCGATACCGGCGTAACCGGAGCTCATCGAGCGCTTGAGCACGATGACCGACTTCGACTGGTCGACGTTGAGGATCGGCATGCCGTAGATCGGGCTCGACGAGTCCAGGCGGGCAGCCGGGTTGGTGACGTCGTTCGCGCCGATGACGATGGTGACATCGGTGCGGTTGAACTCGCCGTTGATGTCGTCCATCTCCTTCATCGCGTCGTACTCGACGTCGGCCTCGGCAAGCAGGACGTTCATGTGGCCGGGCATACGACCGGCGACCGGGTGGATCGCGTACTTGACCTCGACACCGCGGTCCTCGAGCAGCGCGGCCATCTCCTTGACGGCGTGCTGCGCCTGGGCGACGGCCAGACCGTAACCGGGGACGACGATGACCTGGTTGGCGTACGCCATCTGGATGGCGGCGTCCGAGGCCGAGGTGGCCTTGACCGTGCCACCCGACGCCGACGCCACACCGCCGGCCGCCTCGCCGCCACCGAAGGCGCCGAAGACGATCGCGGGGATCGACCGGTTCATGGCCTTGGCCATGAGGTTGGTCAGGATGGTGCCCGAAGCACCGACGATCATGCCCGCGACGATCATGGCCTGGTTGTTCAGCGCAAGACCGGCGGCCGCGGCCGACAGACCCGTCAGGGCGTTGAGCAACGAGATGACGACGGGCATGTCGGCGCCACCGATCGGCAGCACGACGAACAGACCCATCAGGCCGGCGGCGACGAGCAGCGCCAGGATCCACCACGAGGCCAGCGGCTCACCGTCGGCGCTGATGCCGATGTAGACGGCGATGGCGATCGACGCGAGGACGAGCACGATGTTGGCCAGCTGGAACAGCTTCGCCGACGCGACGAGCTTCTTCTCGAGGTTCTTGTTCAGCAGTTCCTGCAGCTTCGCGAAGGCGACGAGCGAACCCCAGAACGAGATCGAGCCGATGATCGCGGCGAACAGCGAACCGACGATCATGACCACGGTCGGGTCGTCGTCCAGCGTCGTGAAGCTGATGGACTCGAGATATTCTGCCCACGCGATGAGTGCGACGGTGCCACCACCGACGCCGTTGAACAGTGCGACCAGCTGCGGCATGGCCGTCATCTTGGTCTTCAGTGCCGGCGGGACGCCGAGGATGATGCCGACGGCCAGGCCGCCGATGATCAGACCCCAGTTCTCCGTCTCACGGATGTCGATGAGCACCGCGACGACCGCGATGACCATACCGACGGCGGCGATGTAGTTGCCGCGGACTGCGGTCTTCGGGCCCGTCAGACCCGACAGACCGTAGATGAACATCGCGAACGCGATGATGTACAGGACCGAGACGAGGTAGCCCATCAGGCGTCAGCCCCCTTCTTCTGTGCAGCCGGGGAGTCCTTGCGCTGCTTGAACATCCCGAGCATGCGGTCGGTGACGACGAAGCCACCGACGACGTTCAGGGTGCCGAAGACCAGAGCGACGAACAGGATGATCTTGATGCCCCAGTGGGCATCACCGGGGAGATGACCGAGCACGACGAGAGCGCCGAGCACGACGATGCCGTGGATCGCGTTGGTGCCCGACATCAGCGGCGTGTGCAGCGTGTTCGGCACCTTGGAGATGACGGCGAAACCGACGAATCCGGCCAGGACCAGAATCGCGATGTTCGCGAGTAGTTCGTTGTACATCTAGGAGTTCTCCTTCGAACGCGTCACGCAGGCGGCTTCGAGGATCTCGTCCGAGAAGTCCGGGGCCAGGGCACCGGACTCGTCGAGCAGGAGCTCGATCAGCGCGTACACGTTCTTCGAGTAGAGCTCGGAGGCATGCTCCGGCATCGTCGCGGGCAGGTTGAGCGGCGAGCAGATGGTGACGTCGTGCTTGACGACGGTCTGCCCGGGCTCGGTGAGTTCGCAGTTGCCACCGGTCTCGCCGGCGAGGTCGACGATCACCGAACCCGGCTTCATCCCCTCGACGGCGGCGGCGGTCACCAGGCGCGGCGCCGGGCGGCCCGGCACGAGCGCGGTGGTGATGACGACGTCGAAGCCCTTGATGGCGTCTTCGAGCGCCTGCTGCTGCTGGGCCCGCTCGGCCTCGGTGAGCTCGCGTGCGTAGCCGCCCTCACCCGCGGCGTCGATGCCGAGGTCGAGCCACTGGGCACCGACCGACCGGACCTGGTCGGCGACCTCGGGACGCACGTCGTAACCGGTGGTGCGGCCACCGAGACGCTTCGCCGTGGCCAGCGCCTGCAGACCCGCGACGCCCACACCGAGCACCAGCACGGTCGCCGGCTTCACGGTGCCGGCGGCGGTGGTGAGCATCGGGAAGAAGCGGGTGGATTCGCTCGCCGCGACCAGCACGGCCTTGTATCCGGCGACGTTCGCCTGCGACGACAGGGCATCCATGACCTGCGCGCGGGAGATACGCGGAATGGCCTCGACGGCGTACGCCTCGACTCCGGCCTGCGTCAGGGCACCGATCTGGTTGTCGGCGTTGCGCGGGGCGAGGAAGCCGATCAGTCGCTGGCCGGACTTCAGGTGGGCGATCTCGGCGTCGCTCGGCGGAGCGACCTTGACGACGATGTCGGCGGACCAGGCGTCGCCGACGGTTGCGCCGGCCTCCTTGTAGGCCGCATCCGGAATGAGCGCGCCCTGGCCGGCACCGGACTCGACGACGACGTCGAGCCCCTTGCCGATCAAGGAGGGCACGATCTTCGGTACGAGCGCGACCCGCCGTTCCCCGTCGTTCGTCTCACGAACCACGCCGACGGTCGGACGGCGGTGCGCTCCGCTCCCCGTGTTCGATCCTTCGGTACTCAATTCTTGACTCCTGCGTCGATGAAAGTGCGCGTCGTGCCGCGATCGGCGGCGAAAGATGCGTTATCGAAGGCCATGTGACGGCCTGTCATGCACTGAAAGGCTTAAGCAGACCTACCGTGCCCTCCCGTGACCTCGCAACCTGGTCGGATCATCTGAATCGAGTCCGAACAGCAAGATGGCGCAAGTTTGTGAGGCAGCTCACCTCACAAATGCCATCTTCCTCCGGTGAGCAAGACCGTGTAGGACGATCGGAATCGGTCCCGGAAACGGCCCGGGGAACGGCCTCCGATGCGAAAGAAGGCGGTGTGCAAACGGATTCGTTCCGCGTGTACCGAACGACGGTGTGTACCGATTCAGAACACGTCGGAATCGATTCAGATGACCGGTCGCCGGACCCGACCTTTGCGCTCGTCCGGCAGTCGGCGTAGAGGGGCGTCCGTGACACACGAACCTCGGAAGGACCCCGCGAACGACAGCACCGAGGACCTCGGCGGCGACCCGGTCTGCTGGCTCCATCTCCTCTGCCCCGACTGCGGGGCGATGATCACGTCCGAGGAGGAGCCGTGCCCGCGATGCGGCAGGGAGCACCCGACCCCGGGTCCCTCCTGACCCGAGCACCTAACCTGGCCTCATGAACGTGCCGGAACCCGTCCTCGACCTCGCCCGCTCGGCCCGGCGCGTCGCCGTCCTCACCGGCGCCGGGATGTCCGCCGAGAGCGGTGTCCCCACCTTCCGCGACGCGCAGACCGGACTGTGGGAGAACTTCGACGCCACCGCGCTCGCCACACCGGAGGCGTGGGCGGACGATCCCGCGACGGTCTGGGCCTGGTACCAGTGGCGGGTCGCGCTCGTCCGGCGGGTGCAACCCAATGCCGGACACCGGGCCCTCGCCGACTGGGCACGGGCGGCCCACGTGCAGATCGTGACGCAGAACGTCGACGACCTCCACGAGCGGGCCGGAAGCACCGAGGTCACCCATCTGCACGGGAGTCTGTTCGCCCCGCGGTGCAGCCGGTGCAAGCGTGCCGTCGACCTCCCCGACCCGCCGGAGGATCCCGTCGCCCGTCTCGCTCCGCCGTCGTGCCCCGCATGCGGAGGCGACGGGCGGCCGGGCGTCGTGTGGTTCGGCGAGATGTTGCCGCAGGAACCGTGGGAGACCGCGACCGAATCCCTGCGCGAGGCGGATCTGCTGCTGGTCGTCGGCACCTCGGGTGTCGTCTACCCGGCGGCCGGCCTGCCGTCGCTCGCGCGCAGTCACGGCGTGCCGGTGGTGCAGATCGATCCGCGCGAGACCGATCTGAGCGATCAGGTGGACCACGCCTGGCGCACCACAGCCGCCGTGGGTCTTCCCGCCCTCGTCGACGCGCTGAGGATCGGGACCGACACACCGCGTTAAGGTGACCCGGTGAGTTCCTGTGTGTTCTGCGCCATAGCCGACGGCAGCGGTCCGGCGACACGGGTGTACGAGGACGACGAGGTCGTGGCCTTCCTCGACATCCGGCCGATCGCGCGCGGACACACCCTCGTGATCCCGCGCATGCACGCCGCACGCCTCGAGGACCTCGATCCGGCGTCGGGTGCGGCCGTCTTCCGCGCCGGACAACGGATCGCCCGGGCGATGGCCCGTTCCGAACTCGCCACCGACGGAACCAATCTCGTCCTGAACGACGGACGGGCAGCGTTCCAGACCGTCTTCCACACGCATCTGCACGTCCTTCCCCGCTGGGACGGCGATCGTGTCCGGATGGGTATCGGTCTGGTCCGCCGTCGACCCCACGACCCCGAGACCACTGCGGCACTCATCCGCGCCGGTCTCGAACGTCTCACCGCCGAGGAGCACCAGTGACATCGCAGCCCGACACCACCTCCGACACCTCCGCTGCCGAGTTCCCGATCGACACGATCCGGCCGCTGCTGCTCGAGCAGTTCGCCGTGCTCGACGACCTGCTCTCGGGACTGACCGAGGACGAGTGGACCACCGCCACCTGCCTGCCGGGATGGACCATCAAGGACATCACTGCGCATCTCATCGGCACCGAGTCGATGCTCGCGGGCATCGAGACTCCGCGCGTAGAACGCGACGTGCGCTCGTTCGACCACGTGCGCAACGACATCGCGGCCTTCAACGAGCTGTGGGTGGAGTCGCTGCGTCCCGTCCCCGGCGCGGACGTGCTCGAGCGCTACCGGGAGATCGTCGCCCTGCGCACGGAGCAACTCGGCGCGATGACCCAGGAGGACTTCGGGAAGCAGTCGAACACTCCCGTCGGGCCGGCGCCCTACGGGCGCTTCATGCGGATCCGCGTGTTCGACTGCTGGCTCCACGAACTCGACATCTGCGACGCGCTCGGCAGGACGGGCAGCGAGGGCGGCCCACGTGCCGAACTCGGATCGGCGGAGGTCTTCGGCGCGGTTCCGTTCATCGTGGGCAAGCGCGGCAAGGCCCCCGAGGGAGCACGCATCACGATCGAGCTCTCCGGTCCCCTCGCGCGCACCGTCCACGTCGAGGTGCACGGACGGGCCACCGAGGTCGCGGCCCTGTCCGAACCGGCTACGTCGACGATCGCGATGGACTCCGGATTGTTCGTCCGGCTCGCCGGTGGACGCGTGCGCGCCGAGGACCGGATCGACGAGATCTCCCTCGGCGACGACACCGAGGTCGGACGCCGCATCGTCGACAACCTCGCGTTCACGATCTGACGTCGTGCGGCTGTTCCTGTCCTCCTACCGGTTCGGCACCGACCCGGACGCCTTCGTCCGTCTGGGGGTGCCGGGCCGGATCGCGGTGATCGCGAACGCTGCCGACGCGTGGCCGGCCTCGGCCCGCGCGGCGGCGGTCACGAGCGAGATGGGCCCGCTGCGGTCGCTCGGCTTCGAGCCGGAGGAGGTGGATCTGCGCGATCACCTCGACGATCCCGACTCGCTGCGGCAGCGTCTGTCGGGCTTCACCTCCGTGTGGGTACGCGGCGGCAACACCTTCGTCCTGCGAGCGCAATTGGCGCGCAGCGGAGGCGACGCCGTGCTCACCGAGCTGGTGCACAGCAACCGCCTCGTGTACGGGGGATACAGCGCCGGGGCCTGCGTCGCGACACCGTCGCTGCGCGGCATCGAGTTCTCCGACGACCCCGACGAGGTCGCCGCGACCTGCGGTGTCCCGGTGGTGTGGGACGGACTCGGCTGGGTCGGGCACGCGATCGTGCCGCACGCCGGCGACTCGCTGCTGGGCGACGACGGGATACAGCGGACCCTGCGATATCTGCGCGAACACGGCGTCGAACACGTCGCGTTGACCGACGACGACGCGATCGTCGTCGACACTCCTCCGGGGCACGCTCCGAGTACGGTGAAATCATGACGCAGAACATCGACGGCACCGAACCCCGGATCGAGCACGACGCCGACAAGGCCCGCTTCGCGCTCTATCTCGGCGACGCCCTCGCGGCCTACGCCGACTACACGCAGCACGGCGACCTGCGGGACTTCGACCACACCGTCACCGACCCGCAGTTCCGCGGTAAGGGTCTCGCCGGGATCGTGGTGAAGCACGCCCTCGACGAGACCAAGAAGCAGGGACTGAAGATCGGTACGTCCTGCTCGTACGTCGAGAAGTTCGTCTCCGAACATCCCGAATACCGCAACTGATCCGTCACACCTGCACGTCGCGGCGGTGGAATCCGACGACCGCCGCTGCGACGAGCAGTACCGCTGCGACCGCCTGGACGATCAGCGGCATCGCCGTCACCCCCTCTGCGGGCACCAGCGGGACATGCGAGAACGGCGACAGTGCGACGAGTTCGTCGGGGAGGTCGAGCATCTCGCCGAGCCACGCGACGAACACCGTCCACACCACCAGCACCCACACCAGCCCGGTCGCGCGCGGCACGCAGCCCAGCAGCGCGAACGCCACGGCGACCACGAGGATCGCCGCCGGGACGTAGACCAGGGACGCCGCAATCATCCGCGGCACCCATCCCCAGTCGCCCACCGCGAGTGCGACCCCCAGTCCGGTCGCAGCACCGGAGACGAGCAGCGCCACGACCAGCTGGACGACGATCACGGCGAGCGCCGCGAACAGCCATGCGCTGCGCCCGGTTCCGGTGACGATCACCAGACCGGACCGTCCGCCGTCCTCCTCGCTGCGCATCCGCATCACGGCGGACACACCGAAGGCGGTGGCGCCGAGGGCGAGGAACATCAACATCATCCCGGCGAAGGAGGCGGTGAGGGCGTCGGGGTCCACGCCGACCATGTCCAGCACCTGCGGCATCTCGTCGATGAGGTCCTCGACGGAGCTCGCCAGGGCGCCCATCGCGACACCGAACAGCACCAGTCCCGTCAACCAGCCCACGAACGCTCCACGCAGCAGGCGACGGATCAGGCCGACCGGACCGAGCAACGCGGAATCTGCTTCGGCGGGTCCGGGTTTCGGTGCCCGTAGACCGGCTCCGAGGTCGCGGCGCCGCGACAGTGCAACGGCGACGGTGAGCAGCACGACCGTCGTGGCGACGGACAACAGCAACGGCCACCACCGCTCGTCGACGTAGAGCCGGGTCTGCTGGGCCCAGGCGATCGGCGAGAGCCACGACAGCCACGACCCGGTGGCCTCGATGATGTCGCCCGCCCCGCGGACGAAGAAGGCCGCGGCGAGCACGGCGAGCGCCGTGCCCGTGGCCGAGCGGGAATGCTCGCCGAACTGGGCGGTCACCGCGGCGACCGCACCGAAGAGCACCCCGGTGACGGCGGAGGCCACACCGAAGGCGACCGAGCCGACGACATCGAGCCCGCCGGCGATGAGCGCGACGGTGATGCCCGTGCCTACGACGAGGTTCGCGACCGAGACCAGCATCAGGGCGGCCGCCGGCGGAGCGTAGGCCCCGACGGGGAGGGCCCGCAGGAGTTCGAGCCGGCCGGATTCCTCCTGCGCCCGGGTGTGCCGCACGACGAGCAGGATGCTCATGATCGCGGTGGCGACGAAGACGGTCAGGCTCAGTTCGTTCGCGGTCATCGCCCCGAGCGTGTAGTTGTCGATCCCGTAGGCCGGTCCCGTCATGAGCACGGCTGCCGGATTCTCCAGCAGGGCCGCGCGGGCCTGCCGGGAGGCCTCGTCGGGATAGACCGCGGCCAGGCTGAGGACGGTCGACCACACCGTGAAGGCGAGCGCGAGGGTCCAGACAGTGATGCGCACGCGGTCCAACCGCAGGTAGAGCCGCAGCAGGGTGCCGAGCCCGGTGAACGGTGCCGCGGACGTCGCGGAGGTACCGCTGGGGGTCGGTACTGCTGTCGGTGTCGTCGTGGTCATCGTGAGGACACCTCCTCCACGGCACCGGCACCGTTCCCGTCACCGGTGTCGAAGGTGTCGCCGTAGTGCCGCATGAACAACTCTTCGAGCGACGGGGGCGTGATGGTGAGGTTCTCGACGCCGAGTCCGGCGAGTTCCTGCAGGACCGGTGCGAGGGCGGTGTTGTCGACGTCGAACGCGAGCCGGCCGTCGTCGGCGTAGAGGTCGTGGACCCCGGAGAGACCGGCCAGATGCTCGGCAGGGGCGCTCGTGGTGGCCCGCACGGACGAGCGTGTCAGGTGCCGCAGTTGCGCGAGGGTGCCGGTCTCGACATCGCGTCCTGCACGGATGATCGTCACCGTGTCGCAGAGCTTCTCGACCTCGGCGAGGATGTGGCTGGACAGCAGCACGGTCGCGCCGCGGTCACGGAGCCCTCGCACCTCGTCCGTGAACACCGCCTCCATGAGCGGGTCGAGACCCGAGGTGGGTTCGTCGAGCAGGTAGAGCTCGGCGTCCGATGCGAGTGCGGCGACGAGTGCGACCTTCTGCCGGTTGCCCTTCGAATAGGTGCGGGCCTTCTTCGTCGGGTCGAGTTCGAACCGCTCGAGGAGTTCGGCGCGTCGGCGCGTGCGGACCTCTCCCCCGCGGATGCGGGTGAGGACGTCGATGATCTCGCCCCCGGTGAGGGTGGGCCACAGGTTCGTGTCGCCGGGCACGTACGCGAGCCGGCGGTGGATCGCGACGGCGTCGGTCCACGGGTCGAGTCCGAGGACACGGGCGGTGCCGGAATCGGCACGCAGCATTCCGAGCAGCACCCGGATCGCCGTGGATTTGCCGGCGCCGTTCGGTCCGAGGAATCCGGCGACGGTACCGCGTTCGACGGTCATCGAGAACCCGTCGAGGGCTCTCGTGGTTCCGAATGTCTTGACGACGTCGCGGATTTCGATGATCTGGGTGTCCATCTTTCCTCCGTCAGGAGTCGGGGGGTGCCTCGCGCACTGCCAGATAGGCGTCGAGAAGGGTCGAGTCCGTCAGCAACGGCTCGGTGTAGAGCTCGAGCATCGGCAGCATGAGGCGTTCGGTGTAGGAACGCAGCCTGGCAGGAAACGTCTCGAGATCGAGGTACTCGTCGGGACCGGGAAGGTCCATGAGCACGGCGCCGACGCTGAACGAGATGAGGGCGCGTGCTCGTTCGGACGGGAACCGGCTCGGCTGCACGGTTCCGGCGGCCACCGCCTCCTCGAGATAGGCCTCGGTGTCGGCGACGAGTCGGTCGAGGAAGTCGGCGGCGGCGGCACCGCCGGCTCGGAGGGTGCGGAAGAGATATGCGACCGTGGTCGCGTAGGTCTCGATGTGTTCCATCTGATCGTGCAGAGCATCCGACCCGAGCCGGGGGTCGAGGACGGCACTCTTCGCCTGCCGGATCCCGTCGAGCACGTACCGGTCGCAGTGTTCCTTCAATCCGGCGCGGGATCCGAAATGGTGCACGATCAGCGAGGCGCTGACGCCGCACTCGGCGGCGATGGTGCGCAATGGCACGCCGACGCCGTACGCGGCGATGCACCGGATGGCAGCGTCGCGGATCCGGGCACGGGTGGTGAGGTCGTCACCGGCGGCGGTTGAACGCACGTTTCAAGCGTTGCACACGTGTTCAACCCGATCAACGCACTGTTTGTGCCATCCGAACGCGTGTCGTCGGTGCTTGTCGATGTGCCCCAGGTGCTTGCGGGTGCGCTCAGGTGAAGGCCATGACCTGGCTGCCCCAGACCCGGCGCATCTCGCCGTCCGGATCCGACTCGACTCTGTCGGTGGAGTCGATGAGCAGGGTCGAGCGTTCCTCCACCTCGTACTGCGGCCAGTGCTTCGAGCCGTCCAGTGCCGCCGGCACACCGTGGTGCGCGAACGCGAGCCAGCGCCGCTGCACACGCCCGGAGACCTCACCGGCGGCCTTGCGACCACCGAGCCAGAAGGTCGGATCCCGGCCGAGGGTGCCGAAATGACCGAAGACGTACGGCAATTCGGTTGCGTGCCCGGCACCGATCCGCGCGGCCTTGAGCATCGGGGTGGCGTGGTCGAAGCGGTACACCCAGGTCGGCGAATGCGCGCTGTGTGCTTCGGCGACCCACAGCACCGGCATGCGGAAACCGGCATCGCGCGAGAGTGCCATCGCCCCGGCGGCCTTGGGCAGGTCGGGATACGCCGCGACGATCTCGGCGAGACGCTCGGGAGGCAGATCCGTCCGGTCGTCGGCCAGCGCCGCGAACATCGCCTGCACGGCCGTGTCGTTCACGGGCATCAACGGCGACTTCATGAAGCGGAAGATCGACGGCTCGTCCTTGTTCGAGCCGATGATCAGCGGGATCCGGTGCGACAGCCCCTTCTGGAAGGCCGCGACCGGATACTTCGGCACCAGGTCGCGGTCTACGACCGGGGCCATGGCGAGCGTTCCCGGCACCTTCGTCGGGGTCTCGGCGACGAGCACTTCCGACGCCTCGACCAGCCTGTCGGTCGACATCGTGAGCAGTTCGGCGGCCCGGGACGGCGGTAGGTCGAGGATCTCGAGGAAGCGCTGCGCGACCGTCGCGGCACGTTCGCTGCCGTACACCGAGGTGGCGGGCGGCGACTGGGCGATCGCGCGATGGAAGAGACCCTCGGCCTTCGGAACCGTCATGAGCGTGGTGATCGACCCCGCACCCGACGATTCACCGAAGAGCGTCACGCAGTCCGGATCGCCACCGAAGTCGGCGATGCAGTCGCGCACCCATTCGAGGGCGGCGATCTGGTCCCGGAGACCGACATTGGATTCGAAGGTGACCTCGGATGTGGAGAACGACGACAGGTCGAGGAAACCGAGCGCGCCGAGCCGGTAGTTGATCGTGACCACCACGACATCGCCGCTCTCGCACAGGATTCGGCCGTCGTAGATCTTCTGACCGGAGTATCCGAGTATGTAGGCGCCACCGTGGATCCAGACCATGACGGGGCGGCGGCCGTCGGGCGGCGGCGCCCAGATGTTGAGCGAGAGACAGTCCTCGCTCAACGTCATCTCGGGGTCGATCCCGATCGGGCTCTGTCGACTCTGCGGAGCGATCGGCCCGAACCGCGCGCCGTCGAGGACGCCGTCCCACGGTTCCGGCGGTAATGGCGACCGGAACCGCCGAGAACCGGTCGGGGCCGCGTACGGGATGCCCTTCCAGGCGTAGACGTCGCCGTCGCGATATCCGCGGACCTCTCCGTACTTGCAGGCAACGGTGAGCGTGTCGTCCTCCACGTGACCTCCCACCCGAACCGGTACTGCCGTGCGAGCACCGATCACTTCGTTCGTCGACCTACCCATCCGATGATGGTGGATGCCGGGCGGTTCGTCAGCCGGCTGCGGAGAGAGGTTCGGGGGCCACGCAGTCGACGAGGTCGATGACGAGTGCGTCGAGCACGTCACGCAGGTCGTCGCGCGCCGAGTCGGCCAGTGCCGGGAAGACGGTTGCGAGTGCGATGGGCACGAGCGAGGCCTGTCCGAGCAGGATCCCCATGGCCGCATCGAGCTTGACGACCTCGTCGTGCAGGCGGGCGTAGGTGGTGGTGTCCACGCCGTGCGCCACGGCGATCCGGTCGGGCTCGCATGCCGCGGCGTCCGCCACCATCCGGGGCAGGTCCTCCGCGGTGATCTCGTCGGCACTCATGCTTGCAACGTCGAATTTACGCAACATCTCGCCTTCGTTCGTCCCCCAGGAGCGACGCCGGGCCGCGCGCCGCAGTCGAAACATACAGTCAGTGTGGCCCGAAAAGTACGGAATGTGTAGAAGGTCCGGAAAACTTTTTGCACTGCCGGTACCTGACAGAAGGTACATCGCCGAGAACCCGCCTTCACCCGGAATCATCACCCTGAGACCAGGACCACAACGATTGCTCCGCGAACCCTCGCGACCTGGATGAACGGGCGTATCCTCGTAAATCCGAAGTCCGTGCAGCCACCCCGACCGGGTCCGACCACGACTCCGGGCAGACCGAGGAGGTGCCGGTCGTGAGTATCGCTCGCACCGAGTTGCTCCCTCTGCCCGCGCACAGCGCCACGACGCGCGAGTTCGCGGGGGTGAGCACTCAGTCCCGTGCCCTGTCCTTCTCCGTGCGTCGTACCGTGCGGCCGTTCATCGAGGCGTGGTCGTACGCCCCGACCCTCCCCTGGCCGGCGTCGATGATCGATCACCTCGCGTTCCCGCTCGTGCCGGTGCCCGGTACGCACCGCCGGCGGGTCGATCTCCCGACGTGCCCGGCGGAACTGCTGTGGGCGCCGGGTGCCGCACCCCCGGCCCAGGGCTGTACGGACGGCACCGCCGCCCGGGCCGGTATGGACGGCACCGCCGCCCGGGGCGGCATCCGCGGTACCGCCGTCCTGTACCTGCACGGTGGCGCGTTCCTGTGCTGCGGCCTCACCACGCACCGCCATCTGGTCTCCCGCATCTCCGCCGCCACCGGCGCGCCGGTCCTGGCGGTCGGTTACCGCATGCTGCCGCGCCATCCGATCCGGCGCGCGGTCGAGGACGGACTCGACGGATTGCGTTGGCTCGTGGCACACGGCTATCCGGTCGAGCGTGTCGTGATCGCCGGGGACTCCGCGGGCGGCTTCCTCACCTTCGCCGTCGCCCACGAAGCCGTACGACTCGGCATCGGCCGCCCGGCCGGCACCGTCGCGCTGTCACCCCTGACCGATCTCGACCCGCGGGGCAAACTCGACCATCCCAACTCGCACCGGTGTGCAGTCTTCCCGCGACGCGCCGTCGCTGTGCTGTCCACCCTCGTCGAACGCGCCGAACGTCTCGGTGGCGAAGGTGCCGAACCGGTCGCCTCCCCCGTCGATCTCGATCTGTCGGAGATGCCTCCCGCACTCATCCAGACCGGATCCGAGGAGATGACCTACGTCGACGCCGAGCTGATGGCCCGGCGACTGCAACTCGCCGGGGTCTCCGCCGAACTCCAGGTGTGGGAGAAACAGGTGCACGTCTTCCAGGCCGCGGCGGGGGTCGTCCCGGAGAGCGGCCGCGCGATCGCCGAGATCGGCCGCTTCGTGCGTGAACTGCGGTGAACCTGCTCTCCCGACGTCGCCGCCCTCGACCCTGCCCCACCCAGCAGGGTCATATCGACACGCGGATCGCGTAGTCCGCCACGGCATCTACGGTGCATTCGGCCGTCCCGGCCGATACGGCGGCGATCCCCACGAACGGATCCGCCGACCGTACTGCGGGGATGCGGGCCGGCAGCGTCCGGACGAGACGGATGATGGCGTCGATCATGCGTCGATGATCGAACACCTCCGGACGGATCGACACGGTTTCGCTCGCCGGGATCGGAACACTCCGGCGGGCCGTCGGCGGTCGAGAACCGTGCGCTCCGGAGAGCCGTCGCTCGTGCGACCGAGCGGAGGAAGGCCTGTCGGTGCCGGCGACTAGTCTTTCTCTCGGCTCGACCGCACAGAGAAGGGGGTCCGATCATGGCCGACGCGCAGACCCGGTTCGACCAGGACGTCGATGCGGCCTGGCGCGAGTTCCGCACGCGCCTGGCCGACCATGTCGCGGCCATGAGCGACGGCGACGGCCTGGTCCTCGAACCCTTCACCGACGAGGCCGGCGGCCCGGCCGGGCCGTGCGTGCAGTTCTACGCATGGGGAGACCGGCTGGTCCGCTGCGAGGTCCCGTCCAACGCCCACCTCGCCCCCGACCGGCACCTCACCCCGGTCGACGAGCAGATGCTCCTCGATCTCGGGCTGCAGGCTCCCTCCCGCGGACCGGACGATCCGGAGGACGGCGGATCCCCGGCGTTCTGGATCGATCGTCCGGGCAGCTGGGCCGATCAGCTCGCCGTGATCGCCGTGCGCGCCCTGCGCTCGGTGTGGGGCGTTCCCCATCCACTCTTCCTGCGTGCCGAGACGTTCGGAACGGAGCGCTCGGTTGCCGAACTCACCTCGTTCCTCGTGCCCGAGACGCCTCAGGCCGGTCGCACGCAGACCCCGGAGATGCCGCTCGCGGTCGTCCCCACCGGCGACGACCACGTGCGCGAGCTGATCGAATCCACCCTGCACGAGCGGATCGACGATCTGCCCGCCTGGGACGAGGACGGCGATCTCGTCCTGCGGATTGCCGGGGTGCTGGTGTTCGTCGGTGTCGGCCCCGGTGGCGGCACCGTCGACCTGTTCGCGCCGATCGTCCATTCCATCACCGGACGCACGCGGGCCGCCGAGATCTGCGTCGACCTCAACCGCCGGTGGCCGCACCTGAAGTTCGTCCTGGTCGACGACCGTCTCGCGATCGTCGACCACGTTCCGGCCTCACCGTTCGCTCCGGCGCACCTGCTCGGGTCGCTCGAGACCATCACGCAGTTCCTCGACACCGTCGACGGCTCGTTCGCCACCCACATCGGTGGCTCGCTGCTGCGCGATCAGGGATTCGACGGGGCGCCGGGTGGTGCGGCCGATCCGCCCTGGGGCGACATCTCGCAGTTGCCCGACGCCGAGGACGATCTGCCGGTGGCCCTGCTCGCGGTGCGCGACTTCCATCTCGACGGCGCGACCGATGTCGCCGCGAGCACGGTCGCGGCGATCGGCGATCGCAATCCCGAGCAGTTGCGGCGGTTCCTCACCATCAGCACCGAACTGCAGGTGTGGTGGGACGGCGAGTCGCAGACCCGCGAGGCGGCGCTCAACACCGACGGCGCACGCGAGGCACGGGCGCGGGCACTCGAATGGGAGGCGACGAGCCGCTCGCTCGCGGAGGCCCTGCAGTTCCTCGAACAGGGCGAGGGCACCGACTCGGCCGGATCACGCGCGTCGAAGTCGAGCGCCGGCCGCGAGGCGGCGCCCGAGCAGCCCGCCCTGTTCGACAACCCCGACGAACCGACCCTCTTCGACGGTTTCGGCGACTACTCCTGAACCGGTCCCGACCGGGCTGCTCACGTCTGGGAGACGGCGCGACGGAGCGCGTCGACGGCGACGTCGCCGAAGCCGACGAGCACGACGGTCTCCACGTCCGTCTGTGCCTCCCGGATCGTGGTGACGGCCTGCAGGGCGGCGTCGTCGAGCGGCCAGCCGTAGATACCTGCCGAGACGAGCGGGAACGACACCGTCCGGGCGCCGAGGTCCTGCGCGACGAGCAGACTGTTGCGGTACGCCGAACGCAGGATCCCGGATCGGTCCTCGTGCGCCGACCACACCGGGCCCACGGTATGGATCACCCACCGCGCCGGGAGGCGACCCGCAGGAGTCGCCACCGCACGGCCCGGTTCGAGCCCGTCGGGTAGCGAGGTCGCGCGGAGTTCGCGGCAGGCCGCGAGGATCTCCGGGCCGCCCGCCCGGTGGATCGCACCGTCCACTCCGCCGCCTCCGAGCAGGGAGGAGTTCGCGGCGTTGACGATCGCATCCACCGCGATGGTGGTGATGTCGCCGTGCGCGATGTCGAGAGCGGTCACCCTGTCGACCATATGTTCCGCGCGCTGCCCCCGAGTCGTTTTGCTGGCATGATTCAGGACCGTGACGTCCTCGGCGAAGCTGCGCGAACTGGCCGGAAAGCACGGCATCACCACCACCTACACAGGGTGGGGTGGACGCGACCACGATGTCTCCGACGAGACATTGCGGCGCGTACTCGCCGCGCTCGACGTCCCGGCCGGGACGGACGACGAGGTCGTGGCATCGCTCGCCGACTTCGACGACCGCCCGTGGCGCTGCATGCTCCCGCCCGCGCTCGTGGTCGTCGAGGGCGACGACCGGACGTTCCCGGTGCACGTACCGCACGGCGACCCGGTGTCGGTGTGGGTCGTCGCCGAGGACGGGGCGGAGGTCGATGTCGAGCAGCTCGACGTGTGGGTGGACCCGCGTACCGTCGACGGCCGGCTCGTGGGCCGCGCGACCTTCGCCGTTCCGCGGCTGTCCCTCGGCTGGCATGTCGTGCACGCCCGCAGCAACGACATCGAGACCACCGCGGTCCTGGTCGTGACCCCGCGCCGGTTGTCGACCGCCGACCGACTGCTCGAGAAGAAGCGTTGGGGCCTTGCCGCCCAGATCTATTCGGTTCGCAGCCGCCGGTCCTGGGGCATCGGCGATTTCGCCGACCTGGCCGATCTGGCGGCGATCACAGCCGGTTACGGCGGCAACTTCGTCCTGATCAACCCCGTGCACGCGGCCGAGCCGGTGCCCCCGCACGAACCGTCGCCCTATCTGCCGTCGTCGCGGCGTTTCGTCGACCCGCTGTATCTGCGGATCGAGGACATCCCGGAGACCGCCTATCTCCCGGCGAAACACCGCAAGGAACTCGACGAGCTCGCGCAGCGCGCGGCCAAGGCGAACCGGAAGGCGCGGCGTCTCGACCGGGACGCGACTTTCCGCGCGAAACTCGACGTCCTCGAGCGCGTGTACCGGGTGCCGCTCGGCCCGGCCCGCCGCGCACGGTACGAGGCGTTCTGCGCCGAGGGCGGGCAGGCGCTCGACGACTTCGCGCTGTGGTGCGCGCTGTACGAGAAGTTCGGCGACCGCGCCGACCGGTGGGCGTCGCGCGCTCCGAGCCCCGACCACCCGAAGGTCACCCGGTTGCGCGAGCGGCTCGCCTCGCGCATCGACTTCCACCGGTGGCTGCAGTGGTTGTGCGACGAGCAGCTCGCGAACGCCCAAACCGCTTCGCTCGCAGCAGGTTCCGATATCGGTATCGTGCACGACCTCGCGGTGGGTGTCGGTCCGCACGGCGCCGACGCCTGGACGCTGGGCGACGCGCTGGCGTCGGGCGTCACAGTGGGCGCCCCCGCCGACGACTTCAACCGCAACGGCCAGAACTGGAATCAACCGCCGTGGCGACCGGATCGCCTCGCGGAGCTGGGATACATCCCCTTCCGCGATGTGGTGCGCTCGGCATTGCGGCACGCGGGTGGTGTCCGGGCCGATCACATCCTGGGACTGTTCCGCACCTGGTGGGTGCCGGAGGGAATGTCGCCGGCCGACGGCGCGTACGTCCGCAGCGACCACGAGGCACTCGTCGGCATCCTCACGCTCGAGGCGCATCGCGCCGGCGCCGTGGTCGTGGGTGAGGACCTCGGGGTCTTCGAGGAGTGGGTGCAGGAGTATCTTGCCGAGCGCGGCATCGCCGGGACGTCGATCCTGTGGTTCGAACGCGACGAGGACGCTCCGCGTGGGCCGGAGACCTACCGTTCCCTGTGCCTGACCTCGGTGACCACGCACGACCTCGCGCCCACGGCGGGATATCTGGCGGGCGACCACATCCGGCTGCGGTCGGAGCTCGGTCTGCTCGAGGGCGACCTCGACGCCGAACTCGCCGATGCGGCGGCCGAACGCGACTCGGTTCTGGCGCTCGCGGTCGAACGGGGTCTGCTCGACGAGGGCGAGACCGACGTCGATCGCCAGGTCGAGGCGCTGCACCGGCTGATCGCGGCGAGTCCGTCTGCGCTGCTCGGCGTTTCGTTGGCAGATGCGACCGGTGAGCGTCGCAGCCAGAACCAGCCGGGCACCGTCGACGAGTATCCGAACTGGCGGGTTCCGCTCGCCGATGCCCGCGGCAAGGTCGTGCTCGTCGAGGATCTCGTCGACCACGACGGATTCGCGAGACTGGCCCGTGCGGTCTCCGGAGACACCTCACCGGTGGAGTGACACCACACGAACGCTGCGACCGCCGATCCGGATGTCGGATCGGCGGCCGCGGCTCGAGTACGCGCCTCTAGGAGGTTACTTCGCGTACAGGGCGTCGATCTCGTGGGCGAAACGCTCGGTGACGACGTTGCGCTTGATCTTCAGCGTCGGTGTGAGCTCACCGGACTCCTCGGTGAGATCGCGGTCGAGGATGACGAACTTCTTGATCGCCTCGGTGTGCGAGACAAGGGTGTTGGCGTCGTCGACGATGGTCTGCACCGCGTCGCGTAGCGCGGGATCGTGGCGCAGGTCCGCGATCGTCGCGCCGGCGGGCTTTCCGTTCTCGGTCTTCCAGTTCTCGAAGACGTCCGAATCGACGGTCACCAGGGCTGTGACGAAGCTGCGTCCGTCGCCGACGACGACGGCCTGGGAGACGAGGGTGTGCGACCGCATGCGGTCCTCGATCGGCCCGGGCGAGACGTTCTTGCCGCCGGCGGTGATGATGAGGTCCTTCTTGCGCCCGGTGATGGACAGGTAGCCGTCCTCGTCGAGCGAGCCGAGGTCGCCGGTGCGGAACCAGCCGTCGTGGAAGGCTCCCTCGGTGGCCTCGTCGTTGCGCCAGTAGCCGTCGAAGACGACCATGCCGCGCAGCTCGATCTCGCCGTCGTCCGCGATGCGCGCCGAGTTCCCGCCCATGGGACGCCCGACGGTGCCGATCTTCTGCGCGCCGGGCGTGTTCACGCTGTGTGCGGCCGTGGTCTCGGTGAGGCCGTAGCCCTCGTAGATCGGTACGCCGACGCCGCGGAAGAAGTGACCGAGGCGGGGGCTCAGGGCACCGCCGCCGGAGATCGCGTACCAGCACTCGTTGCCCATGGCCTCGCGCAGCTTGGAGTAGACCAGCTTGTCGGCGAGGGCGCGCTTGGCCTTCAACGTGAAGGTGGGGCCGCCGTGGTCGAGCGATTCGCTGTAGGCGATGGCGGTGCGCTCGGCGAAATCGAAGATCGCCGCTTTGACCGGTCCGCCGGCCGCCGCCTTGCCCGCTGCCGCGTCGCGCACCTTCTCGAAGACGCGCGGCACACCGAGGATGATGTTCGGCGAGTACCGGGCGAACTGCGCGGAGACGGTCGAGAAGTCCGCCCAGTGAGCCTGCGCCGTGCCTGCTTCGAAGAGCGCGAGCGACACCGCGCGCGCCAGCACGTGCGCGAGGGGCAGGAAGGTCAGGCCGCGGTTGCCGGGCTTGGCGACGATACCGATGTCCGAGGTGAGGATGGACCGGACCTCGGCGAGGAAGTTGCGGTGGGTGAGCATGCAGCCCTTGGGTCGCCCGGTGGTTCCCGAGGTGTAGACGAGGGAAGCCAGGCCGCCGGAACGGATTCCGGCCAGACGCGTGGTGATCTCGGCGTCGTCGACCTCGGCACCATCGGCCGCAAGCGTGTTCACCGCGCCGTCCTCGATCTGCAGGATGCGACGGAGGGTGTCGGGCATGTCGACGAAGAGCTTCTCGTGCCGCGCGGTTTCGACGACAGCGAGGACGGCCCCGGAGTCCTGGAGGATCCAGCGAATCTGCTCGGTGGACGAGGAGTCGTAGATCGGTACCGACACCGCGCCGGCCGTCCAGATCGCGTAGTCGAACAGCGACCACTCGTAGCGGGTGGCCGAGAGCAGCGCGACACGATTGCCGGGCTGCACACCGTTGGCGATCAGGCCCTTTGCGACGGCCTTCACTTGGTCGGCGAACTGCTGCGCAGTGACCGCGACCCAGTCGTCACCCTGCGGCCGGGAGTACATCACGCGGTGCGGAGTCTTCTCCGCATGGGTGAACACCGTGTGGACGACCGATTCGTCGTCACCAATGGTGAACGGGGCCGGGGTCGAGTACTCACGCACTGCAATCTCCATCGTTCTGGTCGGGAGTCCGGTCGTCGGAATCGATTCCTGCGCGGAAGCGGCGCAGGAGATCCACGAAGCGTTCGAGTTCGTTCTCGTCCCAGCCCTCGAGGCCGGCGCGGACGTCGTCGAGACGACGCACGACCGCACCTTCGAGAACTGTCGCTCCGTGGTCGGTGAGCCGGAGCGGATGTCCGGCACGTGCCGGACCCGTCCCCGCCTCGACCCAGCCCGCATCGACGGCGTGACGCAGTTGGCGCGACACGGTCGAGCGGTGGACACCGAAGACCTCGGATATGTCGGTGGCGCGGCAGCCCGGATTTCGGGAGATGAAGCCGAGAAGCGAATGCTGGACCAGTGAGAGTCCGCTGTCCTGCGTTCGTGCTCCGGACGTCAGGAAGCGCACGAGAAGCACGAACTCCTCGTATACGCGGGCAACGCCGTCCGCAGACGGCCGCCGGGCCTGCCGATTGTGTTGCACAGGGCAACTATAAACGCGAGTGAGGCACGGCACGAATCCGCGCGGTGTCCTGCCGATTTCCGGCCTGCCTCTCCACAGCCCGTGCGCGCACCCGGTGAACTCGTCCGCCCCGCTCGGCGTTCACCGGGCTAGCCTGTCTGTCCGTACGGCGTCAGCACTCGGGAGAAGAGGTCGGATGGGCGAACACATCGGTCGCGACCTGTTCCGTCATCTCGTCGCCGACGAAGCGGACGAGTACCTCGCGGTGATGGACTGCTTCACCGACCTCCTGCTCGCCGATCTGTCCACCGACGATATCGCGGTCTCGTGTGCGCGGCGCGGCGTGGCGCTCGACATCACGGTCGTCGCCGCCCGGTGCCGCAGCCTGGTCCGGTGGGGCAATCTCGCGCTCACGAGCGGCGGAACCGACGGCGGTGGCACCGGCGGCGGTTCCCACCGGCGGAGCGCCCCCGAGACCGCCTCGACCGAGAGCCTCGCCCGGTACCGGCCGACACCCGCCGGGCTGCGGGTGCACCGCGAGACCGGCAGGCTCCTCTCCACCTCCGACGACGTGCGCGGCGTGGCACGCGAGTCGCTCCGGTGTGTCGCGGACGGGCTCGCCCGAATCGAGGAGCTGCTGGTGGACGACGGGAGCGTGCTCGACCGGGACGAACTGGCCGCCCACGTCACCGCCCTGTTCTCGCACCACCGGTCGTTCACCGACAGCGTCGCCGATTTCTACGCGCACCTCGCCGAGATCCTGAGGCGTCTCGAGCACTCCGGCCGTCTCGGACACTCATCCGAGCGCGAACACGCCGGGGTGGTCGACGACTACGCCGAGACCAAGAACCTGCTCCTCGACTACGTCGACGTCATCGGTTCGGACGTCGAGCGTCTCGCCCCTCTCATCGCCGGCAGGCTCGACCGGATCAGGTCGCGTCTGGACTCCCTGATCGCCGCGTTGCGCGAGTCCGGCCTGCCGAACACCGTGCCTACGAACACAGTGCCCGGCCGGTCGCCCGGTCGCCGTCGCATCGACTGGGACGAACTGGCGCAGTGGTACGCCGAGGACGCCGGCCCGCGCCGCATGCGCGAGGCAGCGGCGGCGGCGCTGAACCGGCTGCTCGTGCGCACTCGGCGGATCACGACGAGCACGTCGGGCTTCTCGCACCGCGCAGATCTCCTGCGCCTGGCCCGGTGGTTCACCGAATCGTCCGACGAACAGGCCCACCGGTTGTTCGCCGCGACCTTCGGTGCCTTCCCGAGCCGGCACCTGCTGCTCGGCCCCGACGAGACCGACCCGCGAGTGGGTGCGGGCACGTCGTGGTGGCGGGCCGATCCCGTCGTCGTGCCCGTGTCGTTGCGCGAACGCGGCGACCACACGTCCCGCGGGGCCGTCGGCCGACTCCCCGATTCGCTGCCCGGCCGGGTCCGGGCCGACGAACTCGCCCGGCGCGAGTCGCGCCGCCGTTCCGACGCCGTCGCCGAACTGGGTGCGGCGGGCGACCTGCACGGAGCGGACCTGTCGACGGAGGCGCGCGACATCCTGCTCGACGTCCTCGCCGCTGCGCTCGCGGGCCACCGCACCACCGACGGTCCGATGCATGTGGACGATCGCGATCTCGGGTTGTCGCTGACGGCGGAGCCCGGCGCCGACACCGTGGTGCACTCCCCCGACGGCGATCTCACCGTGCACGGCTTCTCGCTGCACATGTCGGTCACGACATCGCTCGACCACAGTGCGGTGGCGCCGTGAGCACCTCGTACGCGAGCGCGGTGTCCGGCGACGTCTCCGGTCGGCGGGACGCCGCACGGGCGCTGCTGCAACAGCCGATCGTCACCGCCGCGACCGATCGGGAGACCTTCGACCTCGTTCGGTGTCACGCCCCGGCTCTGAAGTCGATGTTCGCCGACCGCCTCGGATACCGGCTCGTCGTCGAACCGACCTTCGCCCGCCTGATCAAGGCACCGCTCGGTCCCACGTCACCGCACCGTGCTCTCCGCCACGCCGACGGTTCCGAGTTCGGCGCGATCACCTATGCGTGTCTCGCGCTGGTGTGCGCGGCACTGATCGAACCCGGGACCGGCGAGAGGGTGTCCGTCGACGACCTTCTCGAGCAGGTACGCGCCGACGCGCGCGAGAACGGGATCGTGTTCGGCGACCCGGTGTCCGAGGAGCGGAACTTCGCCGCGGCCCTGCGCGTCCTCGAGGAATGGGGCGTGATCACCGAGTCCGCTCGCGGGGACGAGGCGAGCGGCGACGAGCCGCATCTCGACGTCCACCGCGACCTGCTCCCCCATCTGCTCGACACTCCCCTGCACGAGATGCCCGGTCCTGCAGCGGCACTCGCACGTCACGAGCACGAACCCGCCGCCCGCCGCCTGTACCGCAGGCTCGTCGAGGATCCGTTCGTCGCGCGTGACGAACTGGACGACGAGGCGGCGGCAATCCTCGCCCGCGACCGGCACGAGCTCGCCCGGATGCTGGAGGACGACTTCGGTCTCGTGCTCGAGGTGCGTACCGAGGGTGCGCTCGCGTACGACCCGGCCGGCATGCTCACCGACGAGGCGTTCCCGGGGTCCGGCACCCTGAAGCACGCCTGCCTGCTGCTCCTGACCGAACTCACCGAGCAGTTCGGTGCCTCGGCGGCGACCACGCTGCACGTCGACGTCCACACGCTCGACTCGGTTCTCGCCGACCTCGCCGCCGCACGTTCCCGCACCTGGAAGAGCATCTACGTCCGCGATCTCGCACTCCTGCGCCGGGACGTGGTCGCACTGCTCGTCCGGCTCGGGCTGGCGCGCCCGCACGAGAACGGATTCGAACTGACCGCACCCGCCGCCCGCTACCGCCCCGTCCCCGCCGAAAGCACGTGTCGATGACCCACTCGTCCGATCCCTCCGCCCTCGACGAGATTCCTCCACCCCGTTTCCCGGATCGCTGGCGTCTCCACCGCGCCGGCATCGTGAACGTCTGGCACTACCTGGACGTCGAGTTCGTCCTGTCCGGTGGGCGGATGATTCTGCGCGGCACCAACGGATCGGGGAAGTCCCGCGCCCTCGAGATGTTGCTGCCCTTCCTGCTCGACGCCGACCGCAGGCGCATGGACGCGACGGGCGCCGCGAAGGTCGATCTGGACGAACTCATGCGCACCGGGGCGTCGGACACCACCGACCGTGTCGGATATCTGTGGCTCGAACTGGCGCGCCCCAGCGGACATCTCACCGTCGGAGCACAGATCCGGCACCGCGCCGACGCCCGTCGCAGCGACGTGCACTTCTTCACGACACCCCTCCGTGTCGGCACCGACCTGCACCTCGTCGACGACGCCCGTATCCCGCTCTCGCGGGAGCGACTCGCCGAGCTCGTCGGTACCGACAACCTCAACCGTGATCCGGAGCGGCATCGCGAGGCCGTGCGGAGGCTGGTGTTCGGGCTGCACGGGGAGGCCGGACGCGAACGCTACGACGGCCTGCTGCAACTGCTGCACACCCTGCGCTCACCCGATGTCGGCCACCGCATCGACGAGGGCCGCCTCCCACAGATCCTGTCGGACGCGCTTCCACCGCTGACCGAGAACATGCTCGCCGAAGCGGGAGGCCGTCTCGACCTGCTCGGTGACACCCGCCAGGAGCAGGTCCGTCTCGAAGCGGCGCACGCACATGTTCTGCGTTTCCACGAGGTGTACCGGAAGTACGCGGCGGATCTGCTGCGCGCCGACGCCGAGACCGCCCGCGACCTCGCGCAGCGGGTCGTCGAGACGCGACGCGCACTCACCTCCGCGGAAGCCGAGGCGGCCGACCTCGACACGCAGGCCGCCGCGGCGGACACCCGCCTGAAGGAGCGCCGCGACCAGGTCGCCGAACTCGACCGCGCGATCCGCGGACTCGAGACCCACCAGATGTTCCGGTCCGCGGACGATCTCGCGCAGCGCCGGCTCTCCGTCGATGCGCTCCGCCGCGCCGCCGAGCACGCGGCCGCTGCCGCCGATCGCAGCCGCCTGCACGAACGGCGCGACGCCGACCATGCGGCCCGCGCCCTCGACGAACTGTCCTGTTCGGTCACGCGTGCCGCGCGACGGCTTGCGACGGCAGGCCGCGACCTGCTGTCGGTGGGTCTTCCGCACGACACCGTGCCGACCACGCTGCACTTCTCCGTCGACCGTCCACCCGCTGTGCTCGAATCCGTGCGCACCGGCATCGACGACACCACCGAGCAGGTGGTGCGGCCGGTCGTCGCGACGGTCCTCCTCGACGCCGGGCACGTCGACGAGGTCCGTGATGCGGTCCTGCGTGCCGCCGAGGCGACCAGTCGCCGTCGAGATCAGGCGGGCCGGAGACTGCTCGAGGCGCGTCGTCTCGACGCTGCCGCGCACGCTGTCCGGGAAGCCGAGGCGGCGGCCGACCGCGCGGCCCGCGATGCCGAGCAGCGTGCCGTCGATGCCGCCGAGACGGATGCCGGTGTCGGTGCGGCCGCTGCGGGTCTGCAGCACCGGTGGCGCGAGTGGATCACCGCCGACCGCACGACGGCTCTGCTGCCGGAACTCGAGCGGGATCGGGTCGTCCTGATGCGCGGACTGTCCACGCGACTCGACGCACTGATCGACTCCTCCCCCGCCGGCCCCACCGAGACGGACTCCGAGGGCGTCGATCTCGATTCGACGCTCGCCGAGCTTGATTCGCTGCCCGCCGCTGCCGCTCGGTCCGCTCTGAGCGACCTCGCCGGCGCCCCGGCCGAGCGCGAGCGCCGGGAACGTGAGGCGCGGACCATGCGCGAGGATCTCGTCCGGGAACAGGCGGCACTCGACGCGATCGGTGAGGGACCCGAACAGGCACCCTGGCACGTGCGCACCGACGGTGTCCCCCTGTGGCGGGCGGTCGAGTTCGTCGACACGCTCGGGGACGACGACCGTGCCGGGATCGAGGCTGCGTTGCTCTCCGCGGGTTTCCTCACCGCCACGGTCGACGGCGAGGGTCGCTTGCGTGCGCTGGGCGGCCAGGTCCTCGTCTCGCCGCGCGGCGAACCACCGGCGCAGTCCCTGTCGACGGTCCTGCGCCCGGACCCCGAGGCCGACGTGCCGCGCCCGGCGATCGAGGCGGTCCTCAACACGATCGGATTCGAGGACGCCACCGCGGTGGCTTCGGTCTCGCGGGACGGCCGCTGGCACAACGGCGTTCTGCGTGGGCGCCACACCGCCGAGACCCCGCACTGCATCGGCGGGCCTGCCAGGGAGGCCGCGACCGCGGCACGGCGGGTGCGTCTCGACGAGATCCGCGCCGAACTCACCCGGATCGACCTGGCGGTGGAACAGCTGCGCGTCGACTATCCCGACGCGGCGCACCGGCGGGCGGAGATCGACGCGCACCTGTCGACCGCGCCGACCTCGCACGCCCTGCGCGCCGCGCTCGAACGACGTCGGCACGCGTACGCGCATGTGCGGTCCGCGGCGAACACCGCGGTGGAACTGCGCGAGCGGGCGACGACGCTGCGTGCTCGCTGGACCGCCGAGCTCGACGCCCACCGCACGGCGTGCGAGCACTTCGGCGTGCCCTGCGACGTTCCAGAACTGGAGGCGCTGGTCGCCGGATGTGCGTCCGCCGACACGCTGTGCACCGAGCTGGCACGCGATCTCGGTGACGTCCTCGCCGCCCACGCCAGGTTCACGGATGCCACCGAGCGGTATGCGCAGGCCACTGTCGAACGGGTCGACGCGGAGGAGATCGCCGAATCGTGCCGCTACGAATGGCACGCGAAGGCCGCCGTGGTCGCGGCGCAAACGGCGGCCGTCGACGTCGACTCCGCCGACCTGGCGCAGGAACTGCGCGACTCGGAGACCGAACGGGCACGCGCCGACGAACAGTTCCGGCGCACGGTCGCCCATCGCGACCACCTGGGCCGTGCCGTCGCCGAGGTGCTGCAGCGATGTGCTGCCGCACGCGAACGGCTCGACCGCGACCGTCGCGAACTCGCCGCGGCTGCCGAACTGCTCGCCGCTCACCTGCAGCTGCCCGAACTGCGCGCCGCACTCGAGGAGGATCCGGAGTCGGACTCCACCTCTGCCCGGACGGTTCTGCCTCCCGTTCACCTCGAGGATCCGGATCATGTGCTCTCGGTGGCCCGCACCCTGCTGGCCGCGTTGCCGCCGCGCACGGGAGTCGACGACAACGCGATGCTCGTCGCGCTGCAGCAGTTCGACCGCGACCTCACGGCCCGGTTCGACATCGAGCACACGGTGACGCACGGCGCCCATCGCGTCCGGATCACCGGGGCGGGCGACGACACCACGCCCACGGGTGTCTCGGCCACCCTGACCCGGCAGGTCGAGGACGGCCGGCGGGCACTGTCGCAACGCGAGCACGACGTATTCACGGGATTCGTGCTCGGCGGTGTGGCCGACGAACTGCGCCGGCGGATCGAGCGGGCACGACAGGTGATCGCCGCGATGAACGACAGTCTCGCCGACAGTCGCACGACGCACGGGATCGGCGTGAGGATCGAGTGGCGCCCCGGTGGCGAGGACACCGACGCGGCGCGGATGACGCAGCTGCTCACCGCCACCGAACGGTCACCCGAGGATGCGTCCGACCTGGTCGGGATGCTGCGGCGCCGGGTGGAATCCGCTCACGCCGCCGATCCGTCCGCCGGCTACGCGCAGCACCTGTCGCAGGCACTGGACTACCGGCGCTGGCACGAGGTCGAGGTGACCATCCTCGGCCCCGAACCGGGCCGGGAGAGGCGGATCTCCGCGCGCGCCAAGATATCCCAGGGTGAGACCCGGTTCGTGTCGTACGTGGCACTGTTTGCGGCGGCGGACGGTTATCTCTCCGGCCTGCCCGACACCGGCACCGCACTGCGGCTCGTACTGCTCGACGACGCATTCGCCAAGATCGACGACCCGACGATCGGTGAACTCATGGGCCTGCTCGTGCGGCAGGACATCGACTTCGTCATGACCGGGCACGCACTGTGGGGCTGTGTGCCCGAGGTGCCCGAGCTCGACGTCTACGAGGTCCGGCGACTCGCCGACGGCGCGGCCGTGACGACCCGCGTGCACTGGGACGGCCGCGTCCGGCAACTCCGCCCGCTCACCGAGCTGCAGACATGACCGAGCTGCAGACATGACAGTGGCGGGAGCGATACGTATCGCTCCCGCCACTGTCAGGCCTTCGAAACCTGCCCGGATCAGGACACGCGGCGCAGCAGCGCGGCGAGTGCCTGTCCGCCACCGATGCACATGGTGACGACGCCGAGTTCGAGATCGCGGCGGATCAGGTCCTTGGCGACGCGCAGCGTCAGGATCGCGCCGGTCGCGCCGACCGGGTGGCCCAGGGCGATCGCACCGCCGTAGGGGTTGGTCTTCTCCGGGTCGAGCTTGGCGTCGCGCGCCACCGCGAGGGCCTGCGAGGCGAAGGCCTCGTTGAGCTCGACGGTGTCGATGTCGGCCGGCGTCAGGCCGTTCTGCTCGAACAGCTTCGCCAGCGCGAGGGTCGGGGCGTAGCCCATCAGCTCGGGCTCCATCGCCGCGGTGACCACCGACTCGAGTACGACGGAGGCACCGAGGCCGCGTTCGCGGGCGACCGACTCGCGGGCCAGGACGAGCGCAGCAGCGCCGTCGTTGATGCCGGAGGCGTTACCGGCGGTGACGGTGCCGTCCTTGATGAACGCCGAACGCAGCTTGCCGAGCACCTCGAGGGTGGTGTCGGGCTTGGGGTGCTCGTCCTCGGTGACGGTGACAGGCTTGCGGCCACCGATCTCGACCGGGGTGATCTCCTCGGCGAAGGCGGCCTTCGCGGCGTCGGTGGCGGCGCGGCGCTGCGATTCGAGGGCGAACTCGTCCTGCTGCTCGCGGCTGACGCCGTACTCGCGGGCGACGTTCTCGGCCGTGACACCCATGTGCTGTCCGCTGAACGGGTCGGTGAGCATGCCGACGGTGCCGTCGACGAGTTCGCGGTTGCCGAGCTTGTAGCCGTTGCGGGCACCGAAGTCGTAGAACGGCATGCGCGACATGCTCTCGTCGCCACCTGCGACGGTGATCTCCGCGGCACCCCACCGGATCTCCTGGGCCGCGGACCACACGGCCTGCAGACCCGAGCCGCACAGGCGGTTGACGGTCAGGGCCGGGGTGGAGACGGGAAGTCCGGCGGCGAGGGTGACACGACGGGCGTTGTAGGCGTCGGCACCGACCTGACCGATGCAGCCCATGACGACCTCGTCGATGTCCTCACCTGCGACACCCGAGCGCTGCAGCGCCTCGCGTACGGCGGTGGCGCCGAGTTCGTGCGCGGGTACGTCCTTGAGTGCGCCGCCGAAGCTGCCGACGGGGGTGCGTGCGCCGTCGACGATGACGATGCGTTCCGGAGCGGTCATTTCTCGTCCAATCTGGTCGAACACCTGGGGTCCACGCGCCGGCACCGCCGAGCGCACGGATCTTCGGGAAGGCGTCCTCCCGAAGCGTCTGACTCGATGCTACGGCACCGAGTGCCGCGATCGCGATGGCCCGAACACACGTTTCAGGAACGGGAATGGAAATGCCATTCTACAATACCGACTACGCCATTTTCACTCGTCGTCGACCGTGAACGGAGGACCCTCCGCGAGACGTTCCGCAGCCGCCGGTGTGCCCAGTTCACGGCGGTGGCGAGGATGCTCCACATAGAACTCGAGGAAGCGGTACAACTGCACGGGATCGACAGCCAGATGCCGTGAGTCCACCTCGATCCGGGGTTCGGGCGGCAGGCGCTCCAAGAGGAACACCCGACTCGTGCGTCGACGCGCCCACGCCGCCGACCCGTGCCCCTCGATCCAGATCTCCGGGAACCCCCGGTCGACCGCACGGAGACCCCGCACCGAGACCCACGGCAGGTAGGACTCCACGAACCAGCCGCGCAACCTGATCCCGTCCGGTCCGAGAACGAGCGAACCGGCCCGGATGCGCCCGAGTGCCACCTCCACGAGGAAGGCCAGGCACACCCCGGCGACGAGCGCCAGCACCAGCGCCACGAGGGGTAGCCCCTCGTTCCCGACCACGATCTCCACGGCGGCGCCGAGCGAGAGGAACGTCCCACACAGCACCATCGCGAGCAGCAGACCGAAGACGGGACGGCGGCCCCCGATCTCGGTACCGCCGCGACCGGCCGTCTCGACGTACCGGACCCGCGGTGTGCGGCTCGGAAGTGACGGCGACCGCCGCCGACCCCCGGATCCGGCAGGCCACCAGAAGGTGGCGCCGAAGGCCGCAGTCAGCAGCATCAGCACCGCCAGGATCGAATAGAAGCGGTCGGCGCCCACCGAATCGGTGCCCCACGCGCCTGCTCCGCGTGCCGCGGCGAAGATCGCCACGAGCACCGCCGCGCCGGCCGCTGCGTACACGTGCAGATTGCGCGTGCCGTGCTGCCATTCGCTCGGCGGTTCGGTGTCGGACGTCGGTTCGGTGTCGGACGTCGCATCGGTGTCGGAAGTCGCAGCCTCCGTGCCGCGCCCACCCCACGGGACAACTGGTCGTCGCATCGGTCTCCCCTCCCGGCGTACCGAGGAGCCCCGACGTCCTCGACCCTGCCGGTCGGCCGGAACGCTACCTCGAGCGGCGGACCCGATGCGGACCCTTCGGGCGCGATGTCACCGACGGGCACACGAGTTGGCACCGGTCGGTGTGACAATTAACATACCCCTCGGTCATCAGAGTGTTGAACCAGGTCACGGCCGTTTCTGAAGGGACAGGACGCGCATGGGAGAGTCTCGCGAGAATTTTTCCCTACGTGTCGGTAACACCTATAGGCGTGAGCACGACACAATCTGTGACGATTCAGACGAGACCGGAGGAGTCTGCATGACTGTCCAGCTTGATTCGCCTGGCATCGCGTCCGTCGGCGAAGCTTCGTCGGCCGAGGCAGAGCTCGGGGAGCTGTTCGAGCAGATCAAGGAGCTCGACGCTCAGCTGCTCGCGGTGATCAAGCGGCGTTCGGAGCTCGTTCAGCGCGCCGGAGCATCCGCGAAGGGCACCGACGCGAGCCGCGAAGCACAGGCCGAGGAAATGGCCGTCCTGGGACGCTTCGCCGAACTCGGCACCGACGGCAGCACGCTCGCGATGACGCTGCTGCGCCTCGGCCGCACCCGCAAGGCCTGAGACCTACAACCGACGGCCCCCGCACCACACGGTGCGGGGGCCGTCGCCGTACCCGGGGCCGTCCACCGATTCGCATCACCCCGGTCGCAAACGTGGCCGCCCGCTCCCCTGTCGGCATACCGTCGGGACATCCCGAAGAGCAGACAGGAGCAGCATGGATCTCGGACTCACCGCGAAGAGGGCCATCGTCACCGGCGGTAGCCGCGGCATCGGCTACGCCATCGCGCGGGCACTGGCCACCGAAGGTGCCGACGTGGTGATCGCGGCGCGCACCGCGGCCGATCTCGACATCGCGGCGAAGACCCTCTCGGAGGAGACCGGGCGACGAATCGTTCCCGTGCCCACCGACACCGGCGACCAGGCCTCGGTCGACGCGCTGGTCGCCCGAGCGGTCGCCGAACTCGGCGGGGTCGACATCCTCGTCAACTCCGCCGCCACGCCCTGGAGCGCCAACAAGCCGACGGACTTCGCCGCGACCACCGACGACGTCGTGCGCAACGAGGTCGAGATCAAGGTCCTCGGCTGCCTGCGCACCGCACGGGCCGTCGCCCCCTACCTGATCGAGCAGGGCTGGGGCCGGATCATCAACATCAGCGGTCTCGGCGCCCGCAGCGCGAACTCCATCGCCCAGACGGTCCGGAACGTCAGCGTCGCGGCCGTGACGAAGAACCTCGCCGACGAACTCGGCCCGCACGGCATCAACGTCACCGTGGTGCACCCCGGTCGGACCCGCACCGAGCGGCTGGCGGCACGACTGGCCGAGGAGTCGGCCGAGACCGGCACGCCGGTAGCCGAACTCGAACAGCAGATCGCGAAGAACTCCGTGAACCGCCTCATCGACGCGAGCGAGGTCGCCGACGTCGTCGCGTTCCTCGCGAGCCCGCGCAGCATCGGCATCACCGGCGACGCGATCGCCGTGGGCGGTGGCGTGCCCGGCGCGGTCTACTACTGAGCAAGCTCCCGAAACGCCACCCCCGAAACGATGCGGCACCGGCCGGGAAACCCCGACCGGTGCCGCATACGTCCTCCGTCAGCGCAGAATCGTCTTGATCTCCAGGAACTCCTCGAGGCCGAAGACACCGGCCTCGCGTCCGATACCCGACTGCTTGTAACCACCGAAAGGTGCGTCGGTGTTGAAGGCACCACCGTTGATGTAGACCTGGCCGGTGCGCATACGGCGGGCCACGGCCTCCGCTCGCGCCGGATCGGCCGACCACACCCCGCCGGACAGGCCGTACTCGCTGTCGTTGGCGATGCGCACCGCGTCGTCCTCGTCCTGGTATCCGATGATCGACAGCACCGGCCCGAAGATCTCCTCGCGGGCGATCGTCATCTCCGGCGCGACGTTCGTGAACACGGTCGGGCCCACGAAGTAACCGGTGGTGAACTCGGTTTCGCGCCCGTCGAGCACCAGTTCGGCACCCTCCTCGACACCCTTGTCGATGTACGCCTTCACACGTTTCTGCTGCGTTCCGCTGACGAGCGGACCGAGCTTCGACGACGGATCGTCGGGCAGCCCGACGGTGTAGGCCCGCGCGACCTGCTCGGCGATGGCGGTGGCCTCCGCCAGACGGTCGGCGGGGACGAGCATGCGGGTCAGCGCGGTGCAGGTCTGGCCGGAGTTGAGGAAGCACTTGCCGACACCCTCGGTGACGGCGGCGGTGAGGTCGGCGTCGTCGAGGATGATGTTGGCCGACTTGCCACCGAGTTCGAGCGCGACCTTCTTCACCGTTTCCGCAGCGACGACCGAGACACGCTTGCCGGCACGCGTCGAGCCCGTGAACGACACCATGTCGACGTCGGGGTGCGCGGCGATGGCCTCACCGACGACCGGCCCGTAACCGCTGACGAGGTTGAACACGCCCGGCGGCAGGCCGGCCTCGTCGACGATGTCGACGAGCGCGTAGGTCACCAGCGGGGCGACCTCGGTGGGCTTGAGCACCACGGTGCACCCGGCGGCGAGCGCGGCGAAGACCTTCAGCACCACCTGGTGCAGCGGGTAGTTCCACGGGGTGATCGCCCCGACGACCCCGATGGGTTCGCGTACGACGAGGGCGTTGCCGATCTCCTGGTCGTCGAAGTCGTACGTTCCGGCCAGCGACGCATAGCTCGCGATGTTCTTCAGCGGCATCCCGACCTGGATGGCACGCGCGAAGTGAGCGGGCATCCCCATGTCCTGCGAGACGACCCGCGTGAGCTCGTCGGCGCGCTCGTTCGCCAGCGGGGAGACCTTCTCCAGGTAGGCGGCGCGCGACGCACCACTGAGCGCGGACCAGGCCGGGAAGGCGGCCTTGGCTGCGGCGACCGCCCGATCGACATCGGAGGCGACACCTTCGGCGACCACGGCGACGACCTCTTCGGTCGTCGGGTTCACGACCTCGATGCGGCCGTTGCCGTCGGAGTCCACCCACTGTCCGTCGATGTAGATCTGCGTGCGGTCGAGAATGTCGGTCATATCGCTCTCCCCTGCTCGTAGGCCGGCCTGTCGACGCCGTTGGGCGCGAGCGTAGCGAAGACCCCTCCCGCAATACAGCGTTTACTCCCGGCGGGTTGTGATGCATCCCGCCGTCATCGGAGTTAACACGTGCGCTACACTGGCCATTGCTGCTCGCGCGCTCCACCGTCGCAACGCACGGCGCATTCGGACAAAGACGTCTGCATTCACACACATCGTCTCCGGCACACGTCTATGCACCTCAGGAGCTGCGCCTTCCCACGCGTTCCCTCTCCTTCGCATCGTCACTGCCGGTCGACGCCGAATTCGATGCACCGAGGAGGACGTCCGTGACGCACGCCAGTGACACCGGCCTGTACGACAGCACGCTGGACAAGAGCAGTTGTGGTGTCGGTTTCATCACCCGCAAGGACGGCGTGCAGACCCACGACGTGCTCATCCGCGGCCACGAAGCCCTGTGCGTCGTGCCGCACCGCGGTGGCATGTCCGCCGAGGGTGTCGGCGACGGAGCCGGCATCAACGTGGACCTGTCGGTCGCCTTCTTCTCCGAGATCACCGGAAAGCCCTTGCAGGAAGGGCACTTCGGTGTCGGTAACTTCTTCCTCCCCACCGATTCCGCGGCGCATGCCGATGCCGAGGAACTCGTCTCGTCGGCGCTCGCCGGAGCCGGGGTCACCGTGCTCGCGGTGCGCGACGTTCCCGTCGACGACAGCGTGTTGCGTCCTGCCGCAACGAAATACCAGCTGCCGATCCGTCAGTGGATCTTCACCCGGCCCGACGCGTGCGAGACCGTCGACGAGTTCGACCGGCTGTTGCACGACGTGCTCCTCGAGGTCGAGGCCCGCGCCTACACCGAGCCCGAACTGGGCGGGCTGTACCCCCTCTCGCTCAGTGCACGCACGCAGGTTCTCAAGAACCGCTTGAACTCTCAGGAGGTCATCCCGTACTTCCGCGATCTCACCGATCCGCGGCACGCGGTGCACACCCTGTTCTTCCACACCCGGTTCTCGACGAACACCGATCCGCATCCGACGATGGCTCAGCCGTTCCGCCTCATGGCGCACAACGGCGAACTGAACACCGATCGCAAGAACCGGCTGTTCGAGGGCGCCCTCGCCCGCGCGATGGGCCGCGACATCATCCGCCCGCCGGGACAGTCCGACAGCTGCCGCTTCGACCAGACCCTGGCCTCGCGCATCGCCCACAACGACCTCGACCTCGTCACCGCCGTCGTGCAGATGATGCCGCCGGCCTGGGAGAACGACACCGAGCTGTCGCCGCCGGTCCGCGCGATGCTCGAGTTCTTCTCGCTGTACGAGGAGAAGAACGACGGTCCCGCCGCGCTGATCTTCGGCAACGGCACCGTCGTCGGCGCGCGCCTCGACCGCCTCGGCCTGCGCCCGCTGCGCACCGTGGAGACCGAGGAGTACCTCGCCGTCACCTCCGAGGCCGGTCAGTTCGATTTCGCGCCCGAGACCGTGCTGCGTCGCGGCCGCATCGAGGCCGGCGGCATGCTGTACTTCGATCACCGCACGCGCCGCTCCTACGGAACCGTCGAGGCACTCGAACTTCTTGCTGCCCGGCAGGATTACGCGTCGCTCGTCGACGAGGCCCGCCGCGATCTCGACGCCCTGCCCGAGGTTCCCGCCGAGAAGGCCGGTTCCCCGCTGCGCTACAACGGCGATCTCGGCCGCTACCAGCGCTACGTGTCCTACAGCATCAACCAGGAGTCCTTCCGGTTCATGCTCGACCCGATGCTCGCCTCGGGTCAGGAACGCATCTCCGCGATGGGTTACGGCAACGCCATCAACGCGCTGTCGGATCAGGAAGGCGGTGTGGCCAAGTACTTCTCGCAGCGCTTCGCCCAGGTCACCAACCCGTCGCTGGACTCGATCCGCGAGGCGGACGGCATGACCCTGCGCGTCGCGCTCGGTGCCCGTCCCGGTAGCGGTGCTCCCGCCTCGTCCGCGACCCAGATCGTGGTGCCCACCCCGATCCTCACGCACCTCGACATGCTGCGTATCCGCGAGCAGTCCGACACCCCGGTGCGGCGATTCGAGATGCTGTACTCCCCCGTCTTCGACGACGCGAAGGCGAACGCGGCCGCGCTCGCCGCCGCGATCGACGGTACGGCCGAGGCCATTGCCGATTTCGCTCGCGAATCCGGTGGCATCGCCGTGCTCACCGACCGGCACGTCTCCACCGACCGCGCCGGACTGCCGATGGTGCTCACCGTCGCCGCGGTCAACCAGCGCCTGATCGACGAGGGACTGCGTCTGCGCGTGTCCGTCATCGTCGAGTCCGGACAGTTGTTCTCGTCGCATCACATCGCCGCGACCCTCGGCTTCGGTGCCGCTGCGGTGTATCCGCTCACGGTGCAGATGCGCGCCGAGGAGAAGTTCGGCGACGACGCCGACGCGGCCTTCCTGAAGTTCCGCAAGGCCGCCGAGAAGTCGCTCATGAAGACGATGGGACGCGTCGGCCTGTGCACCGTCGAGTCGTACATCGGCGGTGAGTTCTTCGAGCCGAGCTATCTCGACACGAGCGACGAGGTGCTCGCGCGCTGGTTCCCGAACGTCAAGTCCCCGGTCGGCGGTGTCGGTTTCACCACCCTCGCGCAGGCCGTCGCCGACTGGCACCGTCGCGCCCTCACAGTCGAGACCGAGAAGGACGTCCCACTGCTGGGTCTGTTCAAGGAGCGCGCCGAGGGCGCCGGTCACTCGTTCGGCACGACCGCCGTGCGCGGCTTCGTGGACATGACCGAGGAGCCGTTCACGCTGCCCGTCGAGAAGGAGGCCGAGCCGGATCTGACCGACGCGCTGCGTCTGCTGCCGCTGCACCGCCTCTCCGACGCGCACGGTCTCGACGACGCGTCGTACCGCTACGGCGGCTTCCGCGCCCTGACACCCGCCGAGATCGATGCCTTCGAGATCACCCCGGGCTACCGCGCGTTCGCCCGCACGATGGCCGACGAGCGCGCGCAGCGTCCCGCGGCGTTGCGCGACGTGCTCGCCCTGCCGGCCGACGTCACCTACGCCGTCACCGCCGAGGACTTCACCAAGGAGATGGGCCGCTTCGCGCGGTTCGGCAACAACTCGATGCTCGTGCGCGGGATCTCCGCAGCTCGGGTCGGTGAGAGCGAGTTCGTGCTGCGTCTGACCGGTCCGCTCGCCGACGACCACCGTCGTCCCGATGCGCTCGCGGCCTCGCTCGTCGCCCGCTTCGGGGACGCCATCGTCTCGCACCGCTGCTACGGCGACACCCTGACCGTGCACGCGATCGGTGATGCCGCGCGCTATCTCGAGCAGGTCCGTCAGGCCCCGCTGAGCGTGCGGCTCGACCGGGTGCAGCCGGCCCACGAGATCACCCCGGCGCTCGCGTCGGGTGCGATGAGCCACGGCGCGCTCAACTCCAACGCCCACGAGGCCGTCGCCCACGGCACCAACATGGTGGGCGGCATGTCGAACTGCGGTGAGGGCGGCGAGCACATCTCCCGCTACGGCACCATCCGCGGCTCGCGTATCAAGCAGTTCGCGTCCGGCCGCTTCGGTGTGTGGGCCGGTTACCTCGCCGATCCGATGCTCGAGGAGATCGAGATCAAGATCGCGCAGGGCGCCAAGCCCGGCGAGGGCGGCCAGCTTCCCGCCAAGAAGGTCACCGTGGAGATCGCCGCGGCACGTGGCGCCACGCCGGGCGTCGAGCTGGTCTCGCCGCCGCCGCACCACGACACCTACTCGATCGAGGACCTCGCCCAGCTCATCCACGACGCCAAGGCGGCGCGGGTGCGGGTGATCGTCAAGCTCGTCTCCTCGGAGGGCATCGGCACGATCGCCGTGGGTGTCGCGAAGGCGGGCGCCGACGTCATCAACGTCGCCGGCAACACCGGCGGCACGGGCGCCGCCTCGGTGACCTCGCTGAAGTACGCGGGCCGGTCCGCGGAGATCGGTGTCGCCGAGGTCCACCAGGCCCTCACGGCCAACGGTCTGCGCGACAAGGTCGTGCTGCGCTGCTCGGGTGCGCACCAGACCGCGTCGGACGTCATCGTCTCCGCGCTGCTCGGCGCCGACAGCTTCGAGTTCGGCACCACCGCGCTGATGATGCTCGGCTGCGTCATGGCGAAGAACTGCAATGTCAAGTGCCCGGCAGGTCTGACCACGAATCCCGAAGTGTTCAAAGGTGATCCGCGGGCGATGGCCCAGTACCTGCTCAACGTCGCGCACGAGACCCGGGAGCTGCTCGCCCGCCTGGGTCTGCGGTCGCTGCGCGACGCGCGTGGCCGCGCCGACCTGCTGCACCTGCTCGACCACCCGTCGAGCGTGGGCCGGCTGGATCTGCGGGCGATTCTCGCGGTGCTGCCCGAGGTGCACATCGACAACCCGGTCTACATGGAGAAGGACTACTCGCTCGACGACGCGTGGGTGGCCCGGCTGCGCGAGGCCCTCGTCGATGCGAAGGAGCTCACCGTCTCGCTCGGCGACGGCGTGCAGCTGACGAACAACAACAAGAGCGTCGGCGCGCAGCTGGCGATCGACATCGAGCGCATGCTCAACCACGAGGATCTCGGCGCCCTGCCGGCCGTGCTCGACGACGAGCGTGGACGCCGCTGGTTGCGCGACGGCACCGTCACCATCACCACCTCCGGTTCGGCGGGCCTGTCCTTCGGGGCGTTCTGCAACGACGGCATGCACATCGTGCACACCGGTACCGCCAACGACGGCGTCGGCAAGGGCCAGTGCGGTGGGCAGATCGTGCTGCGCTCCCCCGGCGGCGGCAGCGACGATCGCGGTGGCAACGTGCTCATCGGCAACTTCGCACTCTTCGGTGCGACCGGCGGTCGCCTGTTCGTCGAGGGCGAGGCCGGCGACCGCTTCGCGGTGCGCAACTCCGGTGCCACCGCCGTCGTCGAGGGTGTCGGCGAGTTCGCCTGCGAGTACATGACCAACGGTGCGGTGCTCAACATCGGCGAGTTCGGCAAGGGCTTCGGCAACGGCATGTCGGGCGGGTTCGTCTACCAGTACGACCCCGAGGGCCTGCTCCCCCGCAAGGCCAGCGCCGACTCGATCGTCCTCGGGTCGATCACCGGCGACGACCCGCAGGCCGCGATCCACAACGCCGCGGTACTGCAGCTGCTGCACCTGCACGTCGAGGCGACCGGTTCGGTGAAGGCCCGCTTCCTGATCGACAACTGGCAGGTCGAGCAGCACCGCTTCGCGTACGGCATGCCGCGCGCGCTGCTGCAGTACCAGGACCTCGGCGAGATCCTCGCCGCAGCGTCGCGCAAGGACCTCGCCGCCGAGGTCGCCACCGCGCTGGTCGCGCACCAGGTGCGCAAGTTCAAGGAGAACTACCGCTCGGGTGTTCCCGTCGCCGGTGGTGTCACCCCGGACGCGACCGACACCGAGGCCATGTACGCGCTGCTCAACAACTACACGGTGCTCGCCGCCGCGCAGGAGATGGCGCTGCAGAAGGTCCCCGGCGCCACCGACGTGTCGGATCCGGCGGTGCAGAAGGCCGCACGCAATCTGCTGCTCACCGAGGACTTCTTCCTCGTCGCGAAGCTCGAGCGCTACGCCCTCGCGGCGATCGCCGACCACACCGACGAGCAGCTCGCGGCGCTGGTCGCCGACAAGCGCCTCAACGACTACAAGCAGGCCCTGGCCCTGCGCAACGTCCGCTCGGTCGATGCGCCCGGTACCTACGGCTGGATCCTCTTGCAGAGCCGCAAGAATCTCGACGCCGCAGGTCGCCTGCCCGGTTACGAGGAACTGTTCGCACGCAACGCCGTCCCGAACGTCCTCACCTCCACGATGGGAGTCTCCGCGTGACCACCACCGGCCCGTTCATTCCCCTCGACGCTCCGTTCACCGCCGATCAGCGGTCGTGGCTCTCCGGCTTCGTCGCCGGGATGCAGACCCGCCTGTTCTCCGGTGGTCCCGCCGACGATGCCGGGACCGCCGGCTCGGCACCCGCTCTGCACGTGCTCTACGGCTCGCAGACCGGCAATGCCGAAGCCGTCGCCGAGGACGCCGCGGTCGCGGCGCGTGCCCAGGGCTTCGCGCCCGTCGTGTGTGCTCTCGACGACATGGACCTCGACCGGTTCGCCGGTCTGGGTCAGGTCCTGATCGTCACGTCCACCTACGGCGAGGGCGAGATGCCCGACAACGCCGAGCTGTTCTGGGAGGCACTGTCGGCCGAGAGCGCCCCGCGTCTCGACGGCATGAACTTCGCGGTGCTCGCCCTCGGCGACACCGGTTACGACGGGTTCTGCCAGGCGGGCAAGCTCATCGACATGCGGCTCGAGCAGCTCGGTGCGCAGCGCATCGTGCCGCGGGTGGACTGCGACGTCGAGTTCGAGGAGCTCGCCGCGACGTGGATCGCGGAGACGCTGCCGCTCGTCGCGGCCGTCGAGGGCATCGTGGGCGACGGCGCTCCCGCCCCCGCGGCACCGGCGGCACCGGCCCGGGCGAAGTCGCAGTGGACCCGCAAGAATCCCTATCCGGCGGTGTTGACGTCGAACGTGTTGTTGTCCGGGGCGGACTCGGCCAAGGAGATCCGGCACTACGAGTTCGCGCTCGCCGATTCCGGTCTCGAATACGAAGCGGGCGACGCGCTGAACGTGGTGCCCGTCAACGACACCGAACTCGTGCACGCGATCCTCGGTCGGCTCGGTCTCGACGGCGCGACCGTCCCCGAGGGTCACGACGACACGCTCGAGCATCTGCTCACCTACAACTACGAGATCACCGCTCCGTCCGTCGATCTCCTCGAGGAGATCGAGAAGCACACGGGCAACGAGGAACTCACCTACGTGCTGCGGCACGGCGACAAGGCCGCACTCGACGAATGGCTGTGGGGCCGCGACATTCTCGACGTGCTCCTGCTCGATCCCGCGCCCGAGCTGTCGGCCGAGCAGTTCCTGGCGCTGCTGCGCCCGCTGCAGCACCGGGCGTACTCGATCTCGTCGAGCCCGAACGCGTGCGACGGTTCGGTGCACCTGACGGTCGCGGCGGTGCGCTACGGCACCGACGGCCGCGAGCGTCGCGGGGTGTGCTCGACCTTCCTCGCCGATCGTGTCGGTGAGAGCAGGGTCGGCATCTTTGTGTCGAAGAACAAGGCCTTCCGCGTCCCCGCCGACGACACCGCACCGATGATCATGGTCGGTCCGGGCACCGGCATCGCGCCCTTCCGCGGCTTCCTGCAGGAGCGGAAGGCGCGGGGAGCGACGGGGAAGAACTGGCTGTTCTTCGGCGACCAGAAGCGCGGCTGCGACTACATCTACGAGGACGAGCTGACCGAGTTCGCCGACTCGGGTGTGCTCACGCGCCTGGACCTGGCGTTCTCCCGCGATCAGGCCGAGAAGATCTACGTGCAGACCCGCATGAAGGAACACGGCGCGGAGCTGTTCGCGTGGCTCGAGGAGGGCGGACACTTCTACATCTGCGGCGACGCGTCGCGGATGGCGAAGGACGTCGACCGTGCACTGCACGAGATCATCGCCGAGCACGGCGGCATGAGCGACGAGCAGGCCGCCGAGTACGTCACCACCCTCAAGCGCGAGAAGCGGTACGTGCGCGACGTGTACTGAGCAGGCCGGGGTACGCATCATCACGTCGAGGCTCGCAACACCATCGGTCACCGGTGGCGTTGCGAGCCTCGAGCGCGTGTTGCGAACCTCCCCGGAGGCACCATCGGAATGCCTTAGACTGTGCTGCAGGTCACACGAGGGAGTAGCTCGATGCCCGATCGCTCCGCAGCACGCAGCCGGCAGGCACCGACCGCCGACAGTCCCGACCGGATCCGCAACGTTGCCCTGGTGGGGTGCAGCGGCTCCGGGAAAACCACCCTCACCGAATCCCTCTCTGTCGCAGCGGGCGCCGTCGGGCGCGCCGGGCGCGTGGCCGAGGGCACCACGGTGTCCGACTACGAGGAGATCGAGCAGCGCCACCGCCGGTCGGTGCAGCTGTCCGTCGTGCCCCTCGAATGGAACGACATCAAGATCAACCTGATCGACACACCGGGACATCCCGACTTCGACGCCGAGGTCCGCGCGGGTCTGCACGCTGCCGATGCGGCGATCTTCGTCGTCTCCGCCACCGATCCCATCAGCGCCGCGACCCGCGCGCTCTGGCGCGAATGCGACGACGAGGCGATCCCCCGCGCGATCGTGGTGAACAAACTCGACGTCGCCCGGCACAGCTTCGACGACATGCTCACCGACTGCCACGACGCATTCGGATTGGGACCGGACACCCTGCGGGCCATGTTCTATCCCGTCTACGACGGCGACCGCCCGATCGGGTCGATGGGTCTGCTGACGGGCCGCAGCTACGGCGAACCCGGTCCGTGCCCGGTGTCCACCGAAGCGCGCGAGAGCCTCGTGGAGGCCATCTCCGGCCAGGACGACACGCTCATGGAACGGTTCATCGCCGGCGAGCAACTCGACACGGCCTCCCTGCAGGAAGGACTCACCCGCGAGATCCTGGCGTGCACCCTGCACCCGGCCGTCCCCGCCGACGAGACAGGGATCGGCGCCGTCGAACTGCTCGAGTTGATCACCACCGGATTCCCCGCACCGACGCAGCGCGGTCGCGGGGCACCGCCGTGCGATCCGGACGGTCCGCTCGCCGCGCAGGTCGTGCGCGTGGCCGGCGACTCCTATGTCGGGCGGATCAGCCTGGTGCGCGTCTACTCCGGCACGCTGCGACCCGACACGATCGTCGCGCTGGCCGACGGCGACCGCGACAGCCGCGAACGCATTCCTGCCCTGACGAGCCCGTTCGGCAAGCAACAGCGCCCGGTCGGCGAGGCCGTGGCGGGAGACATCGCCTCCGTCGGGAAGCTCGCGACGGCACAACCCGGCGACGTCCTGTACGACCCCGACCATCCGGTCCCACTCGACCGGTGGCCCACCCCGACTCCTCTGCTCCCCGTCGCGATCGAGGCACACACCCGCACCGACGACGACAAGCTGTCCCAGGCCCTGTCGCGCCTCGCCTCGGAGGATCCCGCGCTGCGCGTCGAGCAGAATCCCGAGACCCACCAGCTCGTGCTGTGGTGCACGGGTGAGGCGCACGCCGAACTGGTCCTCGAACGATTGCGCACCCGGCACGGTGTCCAGGTCGACACGGTCGAGCATCGGGTGCCGCTGAAGGAGACCTTCGCCGGCCCCGCGAAAGGCCACGGCAGGCTCGTCAAACAATCCGGCGGGCACGGCCAGTACGCGGTCGTCGACGTCGAGGTCGAACCACTGCCGGTGGGCAGCGGGGTCGTCTTCGCCGAGAAGGTGGTGGGCGGTGCGGTTCCGCGCCAGTTCATCCCGTCCGTGGAGAAGGGCGTGTACGCGCAGGCCGAGAAGGGCGTGACGACGGGATATCCGCTCGTCGACGTGCAGGTCACCCTGGTCGACGGCAAGGCCCACTCGGTGGATTCGTCCGACGCGGCCTTCCAGGCGGCCGCCGGGCTGGCCCTGCGGGATGCGGCCGCGCACAGCACCGTTCGCGTACTCGAACCGGTCGCCGCCGTGCGGGTGATCGTGCCCGAGGAGTATCTCGGTGCGGTCCTCGGCGATCTGTCGGCCCGGCGCGGACGGGTGCTCGGCACCGAATCCCCCGAGCCCGGTGTGGCTCTGCTGCGCGCGGAGGTTCCCGAACTCGAACTCGGCCGCTATCCGGTCGAACTGCGGGCCATCACGCAGGGCACCGCCGATTTCGCCCGCCAGTATCTGCGGCACGAACCGATGCCCGAGAACCTCGCGGCCCGATACGGCGAGTCGGACTGACCACTGCACCGGACGGGCAGCGTGTCAGCATGAACGCCATGAGCGTTCTGCTGTGCTTCCACGCACACCCCGACGACGAGGTGTTCCTCACCGGTGGCGTGATGCGCCGGGCCGCCGACGCCGGGCATCGCGTCGTGCTCGTCGTCGCCACCGACGGTGCCCGCGGCGAATATCCCGATGGGCTGCTCGCGCCCGGCGAATCCCTCGCCGCCCGCCGCACGAAGGAGCTCGAGGAATCGGCCCGGGCGCTGGGTGCGACGCGAGTGGTGCCCTTCGGATACGGCGATTCGGGGATGGCCGGCACGGTCGGCAACCACGATCCGAATGCCTTCGCCAATGCCGATCCGAGCGAGGTGGGGGCCAGGCTGGCCGCCATGATCGAGCAGGAACGCGCCGATGTCGTCACGATCTACGACGCGCACGGCGGCTACGGCCATCCCGATCACGTCCAGGTCCACCGGGCCGGTGTCCACGCCGAACGGATCACCGGACACGATGCCGTCTACGAGGCGTCGAGCAACCGGGACCACCTGATGCGGCTGCTCTCGGCGCTGCCGGACACCCCCGACGACGTGCGCCCACCGGACCTCGGGACCTTCGGCCTGCCGGAATCGGAACTGACCACCGCCGTGGACGTGTCGACGGCACTGGGCGCCAAACGCGCGGCGATGGTCGGCTACGAGTCGCAGATCGGCGACTTCGGGCCGATGCTGAACATGCCCGAGGAACACCTGCGGGCCGCCTTCGGTGTCGAATGGTTCCGGCGCCGCGGTGTTCCGCCCGGGCTGCAGGAGACCGAGCTCCCGCTCTGACCCGAACGATCACGAGGAGAGAAGTGGAACAAAGCATCGAGGTCTCGCGCAACATCGCCGCACCACCATCCGCGGTGTGGCGGGTGCTCACCGCGCTGGACGAGGCGCCCACCACCCTGCGTGCGGTGAAGGCCGTGGAACGACTGGACGGCACCGGCTACGAGGTGGGCACACGGTGGCGGGAGACCCGCGTGATGTTCGGGCAGTCGGCGACCGAGGAGATGCAGGTCGCCGAGGCGGATCCGGAGCGGCGCACCGTCGTCGTCGCCGAATCCCGCGGCGCCCGCTACCGGACCGTCTTCGATCTGATCCCCTCGGCGGGCGGCACGGATCTGTCCGTGGAGTTCTCCGGCGAGAGCGGACCCCTCGGCGCCTTCGCGCAGCTTGCGATGACCCTGTTCGCGCCGCTCGCGAAACGCGCGACCCGCAAGGCCCTCGAACAGGACCTCGCCGACATCGCCGCCGCAGCCGAGCGGGCGGGATGAGCTAGGCGGCGGGAACGGTCTCATCGAGCTTGCCGGTGGTGATCGGTGTGAGCAGAACCGTTGCCCGTTTGACCGTTCCGGCGCTCGGGTACCGCTCCCCTGCACCCTACGAACGAAGGACGGACGTCGATGGACAATGCCCCCAAGCACGGTTCGGGCCGCCCAGAGGACAACGACGACCTCACCGGGCAGAAGATCAAACATCTCGTCGACAAGCTCGAGCAGAAGGTCGAGAAGGAACGCGAGGAGGAGGGTGCGCCCGGCAACGTCGCGGACCGGGTGAAGACGGAGAAGGTCGAGCCCGACGATCAGGCTCCCGAATGAGCCGGCCTCAGGCGTAGATCCGCCCGTAGAGATCGCGGATCTCCTCGGCCGTCGGGATCCTCGGGTTGTTGTTCGGGGATCCCGACGCCAGCGCCTGCTCGGCCATGACCGGGAGCCTCTCGTCCCAGGTCTGCTTGTCGATGCCGTACGACTTCGGTGTCGGCACCTCCACGTCGCGGCACAGTTCCTTCAGCGCGACGACCAGGTCGGCGGCGGCGGTCGCATCCGAGGCGTCCGCCGAAGCCGCGCCGAGGGCGCGGGCACAGTCGGCATAGCGGGACTCGGCCGCGTCCACCGAGAACTCGGTGACCGCGGGGAAAAGCATCGCGTTCGACAGTCCGTGCGCGACGTGGAAGTGCGCGCCGATCGGCCGGCTCATGCCGTGCACCAACGCGACGCTGGAGTTGGAGAACGCGATCCCCGCCTGCGTGGCGGCCAGCATCATCCGCTCCCGCGCCTCGGCATCCTGCCCGTCCGCGTAGACGCGTCGCAGCACCTGTCCGATGGTGCCGATCGCGACCAGCGCGAGGCTGTCGGAGAACGGGTTCGCCTTCCTGCTGACATAGGCCTCGATGGCGTGGGTGAGTGCATCCACGCCGGTGTCCGCGGTCAGGCGCGGGGGCATCGTCAGGGTGAGCCGGTAGTCGACGATCGCGGCGACCGGCAGGAAGGCCAGACCCGGGCACAGCATCTTCTCGTCGGTCTCACTGTCGCTGATGACCGTGAACTGGGTTGCCTCCGAGCCGCTTCCCGCCGTGGTGGGCACAGCGATCACCGGTAGCGCCGGGCCGATGTTGTCGCGCGGCGCCTTGTAGTCGCGCATGTGGCCGCCGTGCCGGGCGAGCAGCCCGAGCGCCTTGGCCGTGTCCATCGGGCTTCCCCCACCGAACCCGATCACGCAGTCGGCGTCGTGCTCGGCGACCGCCGCGACACCCGCTTCGAGCGAGGCTGTGGTGGGGTCGGGCACGGTCTCGGCGAAGACCGCGGGGTGCAGTCCGGCGGCCTCGAGCTGCGCGACCATCCGGTCCACCGCACCCGTGCCGACCAGGAACTTGTCGGTCACCACCAGGGGCCGGGCGAGTCCGAGTCCGGCGACGACCTCCCCGACCTCGTCGACGGCGCCCCCGCCGACGCGCATGATGCGTGGAAGTGCGATGGAAGCCACGTGCGATCCCTCCTCGAGTATCCGGCCGACGCCTCGTGTCTACCGCATCACAGCCGCGAGCGGAGGCATCCGGCGGATCTCGGGGAGTCTCAACTCTCGACGACCCGCAGTCCCGTCTCGCGCTCGCCGGAGCCCTTCCGCGCGGTGAGCCGTCCGAGGCGCTCGAGGTCGTCCGCGCGGTAGCCCGGCCATCCGTGCAGCATGCGACGCCACCGCTCGGGCACCGCGGAGGCACCCCACCGGGCGCCGAGCAGCCCGCCCGCGATGGCCGCGACCGTGTCGGTGTCGTTGCCGGCGCGCACGGCGAGTTCGAGTGCCTCCGGCAGGTGTCCGGGGCCGTCGGTGCGGGCGTGCGTGATCGCCCACCACGCGGCCTGCAGGGCATGGACGACCCAGCCGTTGTTGTCGAACACGCGCGGACTCGGCGCGGTCTCGGCCTCGTCGAGCAGCGCCGTCCACCGCTGTGCGGCGGGCTGCGACAGGTGGGCCAGGGCGACCCGCACCCCGTCGAAGGTGCCGTGGAGGACTGCGTGACGGATCGCGAACGACCACAGCCGGCACGCCTCGGATGCCTGCTCGTCCGCGTGGGTGAGGCTGCTGATCGCATGTGCCGCGGCCAGACACCGCTCGGCGTCGTCGAGGAAGGCGAGCCCGACGGGTGCGGTGCGCATGAGCGATCCGTTGCCGCCGGTGCGCCCCGGGAGGCTGCGGGCGCGCGCCGTCATGGTGGCGGCGGTGGGGCCCGCCTCGCGCAGGACGGCACGCGTCTGGTTGCCGATGTCCTTGGGGTTCGTGGCGTACCAGCGGAGGAACTGCGCCGCGACCGCGTCGAGTCCGGCGCCCTCACCGATGTCGACGCCGGTCGCCGAGACCTCGGCGATGGCGAGGGCCATGGAGGTGTCGTCGGTCCACTCACCGGGCGCGAACGGCCCGAGACCGCCGCCGATCATGTCGATGGGCGTGGCGTCCGTCGGATAGGTGAATTCGTATCCGGCCCCGAGTGCGTCGCCTGCTGCGGTGGCGAGCAGGACTCCGGCGGCCCGGTCGTTCTGTGCTGCGGTCGTTTCCATGAACCCCTCTATTCGATCAAGTCTGCGCTAAAGTTAGCGCATCAATGATTGAATGTCCACCATGGGCACACCGACCGACTCGACCGGCAGGTCGCTCACCGACTACCCGCGCCCCTCGGTAGCCGTGGACGTCGCGGTCCTCACCGTCGACGAAGTACTGAAGGTGCTGGTCGTCGAACGTCCCGACGGCACCTTCGCCCTCCCGGGCACCTTCCTGCACCCCGGCGAGCGACTCGCCGAGGCCGCCGAACGCGCCCTGCGCGACAAGGCCGGACTCACGGGCGTGGACTTCTACCAGCTGGCCATGCTCGACGATCCCGAGCGCGACGACCGCGGGTGGGTGCTGTCGATGGCCCACAGCGCCGCGGTGCCGGTCGCCGAGATCCCCGCCGAAGCGCATCTCGTGCCGACCACCGAGACCTCCGACCTCGCCTTCGACCATGCCGAGATCGTCGACCTGGCCGTCGCCGACCTGCGACGCCGATACTCCGCCGAGGTCGACCCCGGCAACTTCCTCGGCGAGCAGTTCACCGTGCTCGACCTGCGGCTGCTGTACGAAACCGTCTATGCCCGCAGCTATCCCAAGGACACATTCCGCAGGCATCTGCTGCACGGCCTCGAACCCACCGGCGAACTGCGCAGGGAGGGCACGGGCCGGCCCGCCGAGATCTACCGCCGGCGCGACACTCCCCTGCCGTCGTCCACCGCCGCCTTCCTCCTGCAGTGACGCCTCAGAACGCCAGCGCGTGCGCGATCTCCGCGGCGACCGCGACGTTCCCGCGATAGACCGCGACATTCGTCTCGAGCGAGCGCCCCTCGGTGGCCCGGTGCATGTGGTCGAGCAGGAACGGGGTGATCGCCTTCCCGCGCGTCCCGGCCTCCACGGCCGCGCGTTCGGCCTCGGCGAGCACGCGGTCGTGCAGTTCCGGATCGATCTGCGCCTCGGCCGCCACCGGATTCCCGACGAGCACCGCCGACCGCAGACCGAGCCCGTCCCGAGCCCGGGCCACCTCCGCGGCCCGCTGCGCCGACTCCACCTCGTCGACATCGCAGCCGCTGTCGCGCACGTAGAAGCCGGGAAAGCGGGTGGTCCGGTAGCCGACCACGATCACCCCGAGCGTCTCGAGCCGTTCGAGCGTCGCCGGGATGTCGAGGACGGATTTGACGCCGCCGCACACCACCACGATCGGAAGTGTCGCCAGCGCAACGAGATCCGCGCTCTCGTCGAAGGTCGACGCAGCTCCCCGGTGCACGCCGCCGAGCCCGCCCGTGGCGAACACGTCGATCCCGGCGCGATGCGCGAGCAGCGCCGTCGCCGACACCGTCGTCCCGCCGTGCAACTGCTTGGCCGCTGCGACCGGCAGGTCGCGGACACCGAGCTTGACGACCGGGACGTCCTCCGCGCCGAGCATGCGGATCTGCTGTTCCGACAGACCCACCGTGGGTGTCCCGTCGACGACCCCGATGGTCGCGGGCAGCACCCCGGAATCGCGCAGACGTTGCTCGGCGTCGAGCGCGACCTCGATGTTGCGTGGCCGGGTGAGTCCGTGCGTGAAGATCGTCGATTCGAGCGCCACGACCGGCCGCCCGGCCGCGATCGCCTCGCGCACGTAGTCCGCGACGCGGATCGTTTCGCTCATACGACCGACGATAACGCGGCCTAACCGATCGACGCGGCCGTGCGGCGCCCCATCTTCGCGAGGAGCCGGGTCGTACGGTCCGCGTCCTCGGGAGCCGGCACGGCCGGAGCGCAGACACCGTCCATGTAGAGCGCGTCGCCGAAACTGTCGGCGCCGGCCTCCATCCGGTCGAGTTCGGCGTCCGAGAAGGTCGCATCGATCCCGGCGCTGCGCGCGATGTCCCAGCGGTGCACGAGCATGTCCCAGATGTAGAACTGCTCGAAGGTCGCACCCACCGTGGTCGGTCCGAAGTATCCGTCGTAGGTCGTCGAGACGAGTGCGTCATCGGCGAGGATCTCGGCGATTCGTGCCGTGTGCGTCCTCCACGCCTGGGCCGGGCGGTCGGTATCGGGCCGCTCGCCCACCTCGACGCCCCGTCCGGCGAAGAAGTCCCGCTGCGTGTCGATGATGTGGGCCAGGACGTCGCGTGCCGTCCACCCCTCACACGGCGACTGCGCGTCCCAGTCGGTGTCGCGAAGCGACGAGATCACGTCGGTGAGCGGCTTGTCGGCCTCTGCGTGTCGCAGTGCTGTTGTATTCATGACTCGATACTGACGACCGGCGAGGGCGAGGTATTGATGAAACCCGACGGCAGCGACCCCCTCGGCGGTCGCGACGACACCGACCGTGTCGGCGGTCGTGACGACATCGAACGCGCCCACCTGAAGGATCCGCACGACGCCTCGCACACCATCCACCGCTATCCCGCCGCGCCCGACCTCACGGATCTGATGCAGCGGTACTGGATCCCTGTCTGGTCGGTGCCGGCCGGCCGGGAGGCACCCCAGCGGGTGCTGCGCTATCCGGTCTGCCAACTGGTGGTCGCGCACGACTACGCGCGCTTCTACGGCGTCGAGCACGGGCTGTCCACGGTCACCCTCACCGGGGAGGGCTGGGCAGTCGGGGCCATGCTCAGTCCGGCGGCCGGTGCCCTGATCACCGGCACCTCGCTCGCGGCATTCACCGACCGGGCCGTCGACCTCACCGACGTCCTCGGAGATGCCGGTGCGCGTCTGATCACGCGGGTACGCGAGGCGATGGCGCACGGCCCGGACTCCCGCGAGTCGCACCGCGCCGCGACGGAGGTGTTCGACGACCTGCTGCGCGCCTATCTGCCGATCGACGAGGAGGGGCGACTCGTCAACCGGGTGGTGGCGTTCGTCGAGGAGAACTCCGACGTCCTGCGGGTCGAGCAGGTGCGGGCGGAGTTCGGTCTCGGTGAGCGCGCGCTGCAACGCCTCGTCCAGCGACGGATCGGGCTGACGCCGAAGTGGCTGATCCAGCGGCGGCGACTACAGGAGGCCGCCGGTCGCCTGCGCGAGAAACCGGGCTCGTTGTCGGAGGTCGCCGCGGTCCTCGGTTACGCCGACCAGCCGCATTTCGTTCGGGATTTCGCGAGGGTCGTGGGCATGACGCCGGGCGCGTTCGCGGCTCGCTACGGCGGTGGATGACCGCCCTCGTCGGACAGTTCCCTCGGATTCGGGCGGATGTACCACATAGTGGAACGTCCTAAACCTGCGACGCTTCTCGATCAAGTAAATGTAACGAAGCACACAGTGACGACGACCTACCTGTCGAAGCACGAGAAAGAACGAAGGGGTTCATCGTGGGACACGACCGCCTACTTTTCATCGGACGTCCGGATGCGGACGAGGTCGCGCACTGGAGCACTCTGCGCGAACTTGCTCCTCAGCGAGGATGGAAGCCCACCCGGACGTTCGAGCCCGGCGAAGTCGCCTGGGCCGTCGCCGCCGGCAGCGCCTTCGAGCAGTCCGGACCGACCGCCGAGGTGATCCATTCGCTGCAGGAAGCGCACATTCCCTGCACCAGCGCGCTCGACGCGATCCGCCACGCGTACTCGGCCTCGCGCCTGTCGGTCTGACTCGCAGGCGGGTGGCCGCGCCTCAACGTCGCGGTGCGGCCACCCGCTGTGCGTTCTGTCTTCGGGCTAGCCGAAGGGACTGACGTCGAGCCAGGACGCCAGGAACCCGGAGTCGCCGAAGACCTCCACGTCGGCTGCGTCCACAGCGCGCCGACGATAGAGCACCAACAGCAATTCCGTCAGCGGTCCGCGTACCGCCACGGCACTCTTCTCGTGGGCATGCCGCCATGCGAAGTCCTCGCCGGTCAGGTCCACGACCCACTCCGCCGACGTGTCCGTCGCGTGGAAGTGCAGCGTCCGGTCGGGTCCGTGCAACGCGCGGTGCCGTTCGACATCGAGTCGGGGCCAGGTGACCACCGCCAGGTCGAGCCATTCGTCCACGCAGTCCACCGCGAGATCGTGAGCCGGCTCGAAGTCCGCTCCCAGTGCGAGCGCGGCGTCGGCGCGATGCACCACGGTCTCGTGGGCGAAGCGTCTGGCGAAGAACTCCGGGGTCTTCTTGCCGCCCGGGATCGGTGTCCACACCCGCATGTTCGGACCGACCTCCCGCAGCGCGGTGTCGAGTTCGCGCGCTCCTTCCCGCAACCACGGAATCAGTTCGTCCGGATTCTCGTCGACGTAGTCCGACAGCTCCCTCATCGCGCGGTCGGTGCGCGGCATCGCCCCTTCACCGCGGACCGCCTCGCTCGCCCAACGGTGGCCGTAGCCGATGTGCCGGGCGAGCTGACCGACGTTCCATCCCGGGCACGACGGCACCGGTGTGGTCATGTCCTGCCCGGCCAGTGAGTCCACCAGCAGTTCCGTCTGTTCGACGATCTCTCCGCAGTAACGCGCGTAATCCAGCATGCCTGCCCTTCGTGCTCGGCTCCCGTACCCGCCCCGATTCTGCACGGTCGGCCGTAGTCTGGTCGCCATGCCGGCCGACGAGAGTGCACTCGAAGCCCTGTTCCCGCCCACCGGAGTCGCCGCGCTCGCGACGATCAAGCGCGACGGACGACCCCAACTGTCGAACATCACCTACCGGTACGAACCCGCGACCCGCACGTTCTCCGTCTCCATCACCGACGATCGGGCGAAGACCCGGAACATGCGCCGCGACCCGCGTGTGAGCCTCTTCGTCGACTCCGACGACAAGTGGTCCTACGCCGTCGCGGAGGGCGAGGCCGAACTGTCCCCGGTGGCGGCCGATCCCCACGACGACACCGTCGAACAGCTCGTCGAGTTGTATCGAGCGGTGCAGGGCGAGCATCCGGACTGGGACGACTTCCGGACCGCGATGGTCGCCGATCGCAGGTTGCTGCTGCGTGTGCGGGTCTCCCGCTTCTACGGCGCCGCGTGCTGATCCGGGCTTTGTTGTCCTCAAACGATTCTGGTGGTTTCGACGTCGCTGAGCGCGGTCGGGAACACCGAAGTTCGGGATCAGGATTGCTTGCGGAACAGAATCGCGGAAGTCGGACGGCGCGGCGTCGCCGCATCCGGACCCGGTCCCGTGCATACACCGACCCGGATCATCACTTGCGGCACGCCCTCGATGCGGGCCGTTTCCCGCAGGAACGCACGTGAGGATTCGGATTCCGTCAGGTGCGTGACGGAGCAGGTGGCCAGTCCACGGGCGGTGCACGCGAGGAGCACGGCCGATAGGGCTTCACCGCTCCGCAGCCAGTCGAGCCGCGTGTCCGTCGTGGTCGACAGGAGAAGTATCGCGGCTCGGTCCTCCGTCTCTGCCGACTCGCCGGTCGCGTTGCCGGGAGGGAACTCCCGCTCGGTCGCCACCGTGCGCCGTCCCGGTGGGAGTGCGTCCGGAGGTATTCCGTCCGGGTACATCGCATGTCCGGCCCACCAAGAAAGTTCCGTCTGATAGGCAAGCTCGGAGCGGCGTTCGCCGACGATGCGACGGGACAACTCCTCGAGTGCCGGTCGCTCGTGTTCGGCGATGGCACTCAGGCGGACACCCGCGGGTTCGACGAACATCTGCAGAGCGCTCTCGGTCCGAGCCCACTCCTGCGGAGCCCCCATCGGTAACCGCTCGGTACGTCGGCGGCCGATCGCCTCTGCCATCCGGAGGTCGGTGTCGGTCACCGCGTCAACTCGGCGGAAGCGCAGCGTCGCGAGACAACGACGATTCGTCGCGTCCGGCATCCGTTCGACCACGGTCGCCCAGTATCGGGCGATCAACGCCGTCCGGAGATGGTGCAGCACCGCTCCGCAGGACAGCAACATCTGGCGACCGGACGGATCGGTGGCCGGCAGGATGCGATCGTTGTCGCTGAACAACGTGAGTCCGTCCGCGTCCAGGATCCACCGCCACGGCTGACTGTTGTGCAACGACGGCGCGCGACCCGCGAGCGCAACTGCTGACTCGAGAGTCCGACGGTCCGGCATCGTCTCCACTGCTGCCTCCGGGTTTCGAAAGCGTCACCTTCCAGTGTCACGTACAGCCATCGGATTTCGACGAGATTCTCGCGGGACGACCGTAAGCTGAACGGGTGTACTCGTACAAGGTGATCGAGATCCGCGAGGGCATGCTCGGCGGGAAGATGTCCGGCGGCAAGCTCGAGAAGATCCTCAACGATCATGCCCGAGATGGGTGGCGCCTGAAGGCGATCACCTCCGCCGACATCAAGGGACGGATCGGTCCCGGTGGCGTCGAGGGAATGCTCGTGACGTTCGAACGCGAAGAGTAGAAGTCATGTCGCAGCGGATGCCGGTACCCACCGGTAGCGGCAGTAGCTCCTGTCGGCCGTTGCCGGCGACCTGAGCCGAAGGACGGACAGGTGTCGTCGCAGCCGGAGGTCCGCTCGGGTTCGACACTGGTACTCGCAGTGCTGGCGTCGGGCCAGTTCCTGATGACGCTCGACAGCTCGGTGATGAACGTGTCGATGGCGACCGTCGCGCAGGACGTCGGCACCACGATCACCGGCATCCAGACCGCGATCACCCTCTACACCCTGGTGATGGCATCCTTGATGATCACCGGCGGAAAGGTCGGCACGATCCTTGGTCGACGTCGTGCGTTCGGCATCGGACTGGTGATCTACGGCATCGGCTCGTTCGTCACGGGACTCGCCCCCAACCTTGCGGTCCTGCTGCTGGGATGGTCGTTGCTCGAAGGTATCGGCGCAGCCCCGATCATGCCGGCGATCGTCTCGCTCGTCGCGGCCAACTTCCCTCCCGAACGACGTGCCGCAGCGTACGGCCTGGTGGCAGCGGCCGGTGCGTCGGCCGTGGCCGTGGGGCCGTTGCTCGGCGGGGCGGTCACGACATTCGCGTCGTGGCGCTACGTCTTCTTCGGTGAGGTCGTCCTCGTGGCGCTGATCCTGCTGGTGCTGCGTCGCATCGAGGACGTTCCCCCTCACCGCGTCCACCTCGATCTCGTGGGATCTGCTCTGTCCGTCGTCGGTTTGGGATCCGTCGTCTACGGCGTCCTGCGCTCGAGCGAGTGGGGCTGGGTCCGGGCCGCGCCCGGCGGTCCCGCCGTACTCGGCCTGTCCCCGGTCATCTGGCTTCTCGTGGCGGGCTCGCTTGTGCTCTACGCATTCGTGCGGTGGCAGACCGCTCTCATGGACAAGGGACGCGATCCGCTCGTCGATCCGAGGATGTTCGCCAACCGACAACTCGTCGGCGGGCTGACGATGTTCTTCGCGCAGTTCGCGGTGCAGGCCGGAGTCTTCTTCTCCGTCCCTCTCTTCCTATCGGTCGTACTCGAACTCAGCGCGGTCGAGACCGGTGTGCGGATCCTGCCGTTGTCGATCGCGCTGGTGCTGGCCGCAACAGTGATCCCGAAAGTGCGACCCCACGCCGATCCCCGACGCGTCGTGCGCATCGGCCTGGGTTCGATGATCCTGGGAATCCTGATCCTCGTCGCCGGTATGGACCCGGGTGCCGATGCGGCCGTGGTGTCGATCCCCATGTTGTTGATGGGTCTCGGGCTGGGGGCGCTGGCTTCCCAGCTCGGCGCGGTCACGGTCTCGTCGGTACCGGATTCCGAGAGCGCCGAGGTCGGCGGTTTGCAGAACACCGCAACGAATCTCGGGGCGTCGCTGGGCACCGCGCTGATCGGATCGATCCTGATCGCCACCCTCACCACGTCGGTCGTCGCAGGAATCGAGAACAACCCCGACATCCCGTCGTCGGTTCAGCAGCAGGCGACCACCGAGCTGGCCACCGGTGTGCCGTTCCTGTCCACGACGCAGTTGCAGGCCGGGCTCGACGAGGCGGGTGTCGACCCGTCCACCGCGGAAGCACTCGTCGCGGTCAACGCCGACGCGCGACTCGAAGCGCTGCGCGCCGCGTTCGCCGTGACATTGCTCCTCGCGATCGCGGCGCTGTTCGGGACCGGACGGCTGCCGCGACGAGCGGTCGGAACACCCCCGCCCTAGAAAACTTCGGCGGTGCGCGGGTCAGGACGCGAGCAGACGGCGGAACGAGCTGCGGTGGAACACGATGGGTTCGACGTCGGCGTCGGTGAGCAGTTCGTTGATGCGAAGCACGACGATGGCGTGATCGCCCGCCGGGACCTCCTGCTCCACCGTCACGTCCATGCGCACGCTCGTGCCGGACACGAACAGGGCACCGCCCTCGCGGCTCTCGATGTCGATTCCGGCGAAGCGGTCGCCGTTCTTCGCGGCGAGCACCCGCGCGGCACCGTCGTGCTCCTCGCTGAGCACGCTGATGCCCAGGTGCGGGAGCGACGACAGTCGCGGCCACGTGGTCGAGGTGTTCTGCACGCAGAACGAGACGAGCGGCGGGTCGAGCGACACCGGAACGAAGGTGCTCGCCGCCATCCCGATCCGCTCCCCGTCCACCTCCGCGCAGATCGCGACGACGCCCGAGGGAACGTGCGCGAATGCCTGACGCAGAGACGGTCCGTCGAGAGTGGTCATGAGGCGGCCTCGTTTCGGAGTGCGGCGGACAGCACCGGCGACCAGCGTTCGGCGTAGTCCGCAATACGGGTATCGGTTGTGTAGGTCGAATCGTGAAGATACAGGCCGGGCGCCGGGCTCGTGGCGCCCAGTTCCACCAGGACGGGCTTGAGCAGCAGGTCGGGCGCGAGTGCGTGAGCGGGCCCGGCACCGAGCATGAGCGGCACGGCGACGACGTCGCGCAACCCGTCACCGGTGGCGAACTGGTCGAGGAACAACTTGAGGACGCCCGTGTAGGTGGCCTTGAAGGTGGGGCTCGCGAATACCACGAGAACGGCGGCCGCGACGGTCTCGACCGCGGCGGCGACCTTCTCGTCGCCCCAGCCGAGCAGTCCCGCTCCGAGTGTGATCACGTCCACAACGTGATCGGGCTCTCGTCCGGTAAGCGCCGTGGCGAGGCGGGCTCCGGCGTCGAGGGTTCGAGATGCGGGCTTCGGGTTGCCCGCGACGACAACGATCGTCACTGGAGTTCACCTTCCGGATCGGCCCTCCGGTGGAGAGCGGAGTACCCCGCCATCCTTCTCCCCGGTCACACGTACCGGAACCGTTTCGATCCTTACGAGCGGAAACCTCGACGCCCCCTCGGTAGGGTCGGGTGGATGAGTGTCGCGGATTCACAGTCAGCCCCCACCGACGGTCTCGCGGGATGGGCGCTCGACCTGATGGACCGCCTCGGCGGTGTCGGTGCCGGCATCGCCATCGCACTCGAGAACTTCTTCCCTCCGCTGCCCAGCGAGGTCATCCTGCCGCTCGCCGGATTCGCCGCGAGCCTGGGCAGTTTCACCCTGTTCGGTGCGCTGTTCTGGACGACCCTCGGTTCGGTGGTCGGCGCTCTCGGCCTGTATTCGATCGGCCGCTGGGTGGGTGAGGACCGGATCCGTAAGGTCGTGCGGAAGTTGCCGCTCGTCGACGTGGAGGACCTCGATCGTTCGACCGCGTGGTTCGAGCGGCACGGACGCAAGGCCGTCTTCTTCGGCCGGATGGTGCCTGTCTTCCGGAGTCTCATCTCCATCCCTGCCGGTGTCACGCAGATGCCGATCTGGCAGTTCCTCGTCTTCACCACCACGGGCAGTCTGATCTGGAACTCGATCTTCGTGCTGGCCGGTTACCAGCTCGGCGAGAACTGGAGCGCCGTGGAACCGTATGCCTCGGTGCTGCAGTACGTCGTGATCGCCGTCGTCGTCGCGGTAATCGCCTACGGGCTCGTCCGTCGCATCCGCTCGCGCGCGAAGAACACCGCTTCGGACAACCGCAACTGACGGTCAGCCCCACACGGTGATCGCAGTGCATGCACCCGCCACGACCAGCACCGTGACGATGTCCCCGAGCCGCAGTCGCAGCGGTGGGCGGGTCGCCGATCGAGGACCCCGCACCGACAGTGCGTCGCCGAGATCGCGGATCTGCCGCATCGACACCGACACCACCGCGCCGACGGCGTCGATCACCTCCTGCCACCATCCCGCCGGATTGCGGAAGCCGGGCCGGCCGCGGACCTTGCGGGCGGCGAACAGCACGCGCATCTCGGCACGCACGGTCGGCAGCATCCGCAGCGCCAGCGCGCACACCGTCACCCATTCGTCGACGGGCAGCCGCAACAACCGCAGCGGGGCGAACAGGACGGGCAGGGCGTCGACGAGATCGGACAGCCGCGTCGTCCACCCGACCAGCGACGCGAGGACCAGCAGACCCACGCCGAGCACGATCGTCCGGACGTAGGCGGTGAGTCCGCCACCCGCAGCGTTGAGGACCAGGCCGACGGCGAGGACCGCGAACACCCACCACGGGATCGTCGGGACCACCCCGCGGGGGATCCGCGCGACGAGCACGCCCACGACCAGCACGGCGAGCAGGATGCCGAGCCCGGTCCAGCTCGGCGCGAAACTCACCGCCACCGACAGCGCCGCTGCCGACAGCACCTTCGTACCGGCCCACACCCGGTGCAGGGGTGTCTCCCGCGGCACGGGCCGCAGCAGGATGATGGGGCGGCGCTGCCGCGTACGTGTGCGACTCATGCGATCACCGCTCCCGTCTGCTCCACGATGCGTCCGTCCTCGAGCACCACGGTGCGCGAGCACACCTCTTCCATGCCGTGCAGGTCGTGGGAGATGACGATGATCGTGACGTGCTCGACCGCGCGCAGGTGGGCGAGGATCGACACGACCTCGCGGCGGCCCTGCAGGTCCAGCCCGGCCAGCGGTTCGTCGAGTACGAGCACCCGCGGGGTGCGGGCGAGTTGGGCGGCGATCGCGACCCGCCGCATCTCTCCTCCGCTCAGCCGGTCGATCGGTCGGTCGATCAGTTCGGGACGCAGACCCACCCGGTGCAGGACGGCGGCGACGTAACCGCGGTCGGTGTGCGGGAGTCCGGCCACCTCGGAGATCTCCTGCGCGACGGTCGGTCGCTGCAGCTGGAGCCGGGCCTGCTGGAAGACCATGCCTACTTCCCCGTGCAGGTCGGCGGTCGGGGTGTCGTGCAGGACGGCCGTTCCGTGCGTGGGGCGCATCAGTCCGGCGACGATCCACGCGAGCGTCGACTTGCCCGAACCGTTCTCCCCGACGACGAGCATTCCTTCGCCGCGGCAGATCGTCAGCGACACCTCGCGCAGGGCGGTGTGCGCCCAGGGCGTGCCGGCCGCGTAGACGTGCGTGACGTCGCGTAGTTCGAGAACCGGCTGCGGGAAGGACGGGGCGGTCGCCGGGACCGGCGACGGCAGTGGCTGCGGCGCAACCCGCGGGACGATCCGGCCGTCGGCGATGTGCACGACGCGGTCTGCGGCGCGGGCTTCGTCGTCGAGGTGGGTGACGAGCACGACCGCGGTGCCGTCGTGCGCGACGTCCGCGAGCAGGCGGATCAGGTCCGCGCGACTGTCCGCGTCGACCATCGCGGTGATCTCGTCGGCGATGAGCAGTGCGGGTCGCCGGGCCAGTGCGCCCGCCAGTGCCAGTCGCTGGAGTTGCCCGCCGGACAGATCCTCCGTGGCGCGGTCCTCCATCCCGGCGAGGCCGACGCGGGCGAGCAGATCCTCGACGTCGACGTCGTCGATCCCCCACCGCAGGTCCTCGGCGACCGTGCGACCGAGCACCTGACTCTCGGGATGCTGCAGGATCATCGCGGTGCCACCGGGGCGTCCCGGCCCGACGGGCCCGGGACGGTCGACCAGGCCGACGGTCGGCTCCAGTCCCGCGAGCAGCCGCACGAGTGTCGACTTGCCCGAGCCGTTGCCGCCGACGATCGCGACGAACTCCCCCGGGTCGATCGTGAGGTCGATGTCCGACAGGGCGTCGCGGTCGGTTCCCGGATACCGGTAGCCGGCCAGACGCAGTGCGACGGGCAGCGGAGCCGGGTCGGCCGTGGGGTCCTGCTCGGGCCAGTCGACCGATCGGGTCGCCCACGTACTGCGCAGGGCGACCACCCGGAAGATCCCGAAGCACAGCAGTGCGGTGCCCACGGTCCCGATGAGCACTGCGCCACCGATCCACACCCACCACAGCCGCACCATGATCTCGAGGGTCCGGTCCCAGGTGTCGACGAACTGCTGGCCCGCACCCGCTGCCTCGAACGCCCGGATCGTGCCGCGCATGGATGCTTCGAGGGCCTCGAGCAGCAGCACCCGGGTCCGGTCGAACAGCAACAGCAGACCACAGGCGGCGGCCGCGAGCAGCAACCCCGCCGGGACGGATCCGGCCAGCACCGCGAGCACCGCCGCGTGACCCCACCGACGGTGCGCGAACCCGACGAGGGTTCCGATACCGGACAGGACGACGACCGCGGCGACGGCGAACGGCCCACCGGCCACGAGCGCAACGACCCCGGCGGCGACCGTCGCGGCGACGATCGCGCGCAGGCGGCCGGTCGCAGCGAGGAAGGCGACGGGCAGCGCGACCAGCACCTGGGCGACACCGACGGGTATCAGTCCCGCGACGACCGACAGCACAGCCGTCAACGTCCCGAAGACCGCCGCTGCGGCGGCCTCCGGTGGTCGTAGAGGTCCCCGTGTCCTGGTCACCGATCGCACCGGGCCCAGTCTGCCAGCCGCTAGTGCGACCGCACGTTCTCCGGTGGCGTCATCTCCACCCGCACTCCGACGAGCCGGACCTCGCGTTCGTGATCGAAGCGGTCGAGCAGTCCGACGGCCGCGTCCGTGACGGTCGTGAGATCCGTGGTGGGCGACGGAAGAGCGACGCTCGCGGTGTGGGTGACGAACGGCGCGTAGCGGATCTTCAGCGCGACCCGCACTCCTTGCCGTCCCTCCCCGCGGACGTCGTCGACGGCCCGCGCCGCGAGGTCGCGTACGCACCCGACGATCGCGTTCCAGTCGCCGACGTTGTGCTGGAAGGTCGTCTCCCGACTACGTGACCGCGCCACCCACGGTTCCGCCGACACCTCCGTCGAGCCCGCACCGGCGCCGAGGCCAACGAGCCACGGACCGATCTTGGGTCCGAACCGCGCTGCCATCTCGTCGACCGGGGCACGCGCCAGCTCGCGGACCGTGCGGATGCCCATGGCGTCGAGCTTCTTCACCGTGCGCGAACCGATGCCCCACAGCGAATCGGGTGAGCGCTCCCCCATCACCTCGAACCAGTTGTCGCGCGTCAACCGGAAGATCCCGCGTGGCTTCCCGAATCCCGTCGCGATCTTCGCGCGCAGGACGTTGTCGCCGACCCCGACGGAACAGTGCAGACCGGTCGCGTCGAGCACGGCGGCCTGCACCGCGCGTGCGAACGCCTCCGGATCGTCGGTCTGCACACCCATGAACGCCTCGTCCCAGCCGAGCACGTCGACGACCGTGCCGAAGCCGCGAAGGGTGTCCATCACGACCTGCGACACCTCGTTGTAGGTATCGGCGTCGACGGGCAGGAACACCGCGTCGGGGATCTTGCGCGCCGCGACGCGCAGCGGCATCCCCGACCCCACCCCGTGCTCCCGTGCCTCGTACGACGCGGTCGAGACCACTCCGCGCTCGGTGGGATCGCCGCGACCGCCGACCACCACCGGCCGGCCCGCCAACTCCGGATTGCGCAGCACCTCGACCGCGGCGATGAACTGGTCGAGGTCGACGTGGAGGACCCACTGGTCGATGCCGGGCGTGCCCATGCCGACAACCGTAGGACGCGCGGTAAGTGTGCGTTCGAGAATTCCGACAGTGTCCGGGTTCGCTCGCCGAACCGAGGTTTGCCCCTGCTGCAGCAGGGGCGAACCTCGGTTCGTGCAGCGAGGATCCGATTCAGTTCTGCGCCGCGGGCAGCATGTGCCCCATCCGTCGCCGCTTCGTCTCGAGATACCGCACGTTCGCCGGTGCGACGCCGACGTGCAGCGGCTCCCGCCCTGCGACGACGATGCCGTTGTCCTCGAGTCCGGCGATCTTGGCGGGGTTGTTGGTGAGCAGTCGCACCGAGCCGATGCCGAGATCGTGGAGTATCACCGCGGCACCGCCGTATTCAGGCTCCGGGCCGTGACGTGCGGGACGTACCCCATCTCCTTCGCGAGAGCCCGGATGCGCAGGCGGGTCTTCTCCACGACGCGCGGGTCGTCGCGCAGGGCACGCGAGACCGTCGATTGCGACACCCTGCGCGGGGGGCGACGTCGTAACTGGTGACCGACCTGTTCCCCATTCCCGGATTGTAGGGACACGAGACAGGGAGAGCAGAGTTCACGCGGAGAACAGGACGAACCCTCCGGCCTCTCCCGCGCATTCGCTACGACTCCTGCTATCCGCTGCAGAAATTTCCGTAGCGGATGACCATTGCTGTAGCGGATGGACGATCACATGATGTGGTGCCGACCCACGGGCAGGACGAGCGGCTTGCCGGAGACCGGATCGGAGATCACGCGACTGTCCAGACCGAAGACCGCCTTCACCGTCTCCCCGGTGAGCACATCGGAGGGATCCCCCGACGCGTAGATGCTGCCGTCGGCCATCGCGACGAGGTGGTCGGCGTACCGCGCGGCGAGGTTGAGGTCGTGCAGGACCATGACGATCGTCGTACCGCGATCGCGGTTGAGGTCGGTGAGCAGGTCGAGGACCTCCACCTGGTGGCTGACGTCGAGGAAGGTGGTGGGTTCGTCGAGCAGCAGCACGTCGGTCTGCTGCGCCAGCACCATCGCGATCCACACGCGCTGCCGCTGACCGCCCGACAGTTCGTCCACGGAACGCTCGGCGAGTTCGGTGGTGTGGGTGGCGGCGAGTGCATCGGCCACGGCCGCGTCGTCCTCGCGGCTCCAGCGCGAGAGCACCCGTTGATGAGGATGCCGACCGCGGCCCACGAGGTCGGCGACGACGATGCCCTCGGGTGCGATCGGCGACTGCGGCAACAGACCGAGGGTGCGGGCGAGTTTCTTGGCGGGCAAGCGGTGGACGTCCTTGCCGTCGAGCAGGACGTGCCCGCCGCGCGGCGACAACAATCGCGACATCGACCGCAGCAGCGTCGATTTCCCGCACGCGTTGGCGCCGACGATGCACGTGATCCGACCAGGCGGCACCTTCAGATCGAGATTTTCGACGACGGTGCGGTTGCCGTAGCCGAGTTCGAGATTCTCGGCGATCAGGGTGTGCGTTGCGGTCACAGCGAGCCTCCCGCGCGGTTGGAGCGAATGATGAGGTAGACGAGATAGGGCGCGCCGAGCGCACCCGTCACCACCCCCACCGGGTAGCGCGTGCCGAAGGCGTACTGGCCGACGAAATCCGCGACCAGCACGAGCAGCGCCCCGACGAGTGCCGCCGGGACGAACAGCGACGTGCCCCGCCCCACGATCCGCGCGGCGATCGGGCCGGACAGGAAGGCGACGAACGCGATGGGTCCGGCCGCGGCGGTGGCGAACGCGATGAGCCCGACCGCGGAGACGATCGCGAACACCCGCGTGCGTTCGACCCGCACGCCGAGTGCCTGCGCCGCGTCGTCGCCGAGCTGGACCATCGACAGGTTGCGTGTCTGCACGAGCAGCACGGGCCCGAGCACCAGGAGGGCGACGACGACGGGCACCGTCGCACCCCACGTCGCACCGTTGAGGCTGCCGGTGAGCCAGCGCATCGTCTCCTGCAGATCCCACGTCGCCGCGGTGCTCAGGAGGTAGGACGTGACGCTGTCGAGCATGGCGGCGATACCGATGCCGATGAGGATCAGGCGCGTGCCCGCCACCCCGCCGCGATAGGACAGTCCGTAGATCAGGAGAGCCACGGCGAGACCGGCGACGATCGCGACGACCGACACCCCGGTGCCACCGAGTCCGAGCACGATGATGGCGAAGGCCGCCGCGGCGCTCGCGCCGGAGCTGATGCCGATGATGTCGGGGCTCGCGAGCGGATTGCGCAGCATCGTCTGGAAGGTGATGCCACCGAGGCCGAAGCAGATGCCGGCGACCACCGCGAGGACCGCGCGGGGGAGCCGCAGGCGGCCGACCGTGAAGTTCGCGCCGGCCACGTCCTGTCCGAGGACGACGCGCAGCACGTCCGCGGGCGGATAGAACGTCCGGCCGAACATCAGACTCGCCGCGAAGGCCGCGACCACGAGGGTTGCGAGCACGGCGATGACGAGACGGCGTCGGCGTCCGCGTCGTACCCGGTTCGCGGCGAGTTCGTCGATGCCGGTGTCGGTGGTCTCGAGTGTGGCGGTCACAGTTCGCGCAGTTTCTGCCGTCGGACGATGTACACGAAGAAGGGCGCCCCGATGAGCGCGGTGATGATGCCGACGTCGATCTCGGCGGGTCGCGCCACGATGCGGCCCACGACGTCGGCGGCGGTCAGCAGTCCCGCCCCGACGAATGCGGAGAAGGGCAGCAGCCACCGGTTGTCGATACCGATGAGCAACCGGCACAGGTGCGGCACGACGAGACCGACGAATGCGATGGGGCCGGCGATGGCGGTCGCCGCTCCGCACAGCAGCACAGCGCCGAGCGCGGCGATGCCGCGGGCGAGAGCGACGCGTTCCCCGAGTCCGGCGGCCATGTCGTCGCCGAGCGCGAGGGAGTTGAGGCTGCGCGCCGACAGCAGGCAGATGACGAAGCCGACGATGAAGAACGGCAAGGCCTGGGAGATGGCGTCGTAGTTCGCGCCGCCCACGCCGCCGATCTGCCACGACCGCACGCTGCCGGCGATGTCGCCGCGCGGCAGGATCACGGCGGTGACGAACGACGCGAGCGCCGCCGAAGTGGCGGCACCGGCGAGGGCGAGTTTGAGGGGTGTCGCTCCCCCACGCCCGAGCGACCCGATCGTGTAGACGAACACCGCAGCAGCGGCGGCACCGATGATCGCGATCCAGATGATCGAGGTCTGCGTCCACAGTCCGAACCACGCCATGCCGATCACGACGGCGAGCGAGGCGCCCATATTGACGCCGAGAATGCCCGGGTCCGCCAAGGGATTACGGGTCACCCCCTGCATCACGGCACCGGCGAGACCGAGCGCCGCGCCGACCAGCAGCGCGAGCACCGTGCGCGGGATGCGCTTGGCGATCGCGCCCTGACCGATGTTGTCGGTGGCGCCGCCGAGGGCCGCGACGATGTCGGCCCAGTCGACGTTGCGCGAACCGATCGTGATCGATGCGATCACCAGCAGGACGAGCACACCGAGCAGAACGAGAAGCCAGACGGAATTGCCGATGGCCGAGCGCCCCTTCTCCGGGGCGCTCGGCATCGACTCGTCGTGTAGTGCGGTCACTCCGCGTTCGTCTTGGCAGCTGCGTCGGAGAGCAGCTGGACGTAGTCGGAGAGGACCCAGGAGATCGCCAGCGGCGTCGGGTTCGCTGCGGTACCGAGCGGGCCGGAGCCGTCGAGGAAGACGATCGAGCCGTTGCGGACGGCGGGCATCTGCGACAGCAGCGGATCGGCCTCGAGCGCGTCGACGAGTTCCTGGTCGCCGTAGGTGACGATGATCTGCACGTCGTCGAAGACGTCGACCTGCTCGGCGCTGACCTTCTTGGAGAAGGCGTCGTCGGTGGAGGCGTCCGCGACGCTCTTCGGGGTGGCCAGTCCGAGGTCCTCGAAGAAGGCGGCGCGGGTGTCGTTGGCGGTGTAGAAGCTGACCTGGCTCAGGTCGGCGGTGTCGACGTGGGTGAGGAACATCGTCGCCTTGCCCTCGAGTTCGGGGTGGGCGGCGGCCGCGTCGGCGATCTCCTGTTCGAGGCTCGCGACGAGCTCCTTGCCCTCCTCGGCCATGCCCATTCCGGCACTGTTGAGCTCGATCATGTCGCGCCACGAGGTGGCCCAGGGCGCCTCCGGGTACGCGACGACGGGAGCGATCTCGCTGAGGGTCTCGTAGTCCTCCTGCGTCAGACCGGAGTAGGCGGCGAGGATGACGTCGGGGTTCGTGTCGGACACGGCCTCGAAGTCGATGCCGTCGGTCTCGTCGAACAGCACGGGGGTCTCGGCGCCGAGTTCCTCGAGACGCTCCTCGACCCACGGCAGCATGCCGTTGCCGTCGTCGTCACCGAAGTTGGCGGCCGCCATTCCCACCGGCACGACGCCGAGCGCGAGCGGCACCTCGTGGTTGGCCCAGTTCACCGTGGCGACGCGTTCGGGCTTCTCGTCGAGGGTGACGGTGCCGAGCGCGTGCTCGATGGTGATCGGGTACTCGCCCGAACCGGCGGAGCCGGACTCGGCGGTGTCCGAGGAGTCGGAGGATCCACAGGCGGTGAGACCGAAGGCGACCGCGACGGATGCGGCGGCGATCGTCAGAAAGCGCTTCGAACGCATGGAGGCAGAACTCACTCTCGTACGGGATGGGGACTCGGCCCTATCTGCCGCGAGCAGTTAGGCGAGGTTTGCCTAAACTTAATGTCGATCCCCGTCCGACGCAATCGCTCGATCGGGACATCTCCTGTAGCGATCGGGACATCAGCCGACGCGGAACACCCCGGGCGTCGTGCCGGTGACCCGGCGGAAGGCCGCACCGAACGCACTCGCCGACCGGTAGCCCACCTGCTCGGCGACGTCGTCGACGTCGGTGCCGTGACCGAGCAACATCACCGCTCTCTGGGCACGCACCGCCGCGACCCAGCGCCCGAGACTCAGGCCGGTCTCCGACCGGAAGGTGCGAGTGATGGTGCGGGTGCTCACACCCAGTTCGGCCGCCCAGTCCGAGAGCGTCCGCGGATCGCTCGGGTCCTCGGCGATCGCCTCGACGATCGGCCGCACGACCGGCGACGAGGGCACCTGCACCATCAATTCGTTCTCGGCGGGCGCGAGCACGTCGATCACCATGCGTTCGGTCAGCGCGCGCGAGTCGTCGCCCAGGCGGTCGTCCGCCAGCCGGTCGAGCAGCAGTCGCAGCAGGGACGTCATCTCCACCGCCACCGGCCCGTCGGACAACGACGGCGCCGCGTCGATCCCGAAATGTGCGGTGCGGTACCAGGTTCCGGCGGGCAGGACGCCCCAGTGCAGCATGCCCGCCGGAATCCACAGTCCCATGGTCGGGGTGATGGTCCATGTGCGCGAACCGATGGTCGCGGTGGAGGCGCCCCGGTCGTTCCACAGCAGTTCGTGCGTCGGATGCGAATGCGCCTCGAAGCGGGTCTCGCGGGAGACGAGCTCGTCCATGCCCGCGATGACGAAGGGCACGTCGATCTCGCCGGCCTCGTAGACCGGCAACGTCCTGCTCTCGACCGCCTCGACGCTCTTCACCCGACGCCCTCCTCCGCTCCGCGACGACGACAATCCTCACACGTCGCGCTGCCGAGGCGCCGGTCAGGACAGGATCTCGACGTACCCTTCCGTGCCGTGCACGCGGATGCGCTGTCCGTCGCGGATGATGCGGGTCGCGTCCTCGACACCCACGACGGCCGGCAGCCCGTACTCGCGCGCGATGACCGCGCCGTGGGTCATCACGCCGCCGACCTCCGTCACCAGCGCGCTGACGGTGACGAACGCCGGGGTCCAGCTGGGGTCGGTGAACGCCGTGACCAGGATGTCACCGGGTTCGAGATCGGCCCGGTCCATGTCGGTGACCACGCGGGCGCGGCCCTCCACGACACCGGTCGACACCGCGATACCGGGTAGCGCCCCGTCGGGCAGTCCGTCACGGCAGTACGCGCCGGTGAGCGTCTCGCCTGTCGACAGCAGCACCCGAGGCGGCGTGAGCGTGGCGAACGATGCGAACTCCCGCTTCCGCTCCGCAACGAGGTCGCCGACCGGCCGCGGCGCGCGCACGACGTCCTCGAGTTCGTCGAACCGCAGGAAGAAGATGTCCTCCTCGTCGTCAACGACTCCGTCTCGGACGAGACGTTCCGCCTCGCGCAGCAGTGCCTGCTTGTAGACGAAGTAGCGGCCGATCATGCCGTACTTCGGGTACTCCCGATATCCCGCGAAGGCACGGACCCGGTCGACGAGCCTCTCGATCTCCTCAGCCTTCTGTTCTCCGTCTGGGAGGCCCCGCACGCGTTCTAAGAGTTCGCGCTTCTTCTCCTCCGCCTGGCGGCGACCCTCGTCGAAACGCTGTGTCGCGGCACCGGGTTCGAAGTTGTCGAGATTGCTCACGATCATCGGCACCAGCATCGTGGGGCGCTCACCCCACCTGGGCCGGGTGATGTCGATTTCCCCGACACACCGCCTGCCGTACCTGTCGAGGAAGTCCTCGAGTGCCGCTCGTACCTGCGGTCCGCCCTCACGCGCGCCGAGTGCGTCGAGGAAGCGTGCGTCGTCGAAGCCCTCCGCGTCGACCTGGCGCAGGAACGCTACGACATCCGGGTACGGGCGCGCGGCATCGGCGACGTCGAGCAGCGCCAACCCCATCTCCGAGGTGACGTTGTAAGGAACAGACCGGGAGATGACGTCCGCAACGTTCTTCTCCCCCAGCCATTCCCGACCCAGCTCGTTGAGCCGCTCGGCGGCCTGCATACCGGCGGCGAGCACCTCTCCGACCTCCTTACCGAACAACGATTCCTGCAGCTCGCGGATGTCGGCGCGCATGAAATCGAGCAGCGCCGAACCGGTTTCGTTCTCGATGAGACGCGCCGACTCGGCAATCGCGGCCTCGTTGCGCGCCACGAGTTCGGGCACGACGGCAGGGTCGATCTCGTCCGGGGCGGGTGGCAGACCGACCCGCGCGGCGGCAGGATCGTCCGGGCGCGTCGGGACGAATCCTCGATCGAGCACGGTTCGCAGCGCGTCGCCGAAGAGCGGGTCGGAACTGCCGATCATCCCGACGATGCCCGGCCCCTGGGTGGGTGAGGCCAGCATGGGCGTGACGTCGACGAACAGCCGCCCACCCGCGTGTCGCATGGGCGCACGGCTGGTCAACTGCCACATGGAGATTCCCAACGGTTTCAGCGGATCGGTCATCATCTGCTGGTGACCGACGGAAAGGTAGACGTGGTTGTCGTCGTCGCCGACCTCCGGGACGGGGAACAGCGTGGTGATCGGGCGGCTCTGCACGATGTGGAAGACGCCGGCGGCCAAGCACCATTCGATGTCCTGGGGACGCCCGAAGTGTGCTTCGATGCGTCTGCCCAGCTTGACGAGTTCGACGAGGTGCGTGTCGCTCAGCACCGGTGCCTCCTGGCGCTGCGTCCGGTCCACGACCTCGCCGGCACGCACCGCGTACGCGTCGGCGTTCACCAGACCCGACACCAGGTCGTCGCCAAGCCCGGCGACCGCATCCACGCAGGACACCGTGCGATCCGAGGTGACGGGATCGGCGGTGAACAGCACACCCGATTCCTGCGGGAACACCATCCGCTGCACGACCACCGCCATGTGTACCTTCCGATGGTCGAAGCCGTTGTTCACCCGGTAGGCGACGGCACGCTTGGTGAACAGCGAGGCCCAGCATCTGCGCACGTGCCGGAGAACGTCTTCGACGCCCCGGACGTCCAGGTAGCTGTCCTGTTGCCCCGCGAACGACGCCGTCGGCAGATCCTCGGCGGTCGCGCTCGAGCGCACCGCGACGGGCACGTCCTCCCCGAGTTCGCGGACCCGCGCGGCGATCTCCTCCGCGATGTCGCCGGGGATCGTGCACTCTTCGATCTCCGTACGGATCTGCGTGCTCAGCGCTGCGATGTCGTCGGGTTCGGCCTTCGCGAGTCGCTCGAGCAGGTCGTCGACACGCGGTAAGTCGGAGAGCACCGTTCGATAGGCGTCCGTCGTCACGCAGAACCCGTCGGGCACGTCGACGTCGTCGAGGCGACACAACTCCCCCAGGCTCGCCCCCTTGCCACCCACGATCGACACCGCCGTGCGGTCGATCTCCCGAAAATTCTGTACGTAGCCCATTCCTGCTCCCCACCTGTGACTTCAATGCTGTGTGAGCGAGTATGAACCCAATTTTCGATCCTCATGAGGGCCGAGGATCCGGTATAACGTGAGAGGGGGAAGACGAATTCCGACGCTACAGCGGAATGCCGAACTGCGAACCCAGCCGCAACGCCTGGTCCGCCACCCGTTCCGCCAGGTCGACCCGCTCCTCGAGACTGCCGGTGAGCAACACCCACGAGCGTCCCGTGGCAGTGAGCGCGTCGACGAACCACTCCGTCATCTGTGCGCGGATGTGTTCGCCGTCCCGGATGCCGTCCTGCACGAACGGAACACCGTTGTGGTCGGTGAGCAGGTACAGCGCTCGCCGGTCGCGGACACCGCGCCACGCCCGTTCACTGCTACCGAGATAGCGGCGCTCCCACACGGTGGTCGCGAACGCGTCGGTGTCGCAGACGAGCAGCGGAGACCCTTCCCGTGCTGCATGTTCCTCGAGTTGCGTCTGCTCGACGGCGATGTTCTCGAAATCGTCGCCGGTCCACACGATGTCGTCGACGGTTCCGGTGCCGAGCTTGTCGTAGGTGACCTGTCGGCCGTATTCGGGCACCCATCCGGTTCGTTCCCACACACCACCTCGATTTCGGTATCGACGCACCAACTCTCGACTCACGGTGGTGGTGCCCGTGGATTCGGAGCCGACGACGACGATGCGGGTCGTGAGGCCGGCACGGGCCGGTGCGTCGAGATCGTCCCAGCGCCCGACGAGATCGCTGCGGCAGGCCGTGCCGGATGCGGGATGCGCGACCCGCAGCGGGTCGACGCACACGTGCGTGGCCGAGAAGCGTCGAGCGAGCTCGTCGCCGTACTTCTCGCTGGAGACCACCGCATCGACCGGAACATCGGTGACGGTGCGCGCGGCCGCTTTCATACACGCGACCTGCGCGGTCCACACGGTGTCCGATTCCAGGTCCATCGGTGCGTCGCACGGAATCCCCGTCACGGTGACCGTCGTATCGGCGGCGTGCGATTCCCGCATCCATGACACGCGGTCGCCCAACGGAATCGTCTCCGCCGCAGAGGACATGACGACGACGGTGACGCGCTCGGCGACTTCCGCGGCACGCCGGACGAGGTGATGGTGACCGACGTGGGGTGGGTAGAACTTCCCGATGACGAGTGCGTGCCGATACATCAGCGCACCTCCACGAGTTCCTGCTCGGCCGCCATGGAGCGTCGCCAGGCAACCAGACCCCGAATGCACAGGAGCAGGAACCCTGCATACAGCAGTGCCGTGAGCGTCAGTCCCTTGTGCAGGTAGAGCGGGATGTAGATCAGGTCGGCGGCGATCCACAGCAGCCACGACTCCCACCGTTTCTTCGCCTGCCCCCACGTCGCGAGCAACGACAGCACGGTGGTGGTCGCGTCCCAGAACGCGACGGTCGAGTTCGTCGCGACCTCCAGCAACGCCGTCAGCCCGATCACCGCAGCGACACCGACGACCGCGAGCACGCTCCACTCGGTCGTGTTCGTGCCCGTCACCGGCAGGGCATCCCCGTCTCTGCCCCGCGCCCAGTTGCTCCACCCCCACACGGCGAGCGCGATGTACACAACCTGCAGTCCGGAATCGGCGTAGAGCCCGGCGGTCGCGAAGAGCAGGATCCACACGAGGTTGTTGGCGATACCGATCGGCCAGTTGAGGATCGACTGCCGCCCCACCAGGTACACGCACCACGCGCCGCTGACGAAGCCGAACACTTCGGCCCAGGTGGTGGGCGTACCGAGTGCAGTGAACGCCGTCGAGTTCAGAAATGCGATCATCATCGCCGCCTTTCGCTTGTGGCAGCGATTAGATCATGTTTGCTCTAAATGATGCAACGGTGAAATCGACTTCGGTGTTCTCGACGGCGCTATACGACGTCGAGAACACCGAAGTTTCGGGAATCAGCGGGGGTCGGGGCCCTCCACGAGCGGCAGGGATTCGTCGGCGGTCCACGCGTTGAGCGAACCGTCGTACACCGCAACGTCCGACCGACCTGCAGCTGCGAGCGCGTGCGCGAGTCCGGAGGCCGCGATGCCGCCGCCGCAGTAGGTCACCGGCTTGACGTCCGGGTTCAGAGCGCCCGCCTTGTCGAAGATCTCGCGCAGTTCCGCCGCCGGCTTCAAGCGTCCGGTCGACGGGTCGACGAGATCACCGAAGGGGATGTTGATGCTGCCCGGGATGTGCCCGCGTCGCGGGTAGGACGGGCTCTCCCCGCGGTAGGTCGCGGGATCCAGGGCGTTGATGATCAGTGTGTTCGGGTCGTCGAGCGACGCCGCGATCTCCTCCGTCGACCGCACGAGCTCGGGCCGGTGCTGCGAAGTGAACGTCGCACCGTGCGGGACCACCTGCTCGTCCGAGACCGGATATCCGGCGGCCTTCCAGGCGGGTAGTCCGCCGTCGAGCACGGCGGCGTCGTCGAAGCCTTCGAGCCGCAGCTGCCACCACAGTCGCGCGGCCCAGATGCCGTTCTTCTGGTCGTACAGCACCACCCGACGTCCCTCACCGATGCCGACCGCACCGGCGGCGGTGGCGAACCGCTCCGACGACGCCGCGGTGAACGGTTGCGGCGCTTCGTGATCGGAGAAGTCCGTGAACAGGTCGGCGTAGACCGCGCCGGGAATGTGTTCCTCCAGGTAGGTCGCCAACCCGGGCTCGATGTGCACGGACCCGTCCGGTGGCATGCTCAGGTGCACGGTCGCGTCGACGATGACGAGGTCCTCGTCCCCCAACTGCTCGTACAACCACTCCGCGGAGACGGTGTTCGGCTTCGTGTCGTTCATCGAGGTCCTCCTCTGCTCTCGGTGTCTCCCTCCAGTAGAGCAGTCACAGGACTCCGGTGGGTTCGTCCCCGCTCAGCGGGGACGAACCCACCGAAATCGACGTCAGATCTGTTCGGTCCGGGCAGCGGCGAGGTTCTTGCCCCGGGTCTCCGACGCGATCCACGCGGCGAAGATCGTCACACACGCGGTACCGACGAGGATGAGGCTCAGCGGCAGGCTCGATCCGTCCGACGCGACCAGCAGGCTCGCCGCGATCATCGGCGTGAAGCCGGCGCCGATCAAGCTGGCGAACTGGTAGCCGAACGACACCCCGGTGTACCGCACGTCGGTGCCGAACATCTCCGACAGCATCGGTGCGAGCGGCGCGTACATCGCCGACTGCACGACCTGCCCGAACAGCAACGCGACCGTGAGCAGCGCGATCGAACCCGTGTTGATCATCATGTACAGCGGGAAGGCGTACAGCACCGCGACGGCCGCACCCGTGAGGCTCACCGCGCGACGTCCCACGCGGTCGGACAACGCCGAGAAGCCGGGGATCGCGAAGATCGAGACGACCGACATCAGCACCAGAATCCGCATGACGGTCGACGAGCTGTATCCCACCGATGTCGTGTAGGCGATGATGTGCGACGTGATCAGAGCCGTCATCGCGAACGGGCCGATACCCACCGCACACGCAAGGATGAGCGGGCGCGGACGCCGGAGCAACTGCAGCACCGGTGGTTTCGCCTCCGCGGCGTCCTCCGCTCTCGCCGCGGCCTGCTCGAAGACAGGACTCTCAACGACACTCATGCGCACGTAGAGGCCGATCGCCAGAAGCGCTGCGCTGGCGATGAACGGCAGTCGCCATCCCCACGATTCGAACGACTCGTCCGGCAGCAGGGTCGCGAGCATCACAGCCGACGTCGACAACAGGAATCCGATCGGCGAACCGAGCTGCATGAGGCCGGTCCACAGTCCGCGACGACGGTCGTCGGAGTGCTCGGCGACCATCAGTGCCGCGCCACCCCACTCGCCACCGACGGCGACACCCTGCACGACACGCAGCGTCACGAGAAGGACGGGCGCCAGCATGCCGATCTGTTCGTAGGTGGGAAGGATGCCGATCGCGAAGCTGGCGATACCCATCATCACCATCGTGATGACGAGCATCGACTTGCGTCCGAGCCGATCGCCGAAGTGCCCGAACACCAGGCCGCCCAGCGGTCGCGCGACGTATCCGGCCGCGAGTGTCCCGAAGGCGGCGATCGTCGAGACCGCCGAGTTCGACGACGGGAAGAACAGGTCGCCGAAGACGAGGGCGGCCATCGTGCTGTAGAGCAGGAAGTCGTAGTACTCGATGGTGGTGCCGAGCAGGCTCGAGAGGGTGACCTTCCGCAGTTGCGCGATGTCACCGGACGGCGGGCTCTGTACGTCGCGTGCTGTGTTCGTTTCCTCGGTGGGGGCCGACGCAGGCTGCTCCATTCAGCACTCCTGGGGATCGCAGGGACGGAATCGATGGGGTCACAGCGGTTGCGTGACGCCCATCACCTCGACTCTGTCGACCCGGGCGAGACGATCCAAGGACGCGCCCGCTCAATGGGACGTTCCCGGAAGGCTCAGGACCGAACGACGATTTCGGTGGATCCGGCCCCGCTGAGCGGGGTCTAACCCACCGAGATCGGGCGAGCGTTCCAGCTGTCCTCGACCACCCGCGGCTTGCAGGCCTGATAGGCGCCGGTCACCAACACGGCGACGGCGACGGTCATGAAGGCGAAGGAGGCCGTCCAGCCCGAGGTGAGGTCGTGGAAGACGCCGAACAGCAGCGGGCCCAGGCACGCCACGGTGTAGCCGACGCCCTGAGTGAAGCCGGACAGGGCGGCGGATCCGGCGTGGCTGCGGGAGCGCAGGTTGATGAGGGTCAGGGCCATCGGGAATGTGCTCGGGCCGAGTCCGAGCAGCACGATCCACAGGATCGGGGCGCTCATCGGCGCGATCCACAGACCGGCGAACGCGACGAGGAAGCACGACGCGCACGCGACGACCACGGGGAACGGATTCGTCATCCGCGCGCACAGCGACGGAGCACCGAACGCAGAGACGAGTCCGAGCAGGGCGAACAGTCCCACCATCGCGCCGCCGAAGGCGGGGCTGGCTCCGGCGTCGGCGAGGATGTCCGGGATCCACGTGAACATCGAATAGGTGACGAGCGACGTCATGCCGAACATGCCGGCCATCCCCCAGCCCACCGGCGACCGCCACACCCTGCCGTCGACGTTCCGGTCGACGGGAGCCACTTCCCCGGCATCGGCGTTCCGATGACGCAGCAGCACCCACACCCACGGAACGGCCGCGGCGAATCCGACGAGCGCCCACACACCGAGCGAGACGCGCCAGCCGAAGGCGTCGGCGAGAGGAACCGCGACGAAGGCGGGCACGATGGTGCTCAACTGCACGCCGACGATGTATACCGAGCTGACGAGTGCCAGCGTGTCGGAGAAGTAGCGCTTGACCAGAGGGGGGATGACGACGTTGCCGATGCCCATCCCACCGAGCGCGAGACCCGACAGGAGCAGCAGCGACCAGGTGTCGGTCATGAGCGCGCGGGTCGCCATGCCCACGCCGGCCATGAGCATCGCGATGAGCGCGGTGCGTTCGAGTCCCCATCGTCGGCCGAGCGCCGGGGTGGCGAGTCCGAAGGCCGCGAACATCGCGGTCGGGATCATGCCGAAGACGCCGACGACGGTGGACGAGAAGCCAATCTCCTCGCTGATCTGTGCAGCGAGCGGGCTGAACGAGGTGACCGCGAGTCTCAGCACGAGGGCCGACATCGCGATCGCACAGAACACCAGCAGCCGGCCACGCAGAAGACTCACACCGGAAATCATAGGATGATGGGATGACTTTGGGAAAACCTGTTCAGCGCACGAACCTGATCGAGCAGGTCACCGAGCAGTTGCGCAGTGAGATCTGCAACGGTCGCTGGAAGGTGGGCGAGAAGATCCCCACCGAACCTCAGCTGTGCGAGTTCACCGGCACCGGACGCAACACCGTCCGCGAGGCCGTGCAGGCACTCGTCCACACCGGCATGCTCGAACGCCGGCAGGGCTCGGGCACCTATGTCATCGCGACCTCCGACGTCACCGGCACCCTCGGCAAGTACTTCGCCACCGCCCACGAACGCGACGTCCTCGAACTGCGGCAGGCCCTCGACGTCACCGCCGCCGTCCTCGCCGCGCGCCGACGCACCCCCGACGACGTGGCCCGGCTCGAGCAGTTGCTCGCCGAACGCAACCGGCTGTTCGCCGGATCCGACACCGACGCCGCGGTGGCCGCCGACGTCGCCCTGCACCGCGGCATCGTTGAGGCCAGCCACAACGCGGTGTACCTCGAGTTCTACGACTCGCTGCTCCCGTCGATCCGGCGGACCATCGACCGGCACGTCCGCGTCACCGGTCTCGGCTTCGAACCGGAACACACCGCGCTGGTGACCGCCGTGATCGCCGGCGATGAGGACGCCACCGTGGAGGCGGCGCGGGCACTGTTCGCGGAACTCACCGACTGAGGCCACCCCTCATCGGACCCCGGCCGAGCGCAGGGCGTCCGCGAGGGTGTACGACTCCGGAGAGCTCAGGAGAAGTTCGTCGAACTCGGCGCCGGGGCCACCCAGCGCGACGCGCAGCACCGGATGACCTCGCTTCATGGCGACCAGGCGCTTGATGCCGCGCGGGTGTCGGAAGGTGCCCACTTTCAAGAATCCGGAGATCACGATGCCTGATCTGATACCGAGGATCTCGGACGTCCATCCCGGAAGGACCTCCACGCCGGTGATCGCCGAGATCGGCACCTCCATCGCGGATCGGCGGACCAGGAAGGCTTCCCACCGAGAGAAGGACAGGTGGAGGGTTGCGTTGTCGTATGTCGTTTCGGCCATGACGTCGGACCTTCCGTCGACGGTAAACTGACTACAGCACTGAGAACATTATCACGGTGATAACAATGATGGGTAGGTACCGATGGCGAAGACGTCCCCGATCGCGGAAGTCGTGCTGCATCCGGTTCGACTGCGGATCGTGCAGCAACTCGGAGGACGGCAGCTGACCACGAGCGAACTCCGGTCGGCACTACCGGACGTCACCCAGGCCACGCTCTACCGCCACGTCGCAGCGTTGATCGACGCCGAGATCGTCACCGTCGTCGACGAACGTCGCGTGCGTGGAACCGTCGAACGCACCCTCGCGCTCGGCGACCGCATGGCACACCTCGGCCACGACGACCTCGCCGCCATGAGCGACGCCGAGCTGCGCAATGCCTTCGTCACCTTCCTGGGCGCGCTCGGTGAAAGCTTCGACAGATTCATCGGGGACGACGATCGGAGCCTGCGGGACTATCTGGGTTTCGGGACCACCCCGCTCTACGTCACGACCGACGATCTCGCGGAGATCCAGAGCAGGCTCGCCGACATCCTCGCCCCGTATCGCACGGATACCGGTGACGACCGAATGCGCATCACCCTGACGACCGCGGTGATACCGGCTCCTCCCAGCACTGCTTCCGAAGAGGGGTAGAGGCCGGCAGAGGAGTAGACCTCAGCGGAACTCGTCGACGTGCGCACCGGCCCACTGCGCGAAGATCGTCGTGGGCCGGCCGAAGTCGAACCGATGTCGGACGGTTACGCCTTCCCGTACCGTGTCTGCGGGAGGTAGACATGACAATTGCCGGTTCACTGTTCCGTCTCGCAGGTCCCTTCAACTCCATGGTCATGGGAGCCGCCGGTCTACCCGTCATCGGTAACCGGATCCGTAACTATGTCGCACCGATCACGTACACGGGTCGAAAATCCGGCAGGAAGATCACGTTGCCGATCAGTTACCGACGTTCGGGCGACTCCGTGACGATCGGCGTCGCGATGCCCGACGAGAAGTCTTGGTGGCGCAACTTTCTCGGCGCCGGTGCTCCCATGAGCATCCAACTCGACGACAAGGGACGCACCGGCCACGCCGTCGCGACACGCGACGAACGCGGTCGCGTCGAGGTTGTGCTGCAACTCGATCCCGCCTGATCCGGTCATCCGAGACGAGCGGGGCACTCAGCGGCACAACGCGGCATATCATTCCGGTGAACAACGCGCGTAAGGGAATTCGGCGGCGGTAACCTGAGCGGTACACGACATCATCACGATGCCGCTGGACACCATCCGGAAAATTTCGCTGGGATCCTCTCGGAGGCCGACGTGCGTGGATTCGGTATCGATCTCGGAACAGCCAACACCGTCGTCGGAACTCCCGACGAGGGCATAGTCCTCAACGAACCGTCACTGATGATGGTTCGGACGAAGGAACCGCGCCGCGCGCTCGCGATCGGCAAGGAGGCGAGCGATCTCGTCGACCGCACACCCGGTGGGATCACTCCCGTCCACCCGATACGCGACGGGGTGATCGTCGATCTCGAAACGGCACGGACATTCGTCACGGCCGTGCTCGCCCAGCTCGCGCCGCGCCGCCGCTACGGCATCCGTCCGATGGGCGTCATCGCAGCTCCCGCCGGGGCCACGCCGCTCGAGCGTCGGGCGCTGCTCGAGGTGGGGCACGAGGCCGGCCTGCGGAAGGTCGGGTTGATTCCCGAGCCGGTCGCCGGTGCCATCGGGTGCGGGATCGACCCGCTCGAGCCCCGGACCCATCTCGTCGTCGACATCGGCGGTGGCACTTCGGAAGTCACAGCTCTCTGCTACGGCGGTGTCCTGTCGCACCGCAGTTGCCGCATCGCCGGGGACGACCTGACGAGCGCGATCCTCCGGTATCTCCGCGCAGAACACCAGATCCTCGTCGGTGAACTCACTGCCGAGCGTGCCAAAGTGGGTGCGCCCGAGACCGCCGACGAACGGTCGCTCGTGGTCGAGGGTCGCGACGCCGCGACCGGCCGCGCGCGTCTGGTGACGCTCGAGACCGAGGAGATCATGGATGCCGTCCGGCCCACCACGACGAGCATCGTGCAGACGCTGTCGAGCTGCCTCGACGACCTGCCGCCGCGCGCGATCAGCGACGTGATGTCCGAAGGCATCCTGGCAATCGGCGGAGGATCGATGCTGCGCGGCGTGCCGCAACTGCTCGAGGAGGCCTTCGGCCTGCCGGTGAAGACCGCCGAGCGTCCGCTCACCTGCGTCGCCGAGGGCGCGACCTCGTGCATCGAGCACGCCGACGTGATCGCCGCCTACGCCGCCTGACCTGTCAGGGATTCGGCGTCCGGAGCTGCGCGAGGTAACGCTCGAGCAGACCCTTGACGACCGGTCCCGAGGTGGCCGATCCGAAACCGCCGCCGCGCACCAGTGCCGTCACCACGACCTCCGGCGACTCGGCGGGCACCACCGCGGAGAACCACGCGTTGAGTCCCTTGCCCGGTGCCGACGGATCCTCTGCCGTGCCGGTCTTGGCGGCGGCCGTCACCGGCAGGCTCGCGAGCTGACCGGCAGTGCCGGCCGACGCCGATGCCCGCATGCCCGCGCGCACCGGTTCGAGCTTGTCGGCGAACGACAACGGCCGAGGTTGCTCGGTGGGAATCGGGACCGCGTCGCCGGGTCCGTAGGCGGCAGCAAGCTTCGGCGTCACCATCTGCCCCGACGCGATACCCGCCGTCCACCGCGCGACCTGGATCGGCGTCGCCGTGACGGTGCCCTGACCGATACCCATGAGCAGGGTCGAACCCGGATACCAGGCACCGCCGATGCTCTCGACGTTGTCCGGGGTACCGAGGAAGCCCGCGGACTCGGCCGGCAGATCGATCCCCGAGGGGGCACCCGCGCCGAGCTCGGAAGCGACCTGCGCGATGCGGTAGGGACCGAGAAGGTCGGCCAGTTGGTAGAAGTAGACGTTGTCGGACCACTGGATCGCCCCGAGCAGGTTGTTCGGGCCCATCGGCTGCCAGTTGGCGAAGGTGTGACCGCCGTAGTTGTAGGCCGCACCACCCGCCAGGAAGGCATCCGGGGACAGCACGTCGAACGCGGCGTTCGTCGACGCCGTCACGATCTTGAACGTCGACCCCGGTGGCACTGCCGTCTGCACCGCATGGTTGAGCATGCGGCCCGGTCCCGATGCCTCGGTCTGCGCCGCGATCGCGGCCAGGTCGGCCGGGGGTCCGTAGACGTTGTTGTCGTAGCCGGGGACGCTGGCCAGCGCCAACACCGCGCCGGTGCGGGCGTCCATCACGACCGCCGCGCCGAGGTCGCCTCCGCTGGTGCGCACCGTCTGCGCGAGCGCGTCGGTCGCGGCCCGCTGCATGCCGACATCGAGATGCAACCGCAGGTCGTGGCCGCGGATCGGATCCACCCGCTCCCCCGTGCCCACCGGGCGCCCGGACGGATCGACGTACACGCATTGACGGCCGTCGACGCCACGCAGCAACGCGTCGTACTGCCGTTCGAGCCCGGCCTTGCCGACCCGAGATCCGAGCGCGAGGGTCGGCCAGAGCTCCATGTCCTGCTCGTCCGCGATGCCGACGTACCCGAGGAGCGACGCCAGCATCTCCCCGTGCGGGTACTGCCTGCGGCCCGTCGGGTAGACGAGCACCCAGGGCAGCCGAGCGTCCACGATCGCCCGGGCCTGTTCGGGCCCGACTCTTCCGAGCACGACCTGGATGTCCCCGCCGGTACTGCTCCGCAGTTCCTCGTCGAGCTTCTCCGGAGGCATGCCGAGCAGGGCGGCGAGCTCGTAGCGCGCCGACGGGGCACCTTCGGCGAACATCCGGGCGACCACGGCGACCGTGTACTCCGCGACGTTGGTCGCGACGGGAACGCCGGTCCGGTCGAGGATCTGGCCACGCTCGGCGGGCAGACGGATGCAGCGGAGCATCTGCGTGTCGCTCGTCGCGCGGAACTCGGTGCCGTGCTCGGTCTGCATCTGCCACGCGAACACCGACATCGCGGCGAGCGAGGCCGTCAGCGTCAGCGCACCCACCGACACTCCTCGTGGCAGACGCCGCTTCTTGGGCTCGGTCACCCACAGCGGCCGGGTCACCCCGTCGCGGCGCACTGCGAGCACCAACCCGATCGAGACGAACCCGATGATCGAGGCGGTGCCTCCGTAGCTGAAGATCGGGATCGGCATACCGGTGTGCGGCAGCAGCGACAGGCTCTGGGCCACCGACACCACGGTGTGCAGTCCGAACACACCACCGATACCCGCTGCGACGAGCGCTGCCTCCCTGGTGCGTGCGACGCGCGCGGCGACCACGGAACGCCATACGATGATCACGACGGCCGCAACGACGGCGATGCCGGCGACCAGACCCCACCCGTACACTAGGCTCGCGAAGGCCAGGTCGTGTTCCGATTCGGGGAGATATTGCGCCCGCAGGTCGTAGTCCGGTTCGCGGCCGAGGCCCCACCACCCGGCACTGCCGATCGCGATGTCCGCCTGCCACGCCGCCCAGCCCGATCCCTGCGGGTCGGCGTCGTTCGACAGGAAGACATGGATCCGCTCGAGCTGATACGGGCGCAGGAACAACACGGCCATCGGCAACGAGGCGAGGCCGAGCGCGAACAGCGGGAACAGCGACCGCAACGGGACTCTCGCCAGGATCAGCATGAGCAGCACGGTCGCCACGAGCACCACGGCGGTCGAGAGGTCGGGTTGCAGCGCCACCAGGGCGATCGGCACCGCCGACACGATCAGGACACCGACGAACCTGCCGAGCGTGTACCCGCCGGCCAGTATCGCGGCGGGAACCATGACCAGCGCCAGTTTGGCGATCTCGGAGGGCTGCAGGGTGAACACGCCGAGATCCAGCCAGCGTTGAGCGCCCTTGGTCGCGATACCCACCAGCGGCACCGCCGCGAGCAGGACCACCGACGCGGTGAACAGCGCCCACCCGAAACGGCCCAGAGCGGCGATCCGCATGCGCGACGTCACCCACATCGCACCGATCCCCGCGGCGGCGAGCAGGGCGTGACGCACTGCGAGCGACGACATGCCCGTCGAGATCATATTGAGCATGCCGAGAGCGACCAGTGCGACGGCCGCCGTGACGAGCCAGGGATCGGACGGGTGCCTATCCGCCGTCACGAGAGCCCCCAGGCACGCAGGCGGCATTCTCGGCGGGAACGTACATCGGCTCGGACGCGGCCGCTGCGGGAACGGTGGTGACCGCGGCGACGGCGAGTGCCGACCCGGGTGGCAGGTCGACGCTTCCGATGCCGTAGGCCTCCGGGCTTCCCGCCGGCACCGGCAAGGTGATCTCCCCGCCCGGCAGTGTCACGCCCATACATCGGTCGTAGACGGTCAGATTCCATGTGACCGCACCGATATTCGCCGCAGGGTCGAGCCCGACGTCGACGCGCACAGTGCACGAGCGTCCCGGCTCGCACGGGCCGTTCGCGAAGCTCGCGGCGACCTGCGTGATCGGTCCGGCGCTACCGGGAAGACCGGTGCCGACAGGCCCCGGCACGGGCGCTCCCGGCGCGACTTCGGGCACCGGTGGCGGTGGTGAGACCGGATCGATCCGGTCGTCCATCGACGACTCCACCGGGTCGAGAAGGGTGTGCCAGCCACGATTCAGCTCCGACCACGCTGCGGGAGCCACCCACGCCAGCCCGACGAGCGCGATGATCGCGAGCAGCGCCATGACGGTCCGGCGTCGCGGCAGCCGTCGCTTCTTGCGATGCCACACCTTTCCCGCCGGCGGGCGACGGCGATTCGGGACGAAGGTCCTCTCGTCCGTCAGGCGCGGCACGTCTGCCCGTTCCGCCGTACCGTCCACCGGACGAGCATGCCCCTTCACCACCGAGACGAGCGCGGCGATCTGCGATCGTTTCCTTTCGACCTCGGTTTCGTCGAATTCGGTTGCGGCAGCATAACGAACGCGTCTCGCCAGACCGACGAGATCCGTCGACTCGGCGATCGCCGCGTCCACTCTCTCCTCGAGCGCTTCGTTGCGGCAGTTCGTCACGATTCGGCGAAGAAGATCGGCTGTCGCGTCGCGTACCTCGTCCCAGGAGCGTGCGTTCTTGACGCAGTCGATCGTGAGCTGACCACCCTCGAACACCATCACAGCGTCGCCGCGAAGGCGGATCGGATGGTGACCCCGGGTGTGCGCGAGTTCGAGTTGATCAACCGCATCGGTGACGAGCAGCGCGGCCTGCGCAGGCGTCAAAGTCGCTACGGCAAGCAGTCTTCCGAGTTCTACGCCGCCGCCCCCTGCGTCGTCGTCCGTCCGAGTGGGCGGTCCGGATCGAACCTCGACGGACTCGTAGTCTCTCGCATGGATTCCCAAGACTGCTTCGATCATCGCGCATCCCGAAAACGCCAGGCCTCCCGCAAGTGTCAGCCAGACCGGAGCGGGCGGGTGAATTGACCTTGAATTGCCTTTCCCACTTGACGACTCGTTACCGAAATCCATTGTGTGTCATTTGCCCAAGAGTTGCCTCGACTTTCGAACGAAACCTTGCGGCACTCCTGCCCCGGAGACTGTTACCCCCGGGAACACCCACCGATCACTCGCCGTCCGCATACACCGTGTCGGGACGTGCCGGGTGGTGGCGCCGGGCGTCGAACGGTTCGAGCCAGACCTGCACCGTCGCGAACAGGCCGCGCTGCGGGAGACGGAAGTCGCCGAAGCGGTCCTGGTGGGTCAGTGGACCTTCCGGCCCGAGATCGACTCCCCGGACCACGGCGCGCTCGGTGTGCGCGACCCACAGTTGCCGGGGGTTGGCCCGGAACCACTGCCCGTTCGGCAGGTGCCCACCGAGCCGCATCCGGCCGGCGCCGAGCACCGGCCCGGCGGCGCGACCCATCGCGGCCAGCACCGTCGGGCTGTGCCAGAGGGCGTCGGGCATCAGACTGCCCGCCGCGTTCATGACGGTGGTCGCTGGCGAGGTCGTCATCCGGAGATCCCACTCCAGTTCGGTACCGACGGTCACGTGCAGGTCGGCCGGGCCGGTCCACTCGGCGCGCACATCGGTCTGCTCGATCCTGCTCAGCGCGCGACCGAGATAGCGCGGGCAGCTCAGTTCGGCGGGCACGTCGCTGTACACCGTCCACGTGCCGTCCGGGTCGCGGTGCCACACGGATGTGAAGCCGTCGCCGATGCTGTTGGTCGGGAATCTGCGCAGCGCGAGATAGTGGCCGCTCGCGAACGGCGCGCCGATCACGGCGTAGCCGGCGAAACGCTCTCCGGAAACCCGGGGCAGTTCGCAGGACTGCTGGGCGGCTGCGTGCGGGGTGATGGTCATGTCGTCCTCCTCGATTGCGGGTACTTCGATCCTGTGCTCGCGGCGTCCGCACGTCATGAGGCCGCTGCCTCATCTTTCGGACCGGGCATCGTGCGAGGACACTGATTCCATGACGTCCACGGGTGACGGTCCGCGACGGGCGGAACTGGTCGCCGCGCTGTCCCTCGCCATCGATCTGGGTCTCGGTCAGCCGATGGAGCACATGCTGCGCTCGGCAGTGATCGCCACGCGCATCGCCGACCGGATGGGACTGAGCGCCGACCAGCGGGACGTCGTCTTCTACGCCAACCTGGTGGCCTGGATCGGATGCCACGCGGACTCCCACGAACTGGCTCGGATGTTCGGCGACGACATCGCGTTCCGCGCCGATACCTACGCGGTGGACATGACGGGACTCCCCTTCTTCCGCATGCTGATGGGGCACAGCGGGCGGGGACTGCCGTACGCGGAGCGTTTCCTCCACGCCACGGCCTTCCTGTTCACCGCGCGCCGGCAGGTGTCCGATCTCATCCGGTCCCACTGCGGGTCCGCAAGTGTTCTCTCCGATCGCGTCGGGCTGGACCCTCGGGTGAGCGCGATGCTGACCTTCACCTTCGAGCGCTGGGACGGCGCGGGGCTACCTTCGGGCGTTCGCGGCGACGAGATTCCCGTCGAGATGCAGATCGTGCAGCTGGCCGACGTCGCCGAGGTGTATGTGCGTCTCGGTGGGCCCGCGCAGGCGGTCGCCGTCGCTCGTGCGCGAAGCGGAACCCAGTTCGGCCCTCGTGTGGTGCAGGTGTTCGTCGACGACGTCGATGCGATCACGGCGGGTGTGCTCGAAAAGGACGCATGGTCGGCGGCGCTCGCCCAGGCGTCGGATCGTGACTACATCCTGAGCAGACCCGAACTGGACGAGATGCTGCGCGCAATGGCGGATTTCGTCGACCTGAAATGTCCTTACCTGTTGGGGCATTCGAGACACGTGGCGGATCTGGCGGCGGCCGCGGGCCGGCATCGCGGACTTCCGGTCGACGAGGTCGAACTCCTCTACCGCGCGGGTCTCGTGCACGGACTGGGACGGATGGGTGTGCCCAATCAGATCTGGGAGAAGGCCGGTCCGCTCACCACCGCGGAATGGGAGCGGGTCCGCTTGTATCCGTATCTGACCGGACGGATCCTCAGCCGCGTCGGCGGGCTGGAGCCGGTCGTCGCCGTCGCTGTGACGCACCGCGAGCGACTCGACGGTTCCGGATATCCCGGCGGACTCCGGGCCGCCGACCTGGGCGTGACGGCGCGGATCCTCGCCGCCGCGGAGTCCTACCAGCGGCTACGAGAAGCTAGACCGCACCGCAAAGCATTGACGGCGGAGGCCGCGGCGGCCCGGATGTGCCACGATGCGCAGGCCGGTCGACTCGACACCGAAGCGGTCGAGGCCGTATTGCTCGCGGCGGGGCACCCGACGAAGCGACGCGCGCCCTGGCCTGCGGGACTGACGGGTCGCGAGGTGGAGATCCTCAGACTCGTCGCTCTGGGTTACTCGAACCGACAGATCGCCGACGAGCTGGGTATCGCGCACAAGACGACCCGCAATCACGTCGAGCACGTGTACACCAAGCTCGACGTCCACAACCGCACGCAGGCAGGACTCGCCGCCATCGACCTCGGCCTCAACTGATTAATGTGGATCCGCCCCCCGCTTCCGGGGTCGAACCCACACAATCAGTGTCCGCACCAGACGATGCGCCAGATGTATGCCGACGTACTACAAGACTGGGTACTTCCTCACCTCCGCACGCGATGACGCGACGAGCCGGAAGATCTGGTGTTCTCGACCGATATATACGCCGTCGAGAACACCAGATCGGAGCGGCGTCCTCGTCCGCTTACCGCGGGTCGTCGGAGTGGCTGACGATGTTGACGACCGTGCCGTCCGGTGCGCGAACGAAGAACCGCCGCACTCCCCACGGCTCCGTCGTCAGCGGATACACGATCTCGAACCCGCGACGCTGCGCCTCTTCGTAGGCCGCCTCCACCTCATCTCCGACGTGGACGGAGATCGCCGAGTCCACAGGAGCTGACTCGTCACCGCTGACCAACTGGACGACGGCACGACCATCGGGAGTGGCGAACCGCGCGACCCACCCGAGGTTCATCTCCTCGACGCTCAGCCCCAGATAGTCCGCGTAGAAACTCCGCGCCTCCCCGATGTCCGGGACGTTGATATTCGTGGTGATGCCGGTCGGACGCATGCGGTTCACTCCTTCGACGATCTTCGGTGGGTTCGACCCCGCTCAGCGGGGCTCGAGCCACACAAATCGGGACGATGGGCCATCTCGAATTCGAGTACACCACTACTCATGCCTCGCGGGTTCGATCGCGCCGGACTCGTGTGAACACCGGGTTTCCCGTCGTCGATATCGATGCCGGTGGAGCGGCTAGATGCGAACCACCGAAGCGAGCCGGTACGACGCCGACAGTCGCCGCGGATTGTTGTCCATGGTGAGCGGAGGTGAGTATCGGGAGTTCATGGTAACCCGGAAGGCCACCGAGTCGGCCACGCGCGCATCGCTCCCGACCACCCGACGACGAGGGAAGCCCCATAGTAGGTTCCACGACTCGTTGACCGGTCCGAGTGCGGCAGTGCAGTCCAGCAGGAGCGCTGGATAGGTCGACGCGACGGCTGGGTCGATCTCGACACCGTGCCTCTCGGCGTTCGACAACATCCAGGCGAGGCTGATGTCGGCGAGCGAGGTCGTCGGGAATCCACCGCCGACGTCGCAATGCACTCCTGCGAACCAGACCTGTTCGATGGTCTGCCCGTCTGCCGGTGCGCCTTCCCAGAGGGTCGGCGGGAACTGTCGACGTCGCTCGTCGAGTGACAGCGCATGGTAGCCGGCTTTGACGTCCCGGTGGAGCCGGGTGTCCAGGAAGCCGTAGTCCTTCTGGTCGAGCCGGCCGAAGAGTGCGCCCGGGATTCCGAGTGTTCCGACCGTGTCCCATACGCCGATCATCTCGATATGCCCGTCGACCATGCGGGTTCCGCCGGAAGGACCGGTCCACTTCTTGTCGGCGGGTGTCCGGTTGCGGTAGGCGTGGAAGGCCTGCTCGACGAGGCGACCGGTGGGTCGGCGGGACGGCAGCCCGCAGTAGGCGATCATCCCACCGAGGCTCCGCGCGGTGTACGCGCCGCGGCTGAAGCCGATGAGGAAGAGGCGGTCGCCCTCCTCGAAGACGTCGGCGATACGCCCGTAACCTTCCCGCACGTTCTCGATCAAGCCTCGCCCGAAGGCACCGCCCCGCAAGCGCGAGAGCAGGTTTCCTTCCGTACCCACTCCGGGGTCGTAGACCTTGACCTGGGTGGGGGTCGACGCGAGCGCTTCATGGAAGCGGTGCACATTCGTGTTCGTCCGCTTCCCCGAGTTCCAGGTTCCGTCTGCGCAATAGATGATGTTCTTCGGCATGTCGATTCGTCCTTGCCGCATCGGTTCGAAGCTGGTGCAACGATCGTCACGCGGCAGGGTGCGGCAGGCACGAGTAGTGCGCTACGCGAATGTCCTCGCGCCCACTCGGAACGGGAAGAGTGCACTTGCATCGCACGATGCATTTGTGGTGGCCATCCGGATCTCAGAGCGAGTCGGGGTGAAGTTCCACTGCCACTTCCACCGAGTCCTCAGGGTTCGACACGTCCGCGGTGAGATGTGCCGGCCGGAACTCATCCGCGTAGATCATCAGCGCATAAGGCCCTCGATAAGGTGTGTCGACGGCGAATCGCCCGTCGGCGCCGGAAAGGATGGCGATGTCGGGCATCGGCCCCGGTCCCATCTCCACCATCACGCGGGCGAACGGGACCGGGGCACCAGCAGACCGGACAATTCCTCGGATCACGCGGTCCACGCTTTCAACCGGTCGAAAACGGGCTGGGTGATCCGCACACCCGAATTCACGGGAACACCCGGTGACACGCCGTTGGTGTGGATACCGACGGCGTGCCGCTGGCCGTTCTCCAACCTGTACACCGCGCTACCGCTCTGACCACCGAAGGTATCGACCTCGTAGCGGAGCCGCTGCGCCGTCACGGACGACATGCGACGAGAGTGGTACCACTGCGTTCCGGTCGGCTTGTCGCCCGGGTAGCCGGCGATGTTGGCTGTCGTCGCCAGGAGGGTGGCATCGCTGTAGTTCGCGAATCCGAGCCAGCCGGTCTGCGAGCCGAGGTTCGACGGCAGGATCAGTGCGCCGATATCCCAGTTCGAATCTCCGCTGTTCGTCCAACCCGATACCGACCGGATCCCCGCTGCACCAACGACAACCGAGCCGTAAGGCAGAGACGTGCCGTTCCGTCCCGGCATCACCGTCACCGACCGTACCCACCCGCGACTGGGGCCGGTGCCCTGAACGAAGACGCAATGGCCGGCCGTGATGACGGTACGCGGACCGATGAAGAATCCCGTGCCGGAAGCGAAAGACCCGTCCGCCATCTGGATCAGCAGTGACGCGTGGACCCGCCAGGGGTACACCGCAGTATCGACGATCCGGACCCGGTCGTCCGTCTCGATCACGGACTCGGGAGACAGCTGGCCTTGCTCTGCCGGACCGAATGTCGCTTCCGCGGCGTCCGGCAATTGCCGGCGCAGTAGCTCTTCCAGTGTGGTGCCCAGGGGTTGTGGGGTTCCCGCATAGTCGGTGAGCACCTCTACGCCGGACAAGGTCCGATCGATCACTCCCGAATCGGATCCGGTGGATGGGGGTGATTGCTCGAGTACCGTCTCGGCGGCGACGAGATCCAGTGGCGAGGTCTCTTCCGCAGCATCGGTCACGACGACGGCACCGTTGAATGTAAGGGTCATTGTTCTTCCTTCCGAATTCGACCGAGAGTGTCACTCGGACTCGTGTCGAGAATGGAAGCGAACAGCGCCGACCGCACGAGTGCCCTACTACGCGGATTCGGGTGGCCGAGGGGCTCTCGAATCGAGTAGACGTCGCGAGGTCGGATCCTGCTGTCGTACTCGGGCAATCGTCCGAGTACGGAATCACCGTACTCCCGTGTGCGGGTGACGTCGCCAGTCATTTCGGGTAGCGCCCTACTCGTGTAGTCCCCGGGAATCACCGCGACGATTGGGGCGTGCCGACGGCGCCGCACTCCATTTCAGCGCCGTGTCGAAAGGGGATCCAGGATGCCTGCAAAGAATCGCGGAAACGGACGCACACCCCGCTCCGGAAAGGACGACCTCGCCGTCGCTCTGCGGAAGTTCATCCGCACCAAGGGCGCCGATTACCTCGATGATCCGAACGTCTCGTCCGTCGGCGTCGGTTACAAACACGTGGACGGCAAGCCCACCGACGAGCTCGCCGTGCAGTTCACGGTGAACGAGAAGGTATCGGAGCCCGAGGCTCTCGAAGCATTGGGTACCTCCCCGCTTCCCGAGAGCATCACCGTGAACGGTGTGGAGGTTCCGACCGATGTGATCGAGAGGTCGTACGAACCCGCATTCCATCGCGTCCCGGAAGCAACGACGCCGCCCCGGAAGACGCGACTGGATCCGATCGTCCCGGGTGTGAGCGTCGGGCACACGAGTGTCAGTGCCGGGACGATCGGATGCATCGTCTACGACATCGACAACCACACCCCGTACATGCTCAGTAATTGGCACGTTCTGCACAACGAGACGGGTCGGGTGGGTGACACGATCGTCCAGCCCGGTCCGCACGACGACAATCGCATCAACGACAACCGGGTAGGACGACTCGTACGGTCGCATCTGGGGCCGGCCGGGGACTGTGCCGTGGCGACGGTCGAGGATCGGCAGTTCGATCCGGAGATCTGCGGGCTCGGCGTGGTCCCGGACGCGATCGGAGAACCCGAGCTCGGTGACAAGGTGATCAAGAGCGGTCGCACCACCGGCATCACCCACGGTCTGGTGCGTCGTGTCGATGTGATCGCCAAGATCACGTATCGAGGGGTCGGCACGAAGTCCATCGGTGGGTTCGAGATCGGACCCGATCCAAAGCACCCGGCAGCCGACGGTGAGATCAGCAGCGGTGGCGACTCGGGAGCGGCGTGGATGTTCCGGTCCGGAACCGGCGCGGCGACCACCGTCCTGGCCGGGCTGCACTTCGCCGGGGAGGCCAACGGTAGCTCCGACGAGCACGCGTTGGCGTGCCTGCCGCAGTCCGTCTTCGAGAAGCTGGGTGTAACTCTCACCCCGCCGGCCTCGGAAGAGGCGGTCGCGGCCGTCGGTTACGACCCGAACTTCCTGTCGACGCCCGTCCCACTTCCCGACGTGACGGCCGAGGTGAAGCCCGACATCGCGAAGGCGAACGACGGGTCCGAGGTGCTGCACTACACGCACTTCTCGCTGGCGATGCGGAAGTCGCGCCGGTTCGCGGCCTGGGTGGCGTGGAACATCGACGGCGGATCCATGAAGAAACTCAGTCGCAAGAACATCGACTTCGTCAAGGATCCACGTCTGGCGGCGGACGCCCAGGTCGGCAACGAGCTGTATCGAGCGAACCGACTCGATCGCGGCCACCTCGCACGACGGGCCGACCTGCTGTGGGGCAGCACGAGCGAGGCGAAGAAGGCGAACACCGACTCGTTCTTCTACACCAACATCACCCCGCAGATGGACGACTTCAACCAGAGCGCCCGCGACGGCGTCTGGGGCAGGCTCGAGGACGCCGTCTTCGCTGATGTAGACGTCGACGACCTGAAGGTGTCGGCGTTCGGCGGCCCGGTGTTCGCGGACGACGACCGTGAGTTCAGGAGGGTGAAGATCCCCCGCGAGTTCTGGAAAGTGCTCGTGTTCGTGCAGAACGGCGAGCTCAAGGCCCGAGGCTTCCTGCTGAGCCAGAACCTCGACCAGCTCGAGGTGCTCGATCTCGACGAGTTCCGGGTATTCCAGGTGCCACTGACCGAGATCGAACAGCGCGCACTGCTGCGGTTTCCGCAGGCCTTGCATGATGCGGATCTGCAGGTCGCGGTGGAGGCGATCGCCGAGCCACTATTTTCGGTGGCCGTCATCCACTGGTGACGCTCGTATGGACGTGAGAACGGTTGCGTCTTTATAACTCTCGCGCGCTGAACCAAGGCTCGCCCCGCGTGTAGCGCGAGCGAACCTCGGTTCAGCGCGTCAAGTTGCGCCTGTTACAGTCTCCGCGCTGATCTCGAGGGGGTCGAGATCAACTCGAAGGGGGGCACGTGAAGTTAGTTCTGCTGCGCAAGGTACTGCCGATAGTTGGCGGAATCACGGCGCTGTTACTCCTTCCTCGAGTGTCCTCGCTTCTGGGTCCCGAAGTTCCATCAGCACCGACCTTGGTACCGACCACATCCGCGCCATCGACACAAGCAGGCCCACGAACCTCTCCCCCGCCATTGCCGGAGGGGTTCCCCTCCATGTTGCGTCCGCCGCCTCAAATGACCGCCGCGCCGGGCGGTCCGCAACCGATCAGCACCAGATACGGTCTCACATACGACATTCCTGCGGACTGGACCAATGACTACCGCTCTATCGCTGGGTGGTCGAACAAGGACGACCGGGCGAGCTTCGGGGCAATCGGGCATTTCGGCGAAGGTTACTGCTCGGAGAACGACGGCGCTCAACTGGCGATGTCGGGTGCCGCAGGTTCACGGGACCTCGACCTTCTCGCGGTCGCGTCGAAGGAGATTCGAGCTGTCGAGTGGATCTTCGATGACGACGCGGGCACACTGCCGACGGTCGAGTACGCCGAACCTGTGTGGTTCGAGGTGGCCGGCCGGCCATCCGTCCGACTCTCCGCCCATATCACGGACATCCCACAGATCAGCGAGTGCGACCCCGAATCGGCTCGATTCGACATTGTTGCGACACCGGGATACGCGACTGCAGAAACCATGGTGCTGATGGTCGAGGTGCATCAAGGCATAGATGGCGCGTACGACGCTGATGTTGCAGACGAAATCATTGCGACCCTCCGCCCCACGTAACCCGAGCCAGCGAGGAGCAGCGCCACATGCGCGAAGACTTTGATGTCATTCCCGAAGAAGTAGCCGGGGCGGCTGTGCTGTTCGAACAGATTGCAGACGATGCATCGGCCTCCACCGACTACATACGTGCGGAATGCAGTGTTCAGCAGGGGCTAGGGGCTGGGGTGCTCGCACTGCTGAGCGACCCTTTGGCCGCTACCGCCGATTTCATGTCGGCACGGTACGAAGAGTTGACAGCGGTGACGAGAACGACAGGTATGGAACTGAATCGAGCTGCATGGATGTACGCCGACCAGGACGCCAGAACGTACGACGCTCTCAACGCGAACATACTGTTCGAAGAGCTGATCGACACCCACTACGACTCGTACACGCGGGCGCCCGGCCCCGCGGCTCCGTTCATGGACCCGGAAACCTACCGGAAGGCCGAGGAAGTAGACCTTTCGCTGCCCGAAGTAGGAGCCGAGGATATTCGGCAGGTCATCGCGGACGCAGCAGGTTGGCTCGGAGATGTAGACGACGCCATTCACGCTGCAACGGGATGGAGTCCGCTCCTGCAGTTCGTGGAGCCTTTGACGGGAAACTGGAACGAACTGAAGCGTATCGGCGACGCATATCGCATCGCAGCGGAAGGCATGGAAACGTGTGGTTCCAACGTCCGCGCCGGCTATGAACAGCTCGATCCGCATTGGGACGGTGCGGCCGCTCAGAGCTTCACCGAACACGCTGAACGCCAAGCAGCAGCTATGGAGTGGGAAGGCCCGGTAGGCCGAGTAGCGAAAGAGATGTGCTTCTTCACCTCCGATAAGGTCAGGCAGGCGGCGATCAGCGGGGTTCAGCGACTCGCCACGATGCTGGAAGAGGAAGTCTCACTCGAGAACACCACCCAGGCATTGAAGTTCGCCGTCAAGAAGATTCCCTGGGTAGGCACGTACATCCAGGTGAACGCCATCGTCGAGATCATCAAACAAGCGGCTTCGCAGATCGATGATCTCGTCAATAGCGTGCGGGAGATAGTGGAGGCGCTCGAAGGATTCCTTGCGGCGATGGCATCTCCGTCCGGCTATCTCAACGAGAAGTTCGAAGAGAAGCTTGCACCGATAACCGACGCTTACAACGACACCAAGACCAAGGCCGAACTGGCCATGGACATCACCAGCGTGGCCGATGCAGGCGATACATACAACGCCCCCAAGTCCGGCTATGTCGTCGGCGATGACCCCTGGGCGGATGCCGTATGAGAGATGTCCCCTTCCACCTGGAAGCAGCCGTCCGCAGGATCCAGGACGCTGCATACAGCCTCGACACCCATCGCATCCGTGCAGACCATGTGTCCAACGGTGACTGGGATACGCGGATAGACGTCGACGAAGCACTGATGAGCCGGCTCGCAGGAACCGATACCGCCTCCGACTCGCTTCGAGCCTTCGCGTCCCGCGTCGACGCAGGCACAGCCGAGTGGCACGACATCGAACGGATCCTTCGCACTCTCCCACCGGAGGTGACCGAACTGAAGACATCGAAGCACTACCGCTGGTGTTGGGATTATCAGCCATCTGATGCAAGGCCGGTCGAGGACGAGCCAGAGCCATACAGAATTCCTTGGCAGCGATGATCGACGATCACGTGCAATCGATGTAGAAATACCCGGCGGACGCGGATTGCGAGGTGGTGCAGCTCCGCCTGATTTGTGTGGTTCCAGCCCCGGATCGCGGGGCTGGAACCACGCAAGTCGTCGTCGCGTCAGCATCGACGGCCAGGACATCGCGCAGCGTCAGGTGGTGACCGCGAACCCAGCGCGTAGCCGATCGAGCTGCTCCGGTGTCAGGGCCGTCGCGAATCGCTTCTTCTTGCCGCCGCTCGACGGATGGTCGAGATAGACGAACGCTCGGGGACGGCCGTCGTGAACGTGTTCGGCGTATCGGTGCTCTCCGCCGAGACCCAGGTCGAACAATTGTGAGACCTCCCGAGCCGCGTGCACACCGATGACTGCAAAGACCCGAGCTTCTGACGCGGCGGACAACACCTGCGGGAGGTATTTCGTCGCACATGTGTGACGCGCCTCGGCAACACCGATCTCATTCTTGCTCTTACAGTGCACGACTTCGGTGAGCGCGTAGTCGACACCAGGGATGGCGTCAGGAATCATTTCGAACGCCCGCTGGCGGACCGATGCCCAGAATCGAACAACGCCTGTGGACCAGCCACCTGCGGGTAGCGGGCTGCGGACGCCATTCAGGATCTGCCCCTCACCGCCATCGAATCGATCGGTGAAATAGCGAACGGATTCGGCGATGTCGTCTCCCCAGCGCGGGTACGCCTCGAGTGGATCGATCGAGGGGTTGCTGCTGATGAAAACCATGCGAGCTTTCTCTAGGTGCCCTGTCCACGGTTCGGGGACCTGATGCTCTCGTAGCGGCACGTCCTGGACGGAAACGATCTTCGAGCACGGCAGGTCTTCACCGGCTTTGCAGCGCGCCAGAATATCGCAGTGGATGATTGATTCCAGTACGCGATTGTCGGCGTTCAAGGTGCCCCTTTGCCTGAATTGAATTGACCGCCAGCAGAATAGCCGAAGAGGAGCCGATGCTCCATCGCGGATTCCGCATTCGCCGGCGCCAAGGATCCGACCCATGGTTCGGCCCGGAACGCGTGGCCACCAATGGACCCGATTCCTCGACTGTCGGCGCCGCACGCTCTAATGAGCCACATGAACGATACGCCCGATTTCGACACTGCGGCTGCAGCCGCACTGATCCGGAAGAACGCGCCCGAACCTCTTCAGGAGCATTGGGCCGACATCGATGGAGTTCTCTACCCTCCGAAGCAGGCGTATCACCTGATCAGCGGACAGCCGCGCTCCGAATTCAACACCCATTACGCTTTGGCTCAACTCCGCAAGTGCGGCTTCGCCACGAGCGTTTACACACCACGCGGCGCCTCGGACACAAGTCCTGCAGTCGACAAACCCGCGAGTGGCGACACGATCGGTCATCCTGAGCCGGCTACGACGACGCCGGGTACCTGGCGAGTGTCCGATGGATCTGCCGTGTCCTTCCGAGACGCGATCGCAGAGTGGGGAACGGTCGCACACGACGTCCTGCTCGAGACCGCTACCCGCTACAACGACTTCGTCACCTACAAGGAGCTGGCCGAGAAGGTCCAGGAGATCTCCGGAATCCGAACGAAGTCGCAGATGCGCAATTGGATCGGCAAGGTCCTGGCAGTCGTCGTCGAAGAATGTGCGCGCAGGGACGAGCCGCCACTCACCTCTCTGTGCGTCACCCAGAACCAGACCGTCGGCGACGGGTACCGCTTCGTCCTCGAGACGGCAGGTGAGCCCATCCCCGACGATCTCGATCACCACGCTGCCGAAGCCCGCCTCAAGTGCTACCGCGCATACAGCACCGATCTGCCCTCTAATGGGGGCACGCCTACGCTTCCACCCCAGGTCACCGCATCACGCGAAGCGGCAGCGCGTAAGGCTGCGGCAGCTCGTCCCGAGAAGGTCGAACTGTGCCCGGAACATCACACCGTCCTTCCCAGCAGCGGGCGCTGTGACTACTGCGAATGACGGATGAGCGAGTAGCCGGCACCCGACCCGTCACGGTTGCACGCGCCTCTACGAGTTGTCGACCTTTGCGGCGCAGTCCTCGCAAGCTCCTCCGCTCCCGGGGAGCACCGTGACCTCGAGGGCTGCTCGCAGGCGTTGGTAGGTGTTTGCCCAGGCCGCCGCCTCGTGGTTGCATGACGCAGCTTCCTCGGTTTCTCCGGAGGCGGTTGCCTCGTCAGCAGACGCCGACCATTCCAATTCTTGTTCCTTCACCAGGCGGAGGTACTCCAGGATGGCATCACGGTCGTGGTTGCATATGTGCGCGACTTTGACGGGCTCGAGCACTTTCGTTCCATCTTCGTCGAGGTGGATCAGAGCCGAGAGTGCGGGTGGTAGGGATTCGCCCTCATCGTCCTCGCCCGTTTTCTGCGCAACTTTCGGAGACCCGTCCTGATAAATGGCCTGGTACCTCGTCCGACCCTCTTCCCCCGCACCGTATTCCGTTTTGCAGCGGTTGATGAAGTCCTGCAGTTGCGCGATCGCGTCGTCCAGATGTCGCGGCACGAAAGGATGAGCTGGGATGTCGATCACGACGGACAGATGTTGTCCGTCGTCGACGAAACGCAGGTACGAGGTTCTGACCAACATCTCCACTCGCCGTTCGGGAAACTCCGCAAAACCGAACGGGCGAGCCATCTTCGGCACGATGACCAGGACTCGAGGATACGATGGACCGACCATCACCCGCACCATCTGCGACCCGAGGGGAATCTCCCAGGACTCGGGTCGCACCAATCTCACCCTGTCATCGAACATCCTTTTCAGCGAACGAAATACCAGTTTCCCGAGCTCACCTCGGTCCTGCACGATGACAGCGGTGTTCAATTCACTCTCCGTCATGAGTGAGTATTGACGAGTCTCCCGACCCAGCGGAACGGTGCGGTGTTCGAATCGACGAGTACGAACACGCCCGGTCGTATGATCGATGATTTTGGCCGACGTGCCGTTGGGATGCGAAAGCACGAATACACGCTCGAAGAGTTCCGCCAGATCACGAACGCCGAAAGCTCCACTGGCCGATTTCAAACGAAATTCGACAGACTCCCCTGGAGCAGGAATCGACGTTCGTACCGACTTTTCTTCCCACCGGGACAAATCACGGATTCTCTCGAGTTCTTGCTCAGTGAGTAACCGGGCGGGCACAGCTACACGCGACGGTCTACCCGACCGCGACTCGATCTCAACTCCTACCGTTCGCACACCGAGTTCCGCTTCGAGCACAACCGACGCGGAACCCTCGAGGTCCCAGATTTCCTCTCGGAGCCAGCTCGCGAACGAGGACCAGGCGTCCCGTTGCCGCTCCTCCCATGTTTCTGCGGCGTACACACGACGCTTGGGTAGCAGGATGTCATCGCCGTGCGCTCCGGTCATGGCGGAAGACTATGCACGCCTCCGGTGACCACTTGGCCAGCCTCAACTGCCGCATGTCACATTCGGAAGCTCCGCACCGATAGGGGCGAGTGGGCGATGAGTCGGTTCCGGCTGATATACGTCTGCTTGTTCGCAGAAGAGTTGGAGTGAAGCAGTGAGACACGAGTCGTTGTGGCGAAACAAGACGGTCGAGCAGTCCGGACTCGTGGTCCAGCTACTTGCCCAGCCGGCGGTCAACCTGGCACTGGTTCACAACTCCGTCCCGTTGGTTTCGAGTCTTCGCGTCACGAACTCGTCCGGCCGGCCGGCCGTCGACACCACCGTCACAGTCCGGCTGTTCGGCAACGGTGAAGAACTTGCGCCGACTTGGACTCGCACATACGAAGGCGAACTGCCCGATGGCGGCGACGCCTACTGGGATGACTTCTCGGACCTCGTCCCTGCAATTTCCTATCTGCGTGCACTGAACGAATCTCATCCCGCGACCATTGCAGTCACGGTGTCGACGATGTGGGCGACGGATGTCAACCTGACGATGCCGATTCAGGTCCTTGCGCACAACGAGTGGTTCAACGCGCCGATCTGCTACGACTCTCTGACCGCGTTCGTCCAGCCCAACACATCGGCTGTGCAGTCGGTCCTCAGCGATGCAGCCGAACTGCTGCGCACGAACACCGGCAGTTCGTCACTGGAGGGATATCAGAACGGTCCGGAACGGGCCGCGCTCATCGCCACTGCCATTTACGAATCGCTGCGATCCCGAGGGATCCGATACATCGATCCTCCTGCGTCATTCGAAGAAACCGGACAGAAGGTTCGCACCACGGCTCAGGTTCTCGACCAGAGTTTCGGCACCTGCATCGACCTGGCGGTTACCTACGCCGCATGCCTCGAAGCAGCCGGACTCCGTCCTTTGCTCTGGCTCGTCACCGGTCATGCCTTCACCGGGTTCTTGACCGAGGATGCGTCGCTTCCGTTCCCGACGATCCTGGAGCCGAACGCTCTCATCAATCTCGTCGAGTCCGGCAAAGCCATCGCCGTGGAAGCCGTCTACTACAACCAGACCGATGTCGGAGACTTCAAGGGGGCGATGAGGCGTGCTCGGGAGCACTTCGCGTCTCCCGACACCCTATGTGGTGTCGTCGATGTCGTCGCTGCCAGGAAGAGCGGTATCCGTCCGCTGCTTTCCGGCAACGACGTTGTGCCCACGGCTCAACCCCGGCAAGCCGACCTTCACGACGTCGTCCTCGCGCTACCCGACGAACTGAAGGCCCGCGGCAATACCGACGATGTCGTCCTCGACACCACGGACCACGCGCCCGCGAGAGTTCGGAAGTGGAAGCGCGCTCTGCTCGATCTAAGCACTCGAAATCGCCTCTTGAACTTGAAGCCGTCCGCGCAGGTCATCGACCTCCATGTACCTCAGGACGGACTCCCGCTTCTCGACGACATCATTCACTCCGGCGACTCGATCACTCTCACTCCCAACGATGATTTGGCGTCAATCCACGAATTGCAGGGCGCGCGGCGAGCCTCGGAGATCGCATCCGATGTACTCCTGTCCTATCTCGCGGACGACCGACGGCTGTACGGCGCGGTTTCGCGTGATCTGTACGCCAAGCGGTTCAAGGAACTCGCTCGCACGGCACGCACCATGCTCGAAGAGACGGGTAGGTCCAATCTCTATCTGACGCTCGGCGCACTCATTCACCGCACATCGACCGGCGCGGAGGCTCGCGCTCCCCTCTTCTTGTTGCCCATCCGTATCGTCGGCGGCACCGGACGGAAGCCGTTCCAGATCACCGTCGACACCACCGAGGTCGCGACTCCCAACTATTGCCTCGTAGAGTGGCTTCGCCTCAAGCACAATGTGTCGATCGAAGCTCTCGAGTCCCCGAAGCTGGACGACAGCGGCCTCGACATCGTTCACGCGCTTCGCGGTATCCGAGCAGCTCTCGTCGAGAACAACATCGACCTGCGGGTCGACGAGGTTGCCACAGTAGCAATCTGTCAGTTCGGCACCTTCGGAATGTGGAAGGACCTCAACGAGCACTGGGACGTCCTCGAGCAGAGTCCGATCGTCCGGCACCTCACGCACCACGCCGGCGAGTCGTTCCGTGATCCGCACGGCAACGAGAGCCTCGACAGTGTGGAGGTGGACGAGGCGTCCGTCCCGGTCCCCATCCCCGCGGACGGCTCGCAACTACGAGCAGTTGCGTTGGCTGCATCCGGCCGCACGTTCGTCATCGAAGGCCCTCCCGGGACCGGCAAGTCCCAGACCATCACCAATCTCATCGCGCACGCGCTCGAACGCGGTAAGACCGTCCTGTTCGTGGCAGAGAAGCAGGCCGCACTCGACGTGGTCAAGAAGCGCCTGTCGAAGGTCGGTCTGAGCAACTTTGCACTCGACTTGCACGGCAAGAGCCAGAGCCCGAGTGCAATTCGCGAACAGCTCAAAGCCGCGATCGACAACAACATCTACTACAACTCCCACAACTGGGACGCGAAGGTTGCCGAATTCAGGTCTAGGCTGGCGCCCCTCGCCGACTATCCCCACAAGATCCACAGCCGCAACGGCATCGACCATTCGTTGTGGCGTGCCTTCGAGGCGACGCTGGAGGTCGGCAACGGACCCGTCGCTCCGATCCCAACTTGGTACGTCGCGCGACCGACTCAGCCTTGGGCCACCATCCGGGACACCCTCGAGCTCTTCTCTCGTGCCGCCCATTCGTTGGAGATCCGCCCGGGCTCACCCTGGTCGCTTGCCGGGTCCGTGCCTCAGGGGATCGAAGACCAGCACGTCTCCCTCGCTGTGATTCGCTTCGCAAATGCGATCGATGCGGCTTTGGCGAGTCCACGGACCCGCACAATGCTCGAACGAGTGCAAACGCCCGAGGACGTCATTGCGCTGCTCCCCCAGGCTCGTCGCCAGCTCGGCCGTCCGGTTCCCGACGCAGCGACGCTCGCTTGGATGCGTAGTCCGCAATTCGCTGCTGCACGCGAAGCACTGTTCGTCGACATCAACCGCGCACATCAGAATTGCGCACCCGTGTTGCGGACCTTCATTCCGATGTTCCTGGAATCGGGCGACGTCGACTTCTTCATTGCCGAGGCGGAGGAGTGTGACAAGGGTCTTTTCGGCAAGAAGAAGAAGGCCGAGCAGTTCCAGCGAAGCCTCGCACCGTTCGCCAACCCGGATGCCGACCTCTCACCCCAGGCCGTGCTTCCGTTGCTGCGGATGATCTCCATGGCCCGCGAACAGATCACGCACCTCCGTACAACCGTCCGCGATCTCCTCGGGCCGTTCGCTCCGCCCGCCTGGAATCCGCTCGCTCCCACATGCACCGACGAGTTACGGCCGATCTTCGAATACATCGACGACACAATCCGTTTCGTCGACGAAACGCCGGGATTGTGGAAAGAGCTCGAATCCGCCGGATTCCTGACGGATCACGAAATCCGCGTGCTCGACGAAGCGGGCGGCGCGTGGGCGAGCTTGCGTTCGTGCCTCGGGACCACTGATGCCGACGTAGCACGTTGGACGAATGGCGACCACTGGCTCACTGCATGGCAACGCGACAGTCTCGTCGTGCGAGAAGAGGCGCAGTACGGCGGTTCTCAGCGATTCTTCGCGTGGTCACGCATGTCCGCATATCTCGAACCGTTGCGTCGCGCCGAGCTGCACGACTTCGTCGAAGCCCTTCTCACCGGCCAGATTCTTGCGGCCGATGCGCCGGTCGCTTTCATTCGTGGCGCAGCACGTGCTTCGCTCGACGAGCGGCGTCGCGCCACCGGGGTCATCAACTTCACCCCTACCCTGCGCGACGGTGAGATCTCGGACTTCGCGCGTAGTGCAGACGCACTTCGCGGCGAGCAGGTCAAAGCGTTGCCAGCCGCGTTGCTGTCCCGTCGTCCGTTCCAGGCCGGTGCGCTCCAGGGTGAAGTCGGTGAACTCCGTCGCGCGCTCGAACGCAAACGCGGCGGCGCATCCTTCCGCAACCTCATGGCACGGTATGCACACCACATCCTGGCGACGACGCCCTGTGTCTTCGTCAGTCCGACGTCGTTGGCTCAGTTCATCCCGCCGGGTTCGGCGACATTCGACCTGGTCGTGTTCGACGAGGCTTCTCAGGTGACTGTCGCCCAGGCCATCGGTGCTCTCGGCCGGGGTCGCGCAGCCGTCATCGTCGGCGACTCGCAGCAGATGCCTCCATCGACGTTCGGTCAGGTCAGTGCGGTCGACGATGATGAGGCGGACGAGGACGGGACGATCGCACCGGAGGATCTCGAGAGCATTCTCACCGAGTGCGTCGAGTCCGGAGTTCCACGTCTGTGGTTGTCGTGGCATTACCGCAGTCAGGACGAGACGCTCATCAACTTCTCCAACCAGAAGTACTACGAAGGTCGCCTCGCCAGCCTTCCGTCGCCCGGAGGGGACGACACGGCGGGTGTCGAGTGGCGACGCGTCGACGGTCACTTCAACCGTGAGAACCGCAAGGACGGGTACCGCACGAACCGCGTCGAGGCAGAAGCCATCGTCGAGGAGATCCGCACCCGGCTCGCCACCCCGCGCCTGGCCGGCCAGAGCATCGGCGTCGTCACCTTCAACCTCCAGCAGCGCGTTCTCGTCCAGGACCTCTTGGAGGCATGCGACGACCCCCTCGTCCGCGAGCAGCTTCGTCCTGACAAGGAAGAGGGCATCTTTGTCAAGAACCTCGAGAACGTCCAGGGCGACGAGCGCGACGTCATCCTCTTCACAACGGCGTTCTCGAAGAAGCCGGGTGAGTCCCAGCTGCCCCTCCAGTTCGGTCCTTTGAGCCGGGCGGGTGGCGAGAAGCGCTTCAATGTCGCCATCACGCGTGCCCGTCGGAAGGTCGTGATCTTCACGTCGTTCGAACCGTCCGATATCGATCTGTCGCGCACGAAGTCTGTGGGGCTCGCGCATCTGCGTGGGTATCTGGAGATGGCAGCGCAGAGGGTGGCTCCCAACCCGTCTGTGACGACGAACGACAACGTCGATGCCGTCCAGCGAAGCATCCGCACGGCCCTCGCCGACCGCGGGTACGAGGTCACCACGAACTACGGCCTGTCCGAGTTCGTTCTAGACATCGTTGTGCGAGAGCCCGGTTCCGATCATTGGCAGGTCGCAGTGATGCTGGACGGTCCGCGTTGGGCCGGCCGCCCGACCGTGTCCGACCGCGACCTCACCCCCCGATTGCTCGAAACTCTGATGCACTGGGGTTCGTCGGTGCGTGTGTGGCTTCCCGAGTGGATCGAGAATCCCGGGGCGGTCCTCGACCGTATCGATGCTGCTGTCGACACAGCGCGTGAACGCCGGCGACAGTACGAAGAACAGCTCGCCAAGGAAGCGGAGGCACGCGCCATCGCGATCGCGGAGGCAGAAGCACGCACCCCGGAGGAGCTCGTCGTCGAGAACCTGGAGGTGTTGGCCGATCTCTCCTTCGCGAAGGATGAGTCCGAGCAGGTGCGCGTGCCCGACACTGCCCCGGAGGAGCGGCACGAATTCGTCGCAGGAGTCGCGGCGACTACCACCCCCACGATCCACTTCGACGAAGCTCCGGCGTCGTCCTCCGCCGAACGCGACTGGCATGGTCGCGGCATTACCTACAGCTGTGCGCCGACCACTCCGCTCGGGGAGCGCGACGACCTCGACCGTGTCCACTCCACGTCGGTACGGCAAATCATCACCGACGCCGTACGCGAGACGGTGGAAATCGAAGGACCGATCCTCCTGGAGCGGTTGGCCCGGGACGTCGCGAGACGATTCGGGTTCGACCGGGTGTCCGCAGCGCGCAGGGATTTCGTAATCGATTGTGTGCCTAGTGAGTTGATCGAAACGACTTCTCTCGGATCTTTCGTATGGCCTCGCCAGATCGACAGGACCAATTGGCGCGGGTTCCGTACTACACCCGACGAGGTGACCCGCCCGGTCAGCGAAATCGCGCCCGAGGAAATCCTCAACGCGATGCACGCCACCTGCGAGGGCCGAGAACTGGACGTCGAAGCACTGATCCGGGAAACGTTGGCCATCTTCAACCAACGGCGCCTTACGGGTCCCACCCGTGAGCGCCTGGAGGAGTGCCTCAATCTCGGTCTCAGGAGCGGGCGCTTGATTCAGCTGGGGCCGGTGATCCGATCCGGTATCTGACTGCGTCCGACAACACCCATACTCGGCATCGACCGTCCGGAACTGCGACACTCTCGTCGTGCGCCAAAAACATTGGGCAACAACGATGTCGAGGATTCTCCTTGCGCTGATCATCGTTCGATGCCAAGATTCCAAGATCGTCACCGACCCGCGTGGCGTCACAAGTGAAGAAGGCCCGCCAGGAGCGGCAACTCCCGACGGGCCGGATGTCCGACTAAGTAGGAGTCGAACGTGGGCCAGAATACCCTGGCTGGCGGCGTGCGTCGTGGACCGCGCCTCGCCAGCAACTTCACGATCCTCAGCAATGCCGTCATCAACGACGAGCGCTTGTCCTTCCGCGCCCGTGGCGTGCTCATCTGGCTCTTGTCGAAGCCGGACGACTGGCGTACTCGATCCGACGCGATAGCCGGCCAGTCACCGAAGGAGGGACGAGACGCCATACGCTCCGCCCTCCGAGAGCTGGCTGAGCTTGGCTACTTGATCCGAGAGAAGATCCAGAACGAGCGCGGGCAGTGGATCACTATTCAAACGATTTATGAGGAGCCGCGCACCGACCCGGGGCCTGAAAAGCCGACGCACGGTCACGCGGATAACGGTATGTCAGGCGCTCTTACCAGTACTGATGATCCAAGAACGAAAACCAACCGCACCCGGCCGGCGTCCAATGCTCCGCTCACTCCAGCCGTGGCAGGCCTGGCAGCGGCCTGCAAGCAAGCGGGATTGATGGCGACATTCGCGTACCTCAAGCCTGAGGCGGCAACTGCAATCGAGAATCTGATCGACACCCACGGCACCGCGAAGCTGGTCGCAGCAGCCAGGGCAGTCCATCGTCCGGAGAACCCCATGAAGTACGCACAAGCGTGGGTGCGGATGTGGCAAGAATTGACCGTCCCACGCAGCGTCCCGGAGAAGTGCGACGCCTGCGACGAGTACGGATGGTTACCGGACGACGAGTACGGGCGTGCGGTGAAGTGCCGGTGCCGCGGCGATCGCGTCGCGTAAGCAGGCTTACACCCGTTGGATCACCTCTGAGAAACAGAATTTCAGTCTTTTCGGATATGCCGTAACGGATTTCACACTGCCGCCGAAACAAACAAGTGCACCGGTTCGGCGTCCATTGCCGGCCCCTATGAATTGGTATACACATGCTCTACTCCACCCTCGCGCATGCCATTCTGGCCGCGGTCATCCATCCCTGCTTCCGCGTCGAGCAGGTGTAACCATGTCGACGAATCCCTCCCGAACGCCCCAACGTGACCGGGGAGCACGCACTCGCCTGGGAAAGCTCATTGCTGTAATCGCGATCGTGTTCGGCGCGATGTTTGCGTTGACCGTCTTCGCAGGAGCGTGGGGCATGCAGTCTTCGGACTCCTTGCGGTCGCTGCCGGCGTCATGTACTTGCGCGAGGACCGCACACGTCCTGCGCGCTACAAATGGGCGGCATGGGCCCTCATCCCCAGCTTCATACTCGCTGGCGCTACTGCCCCAGATCCCGAACCTGAGCCGGAAACGCCACTACCGAGCAGACTTCCGCTATTGCAGCACCGATCTCCTCCTCCACATCGACTACGACGACGCCGCCACCGGAGCCGCTACCGGCACCGGCCAGTTTCGAGTTAGTCGACAGCGATGGCGCAACGCAAGCGCTGAAGACTCTTGCAACGATCAGCGTCCGCGATGAAGCACCTTCCACGCAGTTCGATCTCTCTCGTTTCGGTGAAGAATGGTCCGACGACGTGGCAGTCGACGGTGGCCACAACGGCTGCGACACGCGTAACGACATCCTCCGCCGCGATCTGACGGCCGTATCACTCGATCCGCAGTCTGTGTGCACAGTCCGCACCGGAACGCTCGAAGACGTCTACACAGGTGATTCGGTCGCATTCGACGATGTCGTCATCGACCACGTCGTCTCGTTGAGGGATGCATGGCAGAAGGGTGCGTACGAACTCGATGCCGAGACCTCCGGGACCTGGCAAACGATCCTCGTAACCTTCAGGCGGTCGCACAGAACGTCAGCACGGAAAAGGACGAGAGGGACGCTTCTGCATGGTTTCCATCGAACGAGGGATACCGCTGCACGTGTGCAGCACGGCAGGTCGAGGTGAAGGCCGCTTACCAGCTGTGGACTACGATCACGGAACACCAAGCGCTCGAGCGTGAATTGCTTTCGTGTGGCGGCATTGCCCCGACGCCGACGCCGACGCCCACGACTACCGAGCCCGCGCCGACCACAGAGCAGTACACACCTCCGCCGGCGGCTGCGTTCGTCGCTCCTCCCCCGCCGGTCGAGATCGAACCGGCACCAGCTCCTGCTTCCGCTCCCGCTCCCGCTCCCGCTCCCGCTCCCGCTCCCGACAGTGGTTACAGCGGCGGTTGCGGAGCGAACAGCTACGTCAATGTGAACGGCAACTCCATTCCCGGCCCTGTCCAGGCGCCCACAGCTCCGGCTGGAGCATCCGCCCGCTGTGCCGATGGCACGTACTCGTTCAGCCAGAATCGACGCGGCACTTGCTCGGGTCATGGAGGTGTCGACGAATGGCTGTAATTGCACTCGGCAGCCGACCTCGGACATGCAGTTGAGCACTGTACAGATTCCCGGACACAGAGATTCGGATCGAGTCGCTCGGTCACGGTATAGCTATTGTGGCTTGCATGACAGCAGCATGGGTGGTGCGATCCGGCAAGCTCGGAGAACGTGATCAGATCGCTCTCGAGCAGTCCTGCTCCGGTGGCGGATGGGAAGAACTCCCGGATCTGACCGATTGCACCAGCCGCGACGAAGTAGCGAAGGTCGTCAACGACGTTCTGAGTAGGGAAAGCAAGGGACGAATCCAAAATGCCGTCGCCCAGTTATGGGCACTACGAGGCCGAATCACACCCGGCGATATCCTGGTGATGCCGATGAAGACAACCAAACAGCTGGCTTTGGGCAGAGTCACGGAGGGCTACCGCTATCGCAGCGACAATTCGCCGGCGATGCGTCACGTGGTCTCGGTTGATTGGCAACGAACAGATCTTCCCCGCTCGGCCGTCAAGCAGGATCTGCTCTACATCCTCGGCAGCGTGTTAACGGTGTTTGCCCCCAGCAAGAACAACGCTGTGGCTCGCCTCGACTACGGCACCGATCCGGGCGCTGTCGAGCCCTTGCCTACCTTGATCAGCCAAGGGGCGACATCGGTCGAGGCGGACAGTTCAGTCGATTCTCCGGAGCTGAGCACGGATTTCGAACAGGTGGTCACAGACCAGATTCTGACTCGGATCTGTGAGGACTTCGCCGGTCATGAACTGGCCGGTCTCGTGACTGCGGTGCTGGAAGCGGAAGGATTTCGATGCGACATGGCACCTCCGGGACCGGACGGTGGTGTCGACATTACCGCAGGACGCGGTCCGCTCGGGCTGGACACCCCGACCTTGTTGGTGCAGGTGAAGTCGGGCGGACAGGTGGGCGGACAGGTGGGCGCACCGGTGGTGTCCCAGTTGCAGGGCGTGATGTCCGCACAGGGCGCAGATCAAGGTCTACTGGTGGCATGGGGTGGACTGACTCGCCCGGCGCGCGATCAGATGCGACACCATCGGCTGCGGATCCGAGTGTGGGAAGCGGCCGATGTGGTGGACGCGGTATTGCGTAACTACGCACGGCTCCCTTCCGGTATCCAAACCCGGCTACCACTGAAACAGGTTTGGATGCTGAGCAATCCGGAGGACTGACCGGGAAAGAGTTCGCCTCTGTCAATAGGCACTTACTGGCAGCAAGAAGTCACCGCTCGGCAATCCTGGCGAGGATGGCTTCGAAGGTCACCGGCGTGCGCCCTCTCGATAAAGCGAAACGTCAGCACTGAGCCCTGCTCGGCGACTGTTTCCGATCGCCCTGCCAAATTGGTACAACCGCGCCTCGATCGACTCGGGTGAGACTTCATACATGCCAGCCCATCTGTGCATGTCTAACCCGAGTTGGCTCATTTCGTTAGTGCGTGGCTTCGGTACCTGAAATCCGATCGAGCAGCACCTGCATATCGGCCTCGACCTGCGGCGGGAGCGTGTGTCGGGTGCCGTTGATCGCGATGGTCGCCGACCGCAGCGGCCGCAACAGCTTGACGACCTTGCCGATCGCGAGACCGCTGCGGTCCTGCACCACCCGGGAGACCGCCAACGCCGCGAACACACCGTCAGGTGCGCCTCGGTGGCGTCGCGGGTGCGGTGGAAGATCGGTCGTGCCCGCAGATCCGTTTTCGACATCCGAAACGACTGCTCCACGTGCCACAACTCGTGATACTTCCCGATGACTTCACTCGGATCGATTAGCGAGACAAGAAGGTTGGTGACGTAGCCTTTCAGCCCGACGAGCATCCGGGCTCGTTCGAGCGACGCGGTATCCAGTCGCCGGCCTTTCGCAGTCGTCTTCACGAACCGCGTCGATTTCGGGGCGGTGTCCCCGTCGACCACTGCCCGGGCGCGGGCTTCCTGCGCGTTGAGTGTTTTCTCGTCCCGGGCGGCGCGGCTGCGCGAGTACTGCCAGATCGCCCGCCACGCATTCGGATGGTCCCTCTCGTTCCAGACGGGCTCGGCTCGTCGCCGGCGGTTGTTGACCACGGAGCGGCCGTGCCGTGGTGTGATCGTGTCGATGATCTGCCCATCGGTGAAAACATTGCCGTTCCAATGGAAGTGGGAGGCTAGATCACCGGGCGCTTTCGTGGCGCGGGAGCCGACGATGAACTTCACCCCGGCCTCGTACAACGCTGCGAGATTGGACGCGGACAGCATCCCGGCGTCGGCGGCGACGACCATCTCGACCCCGTCGAGGTCGTGACGGGCCTGGAACTGTCGCACGATCGGCACAATCGTGTGGGTCTCGGCCGAATTGCCCTCGTAGCATCCGATCTCGAGCGGCAAACCGGTGCGATCCACCAGCAGCCCGACAACGATCTGCGGGTCGACTCGTCGTTCCTTCGAGTTATGCCGACCTCGGCATAACTCGAATAGCCGACCTTGCGCAGGTCGTCTTCCTTCTCCGCTTCGAAGTACAAGGTGGTGGCGTGTCCCCTGTGAGTAGATCCGGGTTGTTCTAGAGTCCTGATTGCCCTGGTAAGGGCGAAGAAGGGACGATAGGAATCATGGCGGGACGCAAACGTCACTCGGCCGAGGACATCGTGCGCAAGCTGCGCCGGGCCGACGAGTTGGCCGCGGAAGGCAAGAACGGCGAGGAGATCGCCGCCGCGCTCGAGGTGTCGGCGGCGACGCTGTACAACTGGCGTCGTCAATACGGCGGCATGGATGCCGATGCGGCGAAGGAGCTCAAGGAACTGCGGGAGCAGAACAGCCGGCTCAAACGGTTGCTCGCAGATGCCGAGTTGGAGAAGGACGCGTTGCGGGAGATCGCGAAGGACGCTCCTATAGAGGTCAAGTGGTCAGAGCTCGGTAGTCCTGTCGTAGCGCGGTGAACACTTCGCGGGCGAGATAGCGTTTCTGGCATCTGATGATCTCAGGCATCGATTTGCCCTCTGATGT
>NZ_NERM01000018.1:0-103837 GCF_002215235.1 Rhodococcus sp. BUPNP1
TTCGCCACTAATCCACCCAGCAAGCTGGGCTTCATCGTTCGACTTGCATGTGTTAAGCACGCCGCCAGCGTTCGTCCTGAGCCAGGATCAAACTCTCCGTTGAAGACTCACAATCACCCCGAAGGGGTAATCAGTCAAAGACATCGAGTCAAATCACTAGCATAAAAACTCAAACTAGCTAAACACTGGATCACCGCAGACGGAAGAATGCGATGTCCAGCAACAACCACCCACAAAAAGTGAAGTGGTCGCACCAAATATTATTTGGCACTGACATTCATCGGCACACTGTTGAGTTCTCAAAGAACACGCACACACCATCGATCCCGAACCTTCCGGTTCGTTCACTCCGGGGTGACTGTTCATCCGAGGGCCTTCCGGCTCTCGGGCACGGCTCCAAACCTTACCAGAAGGTTTCGAACCAGTGAAATCTGCAGGCGCCTTCGTCCAACCTCGTTGTCCCGTTCCTCTCGGCCCGGGTCGGTGTCCGTGTCGCTCTGACCTGGAATAAGTTACGCGAACATCTCCCAGAACACCAAATCGCCAGGTCAGAGTGGGTTTATCGGCTCATGCAGCGTCGTTGTGAGGGTGTTCAGGGGACCCAGTACTTGGCAGCGAGATGCTGGACGATCGGATCGTCCTCCTCGGCCTGCTCCAGCATCGCGAGATCGCTGCGGAGATCCATGAGGCGAGGGTCGTCCCCTTCCGCGTCGCCGATCGGCCGGCCCCCGTCCTCGGCGCGCTGCCGCAGGATCTTCTCCCGAACCCGGTCCTTCAACGACTCAGCCATGAGAGAAGCATGCTGCGCGGTGACCGGGTTGTCGAGGATTTCGACGCCGTGTCCGAGACCGCCGTCGTGCGCGTCGATAGTCGCGGTCGCTTCGCGTCAACGGTCCTTGTCCCGGAAGACCCGGACGGCCATGGGCAGAACCACGGCGAGAGCGCCGATGATCAGGACCAAGGAGAACAGTTCCATCAACATGTCTCCATCATCCGCGCGAATCGCACAGCGCGCAGAAACGTCGAAGGCCCCGCACCGGGGTGAGGGGCCTTCGTGGAGCTGCCTGTCGGAATCGAACCGACGACCTTTTCATTACGAGTGAAATGCTCTACCGACTGAGCTAAGGCAGCGAGCCTTTCGGCGTCCGAAGTCTAGCGGACTACCCCCACCCCGACGCAAACCGGCACTTCGGCTACCGGAACGCCGAGCTCAACCGGGCTGCGAGCGCCGCGAGGGCGAAGCGGGGTTTGACGTTCTGGGCGAGCGCCTCCCGGCAGTCGAGGATGGCCTCGATGCATTCGAGCAGCGACTCCGGCCGGGTCCTCGATGCGAGGTCGGCCGCACGATCCGACATGTCCGGATGGTTGAGCGTGACCTGCGATCCGAAGGCGTGCACCAGTGCATCCCGGTACAGACCGGCGAGATCGATCAGGGCTCGGTCCATGATGTCGCGCTCGGTTCGCGTCTTCCGCGACTTCTGGGTGCGTTCGAGTTCCTTGAGGACCCCGGCCGAACCGCGAAGCGCACCCGCGGCACCCTTGCCGGTACCGCCGGCACCGAGAGCGGTCTTCAGCTCCTCGGTCTCACGCTCATCGCGCTCCGCACTGATCTCCTTAGCCTCGGTCTCGGCGCTGCGGCCGAGGTCATCGGCTGCGGAGTAGGTGGTGGCGGGGCGCAGGACCGCGCCGGCGACAGCGAGCGCACGTGCCCGGTTGTCGCGGGCGCCCTCGTCGGTGGCCAACCGTCGGGCCCGGCCGACGTGGCCTGCGCTGACGGATGCGGCCCACTGCGCCGTCTTCGGATCGATGCCGTCGGTGGCCTCCAGGACGCGCGCGATTGCATCGGCGCTGGGAGTGACCAACCCGATGTGACGGCAGCGCGAGCGCAGCGTCACCGAGATGTCCTCGGGATCGACCGACGGCGCGCACAGGAGGAAGACCGTTCGCTGCGGCGGTTCCTCGACCACCTTCAGCAACGCGTTCGCGGCGCCTTCGGTGAGACGGTCGGCGTCCTCGATCACCACGACCTGCCATCGGCCCGTGCTGGGACGCCGCGACGCGACCTGCACGATGTCGCGCATCGACTTGACGCTGATCGTCAGCCCCTCGGGCACGACCCGCCGTACGTCGCCGTGGGTGCCGGCCATCGTGGTGGTGCAGGCGTGGCATCGCCCGCAGCCGGGAGTCTCCTCGTCGGTGCACTGCAGGGCGGCGGCGAAACACAGCGCCGCGACCGAGCGACCGGACCCGGGAGGACCGGTGAACAGCCACGAGTGCGTCATCGCCGATCCGGTGTCGCCCCGACGGGCAGCTACTGCGGCCGCGACGAGTTCGGTCTCGACATCACGTTGACCGACGAGACGATCGAAGACCCCGGGCATGCGCTCAGCCTAACGACCGGGTCCGACGGGTCCGGATCACGTGTCCGAAACGTTCAAGACGGCCACACGTGCTCGGTCCTACCGTCGGGCCATGACCATTCATTTCTCCGCTGTGGGGCTCGTCGTCGCCGATCTCGATCGGTCCTTCGCGTGCTATCGAGTGCTCGGCCTCGACCTGCCCACCGACGCACCCGAGGTACCGCACTTCGAGGTCACTCTCCCCGGTGGTCTGCGCCTGATGTGGGACACCGTCGAGTCCGTCCGCAGCTTCGATCCGGAGTTCGAGCCGTCGTCCGGAGGCGGGACGGCGCTCGCCTTCGACTGTGGCTCCCCCGACGCGGTCGACGAGACACTTGCGGCGTTGATCGAGGCCGGGTGCACGTCGACGAAGGCACCCTGGGACGCATTCTGGGGACAGCGCTACGCGAGCGCGATGGATCCGGACGGCCACAGCCTCGACCTGTTCGCCGCGCTCCCGGGATGACTCCGGACGAGCTCACCGAGGGTGACACCCGACAGCGCACGAACGTCCCGGGCCAGATGCGCCTGGTCGCTGTACCCGCAGTCGGCCGCGACACGGGCGAAGTCGTCGCCGGCCCGGGCACGCGCGACCGCCCGACGGAAGCGCAGTACCCGCGACAACGTCTTCGGTCCGTATCCGTAGGCCCGGGCCGAGCGACGCCGCAGTGTCCTGTCGCTCCAGCCGAGGATCGCGGCGACTTCCGTGACGGCCGCGCCGGAGGCCAGCGCCCGCGCGAGGTCGGCCATCGGATCGTGTTCGTCGACCGCGCCTCGGACGGCGTCGACCAGCGCAGCGACGGGATCGTCCTCGGCTCGAACCGCGAGGAGACGCACACGACGTGACGGCCACAGATCGTCGAGCGGAACCCGTCGATCGGTCAGCTCGCTCGCGTCGACGCCGAAGAACCGCGGCCCCAGGCCGGGTTCGAACCGGACGGCCGTCAGCGGTCGATCCGCCGCCAGATCGGAGAACTGGGACGTCGTGTCCGGGCCGGCGACGAGGAAGCCGTCGGCGTGCCGGATGAGGTCCATGCATCCGTCCGGCAGCACGTGGGTTCCGCCCACGCGGGCACCGGACGGCTCGGACTGCCACAGTGTGACGCCGGGGATCCCCGACGGCAGTTCGCGGTACACACCGTGAGGTTATCCGCGTACGCCGACGGGAACCGTCAGTCCGTCGTCTTCTTCGCGGCGGTCTTCTTCGTCGTCTTCTTCGCCGCCGTCTTCTTGGCGGTGGTCTTCTTGGCGGCCGTCTTCTTCGCTGCCGTCTTCTTCGCGGTCTTCTTGGCCGGACCACGCGCCCGACGGTCGGCGAGCAGTTCGGACGCCCGCTCGTCGGTGATGGACTCGACCTCGTCGCCCTTGCGCAGGCTCGCGTTCGTCTCACCGTCGGTGACGTACGGACCGAACCGGCCGTCCTTGATCACCATCTGCTTGCCGCTGACCGGGTCGGTGCCCAGCTCGCGCAGCGGCGGCGTGGCGGCGGCCTGCCGGCCGCGGCGCTTCGGCTCGGCGTAGATCTTCAGCGCTTCCTCGAGGGTGACGGTGAAGATCTGTTCCTCGTTCGCGAGCGACCGCGAGTCGGTGCCCTTCTTCAGGTACGGACCATAGCGGCCGTTCTGAGCGGTGATCTCGTCGCCGGACTCCGGATCGACACCCACCACGCGCGGCAGCGACAGCAGTTTCAGGGCGTCGTCCAGGGTGACCGTGGACAGGTCCATCGTCTTGAACAGAGAACCCGTGCGCGGCTTCGGGCCGGTCTTCTTCGCGGCCTTCTTGGCGGGAGCCTTCTTCGCCGTCTTCTTGGCGACGGCCTTCTTGGTGGCGGTCTTCGTGCCGCCCTCTCCCTCCGAGCCGAGTTCCTCGACGGGGATGGGCGTGACGTCCGGTTCCGGTTCGGGCTCGGGTGTCGGATCGGGGATCAGCTCGGTCACGTAGGGACCGAAGCGACCCTCCCGCGCGACGATCTCGTAGCCGGTCGACGGATCGACACCGAGGACACGTCCCTCCTGCGGCGTCGAGAAGAGCTTCTCGGCGTATTCGAGGGTGAGCTCGTCCGGCGGCAGGTCGTCGGGCAGGTTCGCGCGCTGCGAGGTCGGCTCGGCGTCGGGATTGTCGGGGTCGGTGACCATCCGTTCGAGGTACGGACCGAAGCGGCCCACGCGCACGTGGATCTCGCGACCCTCGGAGTCGTCGAACAGGCGGATGGAGTTGATCTCGCGGGCGTCGATGTCCTCGAGGTTCTCCCCCACGAGCTTCTTCAGGCCACCCTTGCGGGCGACCGACTCCTCGTGACCGTCGTCGCTGCCGAAGTAGAACCGCGTCAGCCAGTCGGTGCGCTGCCGGTGACCCGAGGCGATCTCGTCGAGATCGTCCTCCATCCCGGCCGTGAAGTCGTAGTCGACGAGCTGGGCGAAGTGCGCCTCGAGCAGGCCGATGACGGCGAACGCCACCCACGACGGGACGAGCGCACTGCCGCGCTTGTAGACGTAGCCGCGGTCGAGGATGGTCTTGATGATCGACGCGTAGGTCGAGGGGCGACCGATCCCGAGCTCTTCGAGCGTCTTGATCAGGCTCGCCTCGGTGTACCGGGCGGGCGGGTTGGTGGAGTGACCGTCCGGATCGAGCTTCGTCGCGGTGACCGACGCGCCCTCGGACAGGTTCGGCAGGCGCGACTCCGCGTCGTCCGACTGACCGCCGGCCTCCTCGTCGACGCTCTCGACGTACGCCTTGAGGAAGCCCGGGAACGTGATGGTGCGGCCCGACGACGAGAAGGTGCACTCCTCGCCGGTGCCCGCGGTGCCGGTGATGCGCAGCGTCAGCGTCGTGCCCCGCGCGTCGGCCATCTGGGAGGCGACGGTGCGCTGCCAGATGAGCTCGTAGAGCTTGAACTCGTCGCCGTCGAGGCGCGCGTGCAGCTCACCCGGGGTCGCGAAGACGTCGCCGGCGGGACGGATCGCCTCGTGTGCTTCCTGCGCGTTCTTGACCTTGCGGGTGTACTGGCGCGGCGTCGGATGGACGAACTCGGCGCCGTACAGCTGAGTGGCCTGTGCGCGGGCCGCCGCGATCGCCGACTCGGACAGCGTCGTCGAGTCGGTACGCATGTAGGTGATGTAGCCGTTCTCGTACAGACGCTGCGCGGTGCGCATCGTGCGCTCGGACGAGAACCGCAGCTTGCGGCCCGCCTCCTGCTGCAGCGTCGACGTCATGAACGGCGCGTAGGGCTTGCGGGTGTACGGCTTGCTCTCGGCCGACGACACCGTCAGCGCGACACCGGCGAGTGCCTCTGCGAGGCGGCGGGCACGGTCCTCGTCGAGGACGACGACACCGTTCGACTTCAGGTTCCCGTCGGGCCCGAAGTCGCGGCCCGAGGCGACGCGGGAACCGTCGACGTTGACCAGGCGGGCACCGAACGAACGGGGGCTCGCGTCGGCACCGGCGTCCATCGTGGCCGCGATGTCCCAGTACTCGGCGGACTTGAACGCCATGCGCTCGCGTTCGCGCTGCACGATCACGCGGGTCGCCACCGACTGCACACGACCCGCCGACAGACGGGGCATGACCTTCTTCCACAGCACGGGGCTGACCTCGTAGCCGTAGAGACGGTCGAGGATGCGGCGGGTCTCCTGCGCATCGACCAGGTCGTTGTCGAGGTCGCGGGTGTTCTCGGCGGCCGCGCGGATGGCGGGCTCGGTGATCTCGTGGAAGACCATGCGCCGGACCGGCACCTTGGGCTTCAGGGTCTCGAGCAGGTGCCAGGCGATGGCCTCGCCCTCGCGGTCGGGGTCGGTGGCGAGGTAGAGCTCGTCGGCGTCCTTGAGCAGGCTCTTCAGCTCCGAGACCTTGGTCTTCTTGTCGGCGCTGACGACGTAGAGCGGTTCGAAGTCGTGATCGACGTCGACACCGAGGCGCGCCCACGACTCGCCCTTGTACTTGGCGGGGACGTCCGCGGCGCCGCGCGGCAGGTCGCGGATGTGACCGACCGATGCCTCGACGACGTAGTCGCGGCCGAGGTAGGGGGCGATCTTCCTCGCCTTGGTCGGGGACTCGACGATCACGAGCCGACGCGTGCCCGACGAACCGCCCGCAGTGCTCTTCTCCCGTGCTGCCACCGTGCCGCCCGCACCTTCCCTCATTGCCGACATGTCGCCTTGTTCGAAGACATGTATACCGACCCGTTCCCCAGACGCGGCCACACACAGGGTCGCACATCCTCGGGGAACGGCTCTTCACAAGTGATGATCACCCGGTTCCACATGCGGCCAGATCCGGCGTGCCGCGTCGGCGTCCGGAGGTGCACCGATGTTCTCGACGAGCCTCGTCAGACGCCTCCGGCCGGAGATCCTCAACCCCGGCCCACCGGTGCCGTGCGTACCGATCAGGGTCGGTGCGATGCCGGCGCGCATGAGCGCCTGCGCCAGGGTCGCATGGGTGTCGGGAGCCGTCGGGTCCAGACCGAGAACATACTGTGCTCCCTCGACCTCCATGCGACCGGACGCGAGGAACCACGCCCGTTGGGCCCGCGAGGACGGGACCCAGCCGGTCGGAACCATCTTGCCGTCGTCGCTGCTCCACTGGGTCGCGAGCGGGACGAGAGCGGCGTCGGCGGACGTGCTGACGGTGAACAGCTCGCCGTCGGCGACGATCTCCGCCCCGATTCCCGTGTCGGTCACGAGCTGCGCGATCGCGCGGGCGCGCCACTCGGCGTCGACCTCCACGGTCAGCACCGCGCCGTCGTCGGTGAGCCGCGCACGTCCGTGTGCCGCGAGCAGGCCGCTCAGGTCGGCCAGGGCCGGCGGCATCGTGTCGGCCCCGAAGAAGGACAGTTGACTCACGGGTCCTCCTCTCCCGGCTCCGTGAGCGCGACGGGGCGGCGAGGTCGCACGACCGGTTCGCGCACACGTCCCGGAAAATGCATCGTCCCCCATCACCTGAGGCGACGGGGGACGATCGGGCGAGGTGGTTGACCTTGCCCGGTTGCTCGCTCGAGCGGGTGGATCAGAGTGCGCGCACGCCGGTGGCCTGCGGGCCCTTGGTGCCCTGACCGACCTCGAACTCGACTCGCTGGTTCTCCTCGAGGGTGCGGAAGCCGGAACCCTGGATCTCGGAGTAGTGAACGAACACGTCGGCGGAGCCGTCCTCAGGAGCGATGAAGCCGAAGCCCTTCTCCGCGTTGAACCACTTCACAGTGCCCTGTGCCATGCTTTTCCTTCTCTTTCTAACACCGGATTCGACGAACCGCCGGGTACGCGATCCGCCAGGTCCCGGTTCCGACCGCTGTACTTCTCGAGTCCCCCGTTGGAAGAGCTAAAGCACCGCGCTCGCAACCATCGATCCTGCGAGCGTGCACTTTTCCAAGTCTACGAACACAGAAGCTGCGACCGGGTGTCAGTCAACCACGTTCTGGGCACGCGCAACAGTAGGAATGGGCACAAACGTGCCAATTCCCTGATCTTGTTCATGTCTCGGTAGCATTACCCACGGGTAGCTGTTGCTGCCATGTTACGGGAGTCCACTGCGGCCCCACTCGTCCCGGACCCGGGTCTCCCGCATCCGACACGGCCTCCCCGTATCCGGCACACTTCTATCCACAGACGTTTCCGACAGACACCTCGTCCCACCCAGCGGAGTACTGCGTGACCGGCTCGCCCTTCCTCCACAGCGGCGACGCCACCGCCCCCACCTACGGTCGCGAGCTGCTCGACCGTCTCCTCGCCGGAACCCCGACGGGCGAGTCACCGCTGACCCACGTCGCGGAGATCCCGGCCCGGCCCGCCCACCACAGCGACTGGCCGCAATGGGCGCACGAGGAGGTCGTCCGGGCCTTCCGCGCACAGGGTGTCGAGCGTCCCTGGCACCACCAGGCGAGCGCCGCCGACATCGCGGCCGGCGGGGAGAACGTGGTGGTGTCCACCGGAACCGCATCGGGCAAGTCGATCGCCTACCAACTGCCCGTCCTGAGCGCGCTCGCCGACGACCCGCACGCCACCGCCCTGTACCTGTCGCCCACCAAGGCCCTCGGCGCCGACCAGCTGCGCGCGGTCACCGAACTGACCTCCGACATCGACGCGTTGTCGTCCGTGTGCGCGTGCGCCTACGACGGCGACACCTCCACCGAGATCCGCCAGTGGACGCGCCGGCACTCGCGCTGGATCTTCACCAATCCCGACATGCTGCACCTGTCACTGCTGCCCGCCCACGCGCGATGGGCCCGGCTGTGGCGGCGCCTGCGGTACGTCGTCGTCGACGAATGCCACTCCTATCGAGGCGTGTTCGGCTCGCACGTCGCACTGATCCTGCGTCGGCTCCGGCGCGTGGCCCGCCGGTACGGCGCCGACCCCGTCTTCGTCCTCGCCTCCGCGACGACCGCCGAACCGGGGGCAGCGGCGTCCCGCCTCATCGGGGCACCCTGCCGCGAGGTCACCGAGGACGGTTCACCGCACGGCCCCCGCACGGTCGCGATGTGGGAACCGCCCCTGCTGCGCGAACTCACGGGTGAACACGGCGCACCGGTGCGACGGGCCGCCGGCACCGAGGCCGCGCGTCTTCTCGCCGACCTCGTCGTCGAAGGTGCCCGCACCCTGGCGTTCGTGCGGTCGCGTCACGGCGCCGAGCTCACGGCCATGGGTGCACGCCGGCTTCTCGCCGAGGCGGCACCCGATCTCGTCGACCGGGTGGCGGCCTACCGGGCGGGCTACCTCGCCGAGGATCGGCGCGATCTCGAGGCCGCTCTGTCCGACGGTCGTCTGCTCGGCGTCGCCAGCACCAACGCCCTCGAACTGGGAGTGGACATCGCCGGTCTGGACGCGGTGATCGTCGCCGGATTCCCGGGCACGGTCGCGTCCTTCCGTCAGCAGGGCGGTCGCGCGGGTCGCCGCGGGCAGGGTTCGCTCGTCGTGCTGGTCGCCCGGGACGATCCGCTCGACACCTACCTCGTGCACCATCCGGAGGCACTGCTCGACCGGCCGGTCGAGGCGACGGTCACCGACCCGAACAATCCGTACGTGCTCGGACCCCAACTCCTCTGCGCCGCATCGGAACTACCGCTCAGCGACGCCGAGGTCGAGGAGTTCGGCGCGCTCGACGTCCTCACGGCCCTCGCGGAGCAGGGACTGATCCGGCGCCGGCCGCACGGCTGGTTCGTCACCCCGGGAACGCAACCGCACGGCGAGGTCGAGATCCGCGGCGGGATCGGCCACCAGGTCTCGATCGTGGAGGGCGACACCGGTCGCATGCTCGGCACCGTCGACGCCGCCCGCGCGCCCGCGACCGTCCATCCCGGAGCGGTGCACCTGCACCAGGGCGAAACCTTCGTCGTCGACGAGTTGTATCTCGAGGACGGCATCGCCCTCGTGCACGCCGAGGACCCGGAATGGTCGACGAGTGCACGCGAGATCACCGACATCTGCTGCGTCTCCGTCGACGAACACCGCGAGTTCGGGCCCGTCACGGTCGCGTCCGTGGGCGTCGAGGTGACGCACCGGGTGGTCGGCTATCTGCGCCGACTGCCGTCCGGGGAGGTGCTCGACCAGATCCCGCTCGACATGCCGGAGCACACGCTCGACACCCGCGCGGTGATGTACACGATCGACCCCGACCTGCTCGACCGGATCGGCGTGACCCCCGATCGCGTGCCCGGCGCACTCCACGCCGCCGAGCACGCCGCGATCGGTCTGCTCCCCCTGCTCGCGACGTGCGATCGCGGCGACATCGGCGGTGTCTCCACCGATCTGCACCCCGACACCGGGCTGCCCACCGTCTTCGTCTACGACGGACAGCCCGGCGGTGCCGGATTCGCCGAACGCGGATACCACCGGATCACCAAGTGGCTCACCGCGACCCGCGATGCGGTCGCGGCCTGTGAGTGCGCCGCCGGATGCCCCTCGTGCGTGTACTCCCCCAAGTGCGGGAACGGCAACGATCCGCTCGACAAGGCCGGGGCGGTCGCCGTCCTCGATGCCGTCCTCGCTGCGATCGGAGGATGACGCCGGCTCAGGCCACCGGCGCGCCGCCGGCCTCGGCCCGTTCGGCGGCCAGCAGCGCGGCACGCTCCTCGCGCCGCCGCGCCTGCTCGGCCGGATCCGGGACGGGAACGGCCGCCAGCAGCCGCTTGGTGTACGGATCGGACGGCGAGCGCAGGATGCGATCGGTCCGGTCGAACTCGACGAGTTTGCCGGCGCGCATCACGGCGATGCGACGGGCGAGCACCTCGACGACGGCCAGATCGTGGCTGATGAACAGGCACGCGAAGCCGTACTCACGTTGCAGTTCCCGGAACAGCTCGAGCACCTTGGCTTGCACCGACACGTCCAGCGCAGAGGTGGGTTCGTCCGCGATCAGCAGTGTCGGTTCGAGCGCGAGTGCCCGCGCGATGCCCACCCGCTGACGCTGTCCGCCGGAGAGCTGGTGCGGATAGCGGTTGCGCATGTCGCGGGACAGATGCACCTGATCGAGGAGTTCTTCGACCTTCTTGTCCCGCTGCGTCCGGTCCATCTCGGTGTGCAGCAGCATCGGCTCAGCGATGGACTGCCCGATCGGCCACCGCGGATTGAGCGACGAACCCGGATCCTGGAAGACGATGCCGATGTTGCGGCGCACGGGACGCAGGTCGCGCGCCGACATGTTCGTGATGTCGACACCGCCGACGGACAACGAACCCGAGTGCAATCCGACAAGGCCGACCGCGGCCTTGCCGATGGTCGACTTACCCGAGCCCGACTCGCCGACGAGTCCGACGACCTCGCCCGGTTCGATGTCGAGACCGACCCCGTCCACGGCGCGGAAGCCGCTGTTGCGTCGGGCACCGGGGTACTCGATCACCGCGTCGACGAGCCGGAGCGCGTGCTGCACGTCCGGAGTGTCGTCGGCACCCGTCTCACCGGCGCGCGAGCCGAGGTGAGGCACCGAGGCGAGCAGTTCGCGGGTGTAGGCGTGCTCCGGCGTGCCGAAGATCCGCTCCGACGTCCCCTGCTCGACGATCGCGCCGTTGCGCATGACGATGATGCGGTCGGCCATGTCGGCGACGACACCCATGTCGTGCGTGATGAGCACGATCGCCGCGTCCACCCGCTCGCGCAGGTCGCGCATGAGCTGCAGGATCTCCGCCTGCACCGTCACGTCGAGGGCCGTGGTGGGTTCGTCGGCGATGAGCACCGACGGCTCCGAGGCCAGCGCCTGCGCGATCATCGCGCGCTGACGCTGACCGCCGGAGAGCTGGTGCGGGTAGTAGCCGACGCGCTTCTCGGGCTCGGGCATGTCGACGAGACGCAGCAGCTCGATCACGCGCTCCTTCGCCTCGGTCTTCGTCACGTCGGCGTGCGCGCGGATGGCCTCGGTGATCTGCCACCCGATCGTGTAGACGGGATTGAGAGCCGTCATCGGCTCCTGGAAGATCACGGCGATGTCCTTGCCGCGCACCGAGTTCAGCTCGCGTTCCGTCAGGCCGGCGAGCTCGCGTCCACCGAGGGCGATGCTGCCGTCGACCCTGCTGTTGTCGGCGAGCAGACCCGGTACTGCCATGGCGGTCGTGGACTTGCCCGAACCGGATTCGCCGACGATCGCCACGATCTCTCCGCGTGCCACCTCGAACGAGACGTCGCGCACGGCGGTCCGCCAGGTCCGGTCCACCTCGAAATCGATGGTCAGACCGGAGACCTGCAGGATCGGGGCACCGGGGGTGGTCTTCTCACGCATATCGAGACTCATTGCGTCAGCTCCGTTTCGGGTCGAGCGCATCGCGCAACGCATCACCCATGAGAATGAAGGCCAGCACCGTGACCGACAGGAAGCCTGCCGGGAACAGCACCAGATGCGGCGAGGTGGAGAGATAGTTCTGGCCCAGATTGATCTGCAGACCCCAGGACATGGCCGGCATCTGCAGGCCGATACCGAGATACGACAGCGCTGCCTCGGCCGCGATGAACGTACCGACGGCCACGGTGGCGTAGACCAGTACCGGGGTCAGGGCGTTCGGGAGGATGTGCCGGACGAGGATGCGGAAGGTCGACGCGCCGAGCACCTGCGCCGCCTGGACGTACTCGCTGCCCTTGACGGCGATGACCGACGACCGCACCAGACGCATCGCAGTCATCCAGCCGAAGGCGATCAGCGCCATCGCGACCGTCAGGGCCGTCCTCTCGCTGGTCACGGTCAGCAGCACGAGCGCGCCGAGCAGGAGCGGGATGCCGAAGAAGACATCGGTGAACCGCGCCAGCACACTGTCGAGGATTCCTCCGAAATATCCTGCCAGCGAACCGATCAGGATGCCGATGACCAGCACGCCGATGACTGCCAGCAGACCGATGGACAGCGACACGCGGGCGCCGTAGACGACGTTGGCGTAGTAGTCACAACCCTGCAGATCGGTTCCGAACCAGTGCTGTGCGCTCGGCGGGAGGCGGGTGTCCGACAGGTCGCAGGCCCGCGGATCGATCCCGCGGGCGAACACCTGCGGCACCACCGCCATCGCGACGAGGACGATGGTGATGACAGCTCCGAACCAGAAGAACGCGCTGCGGCGCAGCTTCTTCCACGCGTTGCCCCACAGACTCGCCTGGCCGACGAGTTCGACGGCCTCACCGGTCACGACATTTCCCGGCTCGCCTTCCTGCACGGCGTGCTGGCGGGCGGCCTCGGCGTTATTGGAATCCATCACCACTACTCGTATCTGATCCGTGGGTCGAGGAAGGCGTACAGCACGTCCACGACGAGATTGAAGAAGATGTAGAAGAAGACCATCAGCGTGACGATGCCGACGACCACTGCACCTTCCTGGTTCTGCACAGCGTCGAAGATGGCGCGGCCGAGCCCGGGAATGTTGAACACCGACTCGGTGATGATCGCGCCGCCGAGCAACGCGCCGATGTCGGCACCGATGAACGTCACGACCGGGATGAGGCTGTTGCGCAAGGCATGCCGGGTCACGATGCGGCTGTATCCGACGCCCTTGGAACGGGCGGTGCGGATGTAGTCGGCCGCCATCGACTCCGAGACCGCGGTGCGCGTCAGTCGCGCCACGTAGGCCATCGACAGGGATGCGAGCACCAGGCCGGGCAACAGGTAGCTGTACCAGCCGTCGTTGATACCGGCGATCGGGAACAGACCCAGCTTGTATCCCAGGACGTACTGCGAGACGAAGCCGAGGACGAACACCGGGATCGAGACGAGCAGCGTCGACGAGACGAGCACGAGATTGTCGAAGAAGGAGTTGCGGCGCAGCGCTGCGAGCACACCGGCCGTGACGCCGATGAGGATCTCGAAGACCACGGCGACCGCGGTCAGCTGGATGGTGACCGGCAACCGTTGCGAGATGGTGTCCAGCACCGGCCTACCGGAGAAGTCGGATCCGAAGTCGCCCTGGAACAGTCCGCCGACGTACTTGATGTACTGGACGAAGAACGGATCGTCGAGGTTGTACTGGGCGCGGAGCTGCGCCACGACCGCGGGAGCGAGCGGGCGATCGCCCGCCAGCGCGCGAATGGGATCGCCCGGAAGGGCGTAGACCATCGCGAAGATGAGGAACGAGGCGCCGATCAGGACCGGAACGGTCAGCAGCAATCGGCGCGTGATGAAGCGACCCACTGGGTTCTCCTATACGGAACAGAACGTCCTACGCGGGTGGTGGGGTGTCCCGTCTGCGCGGGACACCCCACCACTCGTCACTCAGCCGACCGTGACCTCTTCGGTCACGATGTCGCCGAACGCGTCGATCTTCACGTTGTCGACCCGGTCGCTCGTCACGGCCTGGTTCAGTCCGTAGAAGAGCGGCGTGGCGGGCATGTCGCGGAACAGGATGTCCTCGGCACGCTGGTATTCCACCGTGGCTTCGTCGAGGGTGTCGGCGTTGTTACCGGCCGACAGTGCCCCGTCGAACTCGGGGTTGCTGTAGAAGGACATGTTCGAACCGGCCGGCGGCGTCGCGGCCGTGCTGTAGACGGGCGCCAGGAAGTTGTACAGCGACGGGTAGTCCATGATCCAGCCCATCCGGAACGGACCGGTCATGCCCTTGTCGTCCTGCAGCGGCAGGTACTGCGCGAACTGCAGATCACCGCGAAGCACGTACTCGACACCGAGGTTGCTGCGGAACTGGTTGCCGATCGCGGTCATCCACTGGTCGTGCCCGGCTCCGGCGTTGAACCACAGATCGACCGGCCGGCTGCGATCGAAGCCGGCCTCGTCGAGCAGCTTGTTGGCCTGCTCGACGTTCAGCTCGCACTTGGCGCCGCAGGCGTCCTCGCGGTAGCCCTCGACGACGGGCGACCCGAAGGAGGCCGCCGGCGTGCGGGTGTCGGTGAAGATGGCCGTGGTGATGGCCTGACGATCGATGGCCATCGAGAATGCCTCGCGGACACGGGGATCGGCGAAGCGCTCGTCGTAGGTCGGGAACGAGAGCGCGGTGATGTCGGGGCGGGCGCGCTCGACGTAGCGATCACCGAACTGGTCTCGGGCGGTGGCCCAGGCGTCCGGCGGCAGGTCCAGCAGCACGTCGAGGCCGCCTGCCTGGACGTCGGTGAAGGCGGTGGTCAGTTCGGTGTAGACCTTGAACTGCACACCCTCGGCCTGCGCCGGATTGTCGCCGGCGTAGTCCTCGTACTTGGTCACGGTGAAGCCCTGACCGTCGACGAAGTCCTCGTCGGCCTTGAACGGGCCGTTGCCGATCGGACGGCGACCGAACGCCTCGGGATCGTCGAAGAATGCCTCGGGCAGCGGGTAGAACGCGGTGTACCCGAGGGTGACCGGGTAGATCGCGAACGGTTCCTTCAGCTCGACGGAGATCGTCGTGTCGTTCACGGCCTCGAGGCCCGACATGGTGGTCGCGGCGGGCTCGGCACCGTCCGCGGCCTGCAGCTCGTCGTATCCCTTGACGTTCTCGAAGAAGTACGAGGCACCGTACGCGTTGGTGCTCAGAGCGGTGTAGTTCCACGCGTCGACATACGACTTCGCGGTGACGGGAGTTCCGTCGTGGAACGTCCAGCCCTCGTTCAGTTCGATGGTCCAGGTCATCTGGTCCTCGGACTCGACCGATTTCGCGACGCCGGTGTACTCGACCTCGCTGGTTTCGTCGTTGTAGCGCACCAACGGCGTGAACAGCGACTTGAGGACCTGATTGCCCTCGCTCTCGGTGGTGTTGCCCGGAACCAGCGGGTTCTCGGGCTGCATGATGTGCAGGCTGTAGACGCCCTCGGCACCGGAAGCGCTGCTGCCCCCACATGCCGCGAGCAGGCCGGCAGCCACGAAGCCTGCCGACACGGCCGCGATTACGCGCTTGACCCTCAAGATCGATCCTCCCTCAGTTCCTGCGGGACGGGGTCGCCGTCCCGCAGGCCGCGATGGTCCGCGGTGTCGGTGTGGGCCACAGTGCGAATCGATGCGCAGCCCGGAATGTCGGAGGACTCTAGACACACTTCGAGAGTCCGTCACGCGGCGTCCCCGATCGGGGGACCGGAAAAGAACGAACGAAATACCTTCGTAATCGGACAGGAACACACGTCGCCTGCCGGATACGTCGATGCGAAAGGGTTCCGACCACGGAACCGACCCTCATCCCCGCACTACATCCGCTCCCGCACCCCTTACCGCTGCCCGACCGGGAACCGGAATTGCTTCGTCCACCACCACTGTGTCCACAATCGTCTATGACGACCGTCACACATAATAAGCACAGGTAAGCAACGAGCGCGAATCCGCTGGATACGGCCACGAGCGACCCGCGACCGACCTCATCGGGCAGGACCGGCTCGCGCGACGGCCGTCGCCTCCTTCCCGCCGAAGAGGGACGACACCGCAGCGGCGACCTCGACTACCGCGTCCCACTCGTCGATCTCGCAGCGCCGCAATCGCACTCGCATCCGCGTGGTGACCACCTCGCTCGCCTCGCACGCCTGCACGACCCCACGGTCCAGCGCCGAGGCGACCGCCACCGCCGCCAGGTCGGCCGCCGCCTGCGCACGATGACGTGTGACGACGACCGACCCGACGTGCAGCAACGTGGCCGTGATCGCGATGAGGCCGGCCATCACGGCACAGCCGATCACACTCGCGCTCCCGTCGTCACCGAGGAGGGACGGGCCCGACCTCATCGCGTTCCTTCCGGCTCGCGCACCGCCACCGCCTCGGCCGTGAGGGTCAGCAAGGGGAGCAGCGGGCTCTCCGCGGTCACGACCGCCACGATCAGATCCCCCTCCTCGCGTACCGTAACGCGTGCGTCCGGAGGCGCGACTCGCGTGGCCACATCGACCGCCCTCGCCTGGTCTCCCCGCGCGGCGAGGCGGGCGGCTTCACGCGCGGCGTCATGACACCTCACCTGGTACGCGATGCCCAGCACCGCACCGAGGCACAACACGAGCACCGTGACCAGGCTTGCGACGGCGAGAGCCGCCTCGACGGTGACTCCTCCTTCGTCCTTGCGGACGAAGTCGCGTAACCATCGTCGTCCGAGCACCTTTCGCATGTGTCGGCGTCACACCGCCGTGTTCAGGGCACGCTCGACGATGCCCGTCAGCGCGGAGACTATCGAGTCGCCGGTCACCACCGTGTACAGCACCGCCCCGAAGGCCGCCGCCGCGATGGTCCCGATCGCATATTCCGCCGTCGACATGCCGTCGTCCTGCACGACGAGCGCTCCGAGACGACCACGCAGACCGTGTGCGAACGCTTCGGTCACTGTTCGTTTCCCCATCTTCCATCCCTCCCATCCGTACGGCGCGGACCGTCCGCGCCGACGTTCACATCAGCCCGGCACCCAGTACGTCCCGTGCCAGACCGACGACGACCGGCACGATGCCCAGGCACACGAAAGCGGGCAGAAAGCACAGACCGAGCGGCCCGCTCACGAGCACTCCCGCCCGATCGATCTCGGCGGCGACCCGATCCTCCGTCTCGGCGCGCTGCCGGACCGCGAGTTCGGCAACGGTGTCCGACAGGGGTGCACCGGATTTCGCCGATCGACGCGCCGCGCGGGCGAAATCGTCCAGCGCGTCGACTGCTCCCGACCCTCCCCACGCGTCGGCCGGATCGGCTCCGAGCGCCAGTCGGTCGGCGCCTCTCCGCAGTGCTGCTGCGAGGTCGGGTGGAGCGGACTCCGCGACGACCCGCGCCGCAGAGCCGGCGGGCATCCCCGCGCGCAGGCACGCCGCGAAGAGATCGAAGGCGGCTGGAAGTGCGTGCGGGTCGGTCTCGGGCGCAGACGTATCCGAAGGAGCAGCAACGGATCTCGTGGAAGACAAGCGGGTCGCTCCGCGAGGCATCGGTGCGACGACGAGCGAGGCCGCTCCCAGCAGCACCGTCCACGTCGCGCTCATGTCCCCACCCGTGCTGCGATCCGGTCCGTCCACAGCAGACCCGCACAGACCAGCGCCGTGCCGACCACGAGCATGACGCCGCCGAGCCCACCGGCGAGAAGGATGCCGAGCGGGGCAGCACCCATGAGCTGCCCGAGACCCACCCCGAGCACCGGCAGTCCCGCCAGGACCGTCGCCGTGGCGCGCGCGCCGGCGAGCCCGGCCTCCGTGCGGGCGCGGATCCGCATACGGGCGGCCAGATCGACGCGCGCGGCTCCGAGCAGTTCGGCGAGCGCGAGACCGTGGTGGTCGGAGACCGCCCACGCGTCGGCGACACGGCCCAGACTGTCGGCGACACCCTCACCGCCCGACGATGCTGCGGCCGATCGCAATCCGTGTGCTGCCGACCCACCGAGGCGCGCCCGGGCCGCAGCGACCCGGAAGGCACCGGCGACGGGCCCGGCCGTCTCCCCGGCCGCCGTCTCACACGCGTCGGCGGGATGCGTCCCCACCCGCAGATCGGCGATCACGGTGTCGAGTCCCGACAGCAACATCCGTCGTTGCCGATCGAGCTCCGCAGCGCGACGACGCGATCGGCGACGCCACACCGCGGTCGTGGCGACGGTCGCGCCGGCCAGGGCCGGCGTGATCCCCACCCACACCACCACCGTCGCGAGCACGATGACCGCCACCCCGGCGACGAGGGCGCGCGGTATCGGGCGCGGCGTCGCGTCGGGCACCCCGCGTCGCAGTCGGCGCCGGGCGGAGGACGAGGGCAGGACGAACAGCGCCGCCGCGAGGCACAGGAGCGTCGCGTTCACGGTGTGTCCCGTCGACGCAGGATCCGCTCGAGGGCATCCATGCCGTGCTCGTCGCCCTTGTCGTGGGTCCACGCGGGTGTGACGATCACGCCCGCGACGGGGTCCCGCTCGACCACACCGATCCCCACGAGACGGCGCACTCCGTCGCTGCCCCGGTGGACGTGCAGGATCACCTGCACCGCTGCGACGAGCTGGCTGTGCAGCGCCGCCCGGTCGAGACCGCCGAGCGCGGCGAGGGCCTCGAGTCGCGCGGGCACCTCGTCGGGCGAATTGGCGTGCACGGTCCCGGCACCACCGTCGTGACCCGTGTTCAGCGCGGTCAGGAGATCGACGACCTCGGCGCCTCTCACCTCGCCGATGACGATGCGGTCCGGGCGCATCCGCAGCGCCTGCCGCACGAGATCGCGGACGGTGACCTCGCCGACGCCCTCCACGTTGGGTGCCCGTGCCACGAGGCGCACCACGTGCGGGTGGGCCGGGACCAGTTCGGCGGCGTCCTCGACACAGACGATGCGTTCGGTCGGGTCCACCGCGCCGAGCAGCGCCGCGAGCATCGTCGTCTTGCCCGCACCCGTACCGCCCACGACGAGGAAGGCCAGGCGCGCGCGGACGATGCGGAGCAGCAACCGGTAGGCGGCCTCGGAGATCGCACCGCGATCCCGCAGCGACTCGAGCCCCTGGGTCGCGGGTCGCAGCACCCGCAGCGACAGGCACGTCCCGGCCTGCGCGACCGGGGAGAGCACCGCGTGCAATCGGACGCCGAACTCACCGTGCCCGGGCAGTCTGCCGTCGACCCACATCTGGGCGTCGTCGAGTCGACGCCCGGCGAACAGTGCCAGTCGCTGCGCGAGTCGTCTGACCGCTGCCTCGTCGGGGAAGGTGACCTCGGTGAGGTGCAGCCCGTTGCCGCGATCCACCCAGACACGGTCGGGAGCGGTGACGAGCACGTCGGTCACCGCCGGGTCTGCCAGCAGATCCTCGAGCGGACCCGCGCCGGTCAGTTCGGTCTGCAGATGTCGCAGTGCCGCAAGCAGATCGGAGTCCCCGAGCACTCCCCCGGATTCCGCGCGCAGGGCCGCAGCGACGCGGGCCGACGTGAGCTCACCGGTCTCGTCGGCCAGCCGGTCGCGGACCCGCGCGAGGAGGTCGTCCCCGAGGATCCCGGTCATGCCGCACGTCCCGGGCCGTCGCGGTCGGCCCCGACGGCCGCCAGCACGTCGTGCGCCGCACCGAGCAACGGTGAGCGCGGCCGCAGCCGCAGCCCTCCACGTTCGAGCATCTCGGTCAGGCCCGGCTCGGGACGCATCGAGGTGAGCACCTCCAGGCCCACGGCGTCGGCCACGTCGACGGCCCGCAGGCCGCCCGGTGCAGGTCCGCGGACGACGACTCCGGCCGGCTCGCCCCGCGCCGCGAGCGTGCGGGCGACCCGGGCAGCGGAGAGCACCGCGCCGATCCGGGCCGGCACGACGACGACGGTGAGGTCGGCCAGTGCGATCACCACGTCGGCGACGGGGTCGAAACTGCGTCCCACATCGCAGACGACGGTGGCTCCCGCTCCGCGCACCCCGTCGACGACGGATTCTGCGGCGACGGGGGTGAGCCGATCGGTGTTCTCACGGTCGGTGGACAGCACGCCCACCCCGGATGCCCACACGGGCACGGCGTCGCGCAGGGCACGCGCGGAGACCCGTCCGCCGTCGACGGTGAGACCGGACCACCGCACTCCGGGACGCTCCTCGAGACCGGTGAGGACGTCGAGTCCCGCGCCGAACGGATCCGCGTCGACGAGCAGGGTGTCGTGTCGTTCGTCGTGCCCCGCGGCCCAGGCCAGCGCGGCGGCGAAGGTCGACGCGCCCGCTCCCCCGCATCCTCCGACGACCGCGAGGACGGTGCCGGTACCGCTGGAGGGTTCGTCGGCGGACGCGACGATCGAGAGCAGTTCCACCTCCTCGGACGGGAGGGCGAGGACGTGTTCGGCGCCGACGGTCGCGGCGGCCTGCCAGTCCGCCAGTCCGGCCGTTTCGCTGCACACGAGGATCACGCCGGGGCGGCGGGGATATCCGGCCGCACATGCCGCTGCCGCGGACGCGTCGACGACGACGATCGCCGCGTCGGTCCACGCCCTGCGGGGCACCGGCACGGACATCTCGTGCAGTGTGCGGTCGGCCGCCGCGACCACGCGACGGAGGTCGGCGAGCAGCGCGGGATCGTCGACCAGTCCGAGGATGTCGTTCATGCCCGACAGGCTGCCCGGCTGCGGAGTCGTGAGTGTCGCGGAAACGGCCTCGGAAGCCACGTCTGTGGATGGATCGGGGGCCTGTGGACAACCCGGCCGTACACACCCTCGTCGTACCTGTGCGCAGGTCGGCGGGTGTAGAAGACAGTACGAAGACGTGTGGGAAAGGCCCTCATACAAAGCGACAGCCCTCGCCAGGGGGGAGGAGGCGAGGGCCGTCTGCGTTCAGCCCCGGGGGGTCGGGCTGAACACAACCCGAGTATCGACCCGGGCATTCGCGATAGTACACCGTTAGGCGTGACTGCTTGCAACTTCAAACACCGGCGCGGCGCGCCCCTATTGTGGTGATCGTGACCGACACGTCCGTGAACCCGTCCCGACCGGCCCCGTCGACGGGGGACTCACCGGACTCGGCTCGCATCGCAGCGTTCTTCGATCTCGACAAGACCGTCATCGCCAAGTCGAGCGTGCTGGCGTTCACCCGGCCGTTCTTCGAGGAGGGTCTCCTCAGCCGCCGGGCCGTGCTGCAGAGCACCTACGCCCAGCTGCTCTACCTGTTGTCGGCGGCCGATCAGGCCCGGGTGGACCGGATGCGCGAACACATCGCGCACATGTGCAAGGGATGGGATGTCGAGCAGGTCGGATCGATCGTCGAGAAGACCCTGCAGGACGTCGTGACACCGCTCGTCTACGCGGAGGCGAAGGATCTGATCGCCGATCATCGGGCCCGCGGTCACGACGTGATCATCGTGTCCGCGTCGGGCCAGGAGGTGGTGACTCCGATCGCCCGGACACTCGGTGCCTCCCACAGCACGGGGAGCCGGATGCGGATCGTCGACGGCCGGTACGCCGGCGAGCTCGAGTTCTACTGTTTCGGGGAGGCGAAGGCGGTCGCGATCCGCGAGCTCGCCGAGCAGTACGGCTACGACCTCTCCCGCAGCTACGCGTACTCCGATTCGGCCACCGACCTGCCGATGTTGCTCGAGGTCGGCAATCCGCGCGCGGTCAACCCCGACCGCCCACTGCGCCGAGCGGCGACCGAAAACGGTTGGCCCGTGCTCACTTTCGCTCGTCCGGTACCGCTCGGACGTCGCGCCCGTCCGTCGCCGCGTGCCCTGGCGACGCTCGCCGCCACCCTCGGCGCGACCGCACTGATACTGGGTGCCACCCGTCGACTGGCCAAGCGCCGGATACGTTGACACTCAGGGTCACTCGCCGCGAGATCGAAAACGGAGCATTGCCGCGGGGGGCTTGCCGACATCTCGCGGACGGGGTAGAAAGGAGTTACGGAAGGACGGAAGGCCAAGACCGAATCGGAAGAGAAGATTCGATCTCCCGACTGTTCTTCCCAGCACGGACACCGAGTACCCACGCGAAGCCGATGCCACTATAAGGGCACGAGTGTTGTGGGCCTGCGAGTTCCGGATTTTCGAAGACGAGTTCCCCGCACCCGTTGCGAGGACGAATCGACGATACCCGGATCATCGCCGAGGCCGTTGAATCACAACCCATTTCAGCACGCATGGTAACTCGGACCGCCCGTGCTAGCGGGTGGCGGAATCGATCTCGATCGATATGCCACCCGCTTTCGCGTGCAGGGGGTTTCGCGCCTCGGACTCGGTTCGGCCGGCGAAGCCCCACCCGGCACTCAGCCGGCGAACGCCTCGGCGATCGAGCCGGCCTCACGAGCCCCGGCCTCGAGCGACCCGCAGCAGAAGAGCACCCAGCCGCCGACGCCCTCCACGGTTCCCGCCCCGAATCCGGCGACCCCGTCGCGGTAGGCCTGCAGCCGGCGCATCCAGTGAACCTCGGGTACGCCCAGATTGCGCGTGTCGAGTCCGGACGCGACGCACACGAGCCGGGACGCGGCCCGCGCGACGATGCCGTCGGCGACACCGAAGGGCTTCAGAACGGACAGTTCACCGTGCACGACCGCCGCGAGAACCGGCGCCGGCGCGTTCGTCCCGCCGGTGACGAGTTGCGCGAGCCCGTCGAGACGCTCGGCGACCCCCGGTTCCGTCCGCGGACGACCCAGTTCCTCGGCGTCCTCCACCAGATCCGCGGCGGCGAGCAGGTGCAGGCGGGCGAGCGCCTGCAGCGGGGCACGTCGCCACGTCGCGACCATGTTGCCGAGCGCGTCACCGTCGAGCGTCTGCGCGACCCGCAGCGCTCCGGCCAGGATCGGGTCGCCGCTCTCCCCCGGCTGCGGAAGTTCCGTCGACCCGCCGTCGATCGACGCCGAGGCGCGGGCGGCCCGCACCGACGCCTCCGCGGCGGTGTTCGCCCAGCCACGCCGATTGGTTCGATGACGATGCACCTCTGCGAGCGCGTCGCGGGCACGGTCGGCGGCGTCGCGTACGCCCGGAAGGTCGACGAGAGGCTGAAGAGGGTCAGTCACGTCGACGACGGTACCGGCGCGGATGCGGTGGACGGACGAGAGGTTCACCGGTCGCGTCCGAATGCCGTTCGTCGCGCGAATTCGACCGATGAGCGAAAGTGACGGGGTTGCATATCGATGCAACGGTGCGGCGCCGGTCACAGATGATTACGCTCACAAGAGCCCGAATGGAACCATCCCGGAAAGAGGCCCCGCATCATGACGAGCGCAGCCCAGGAGCACGAATCGAAGGCGTACCCGCCGAGCCCGGAGTTCACCGCCACGGCCAACGCCGGTCCGGAACTGCAGGCCGCGGCCGACGCCGATCGGCTCGGATTCTGGGACGAGCAGGCGAAACGACTCGACTGGGCGGAGCCCTGGACGGAAGTGCTCGACTGGTCGAACGCTCCGTTCGCGAAGTGGTTCGTCGGCGGCAAGCTCAACGTCGCCTACAACTGCGTCGACCGGCACGTCGAGGCCGGTAACGGCGATCGGGTCGCCATCCACTTCGAGGGCGAGCCCGGCGACAGCCGGTCGCTGACCTACAACGACCTCCTCGCCGAGGTCTCCCGCGCTGCGAACACCTTCACCGAGCTCGGCCTCGTCGCCGGCGATCGCGTCGCGATCTACATGCCGATGATCCCCGAGGCCATCGTCACCATGCTCGCGTGCGCGCGCCTCGGCCTGACCCATTCGGTGGTCTTCGGAGGCTTCTCGTCGTCGGCACTGCGCTCGCGCATCGACGACGCGCAGGCCAAGCTGCTCGTCACGGTCGACGGCCAGTGGCGCCGCGGCCAGGCCGCACCACTCAAGACCGCCGCCGACGAGGCCGTCGCCGACGCGAAGTCGATCGAGCACGTGCTGGTCGTCGCGCGCACGGGCATCGACGTCGAGTGGACCGAGGGACGCGACCTCTGGTGGCACGAGACCGTCGAGAAGGCGTCGCCGGAGCACGAGGCGCAGCCGTTCGACTCCGAGCACCCGCTGTTCATCCTGTACACCTCGGGCACCACGGGTAAGCCCAAGGGCATCATCCACACCTCGGGTGGCTACCTGACCCAGGCGTCGTACACGCACCACTACGTCTTCGACCACAAGCCGGGCAAGGACGTCTACTGGTGCACCGCCGACATCGGCTGGGTCACCGGTCACAGCTACATCGTCTACGGACCGCTGAGCAACGGCGTCACGCAGGTCGTCTACGAGGGCACCCCCAACTCGCCGAACGAGCACCGGCACTTCGAGATCATCGAGAAGTACGGGGTGTCGATCTACTACACCGCCCCGACGCTGATCCGCACGTTCATGAAGTGGGGTCGCGAGATCCCCGACGCCCACGATCTGTCGTCGATCCGTCTGCTCGGCAGCGTCGGCGAGCCGATCAATCCGGAGGCGTGGCGGTGGTACCGCGAGGTCATCGGCGCGGATTCGGCACCGATCGTCGACACCTGGTGGCAGACCGAGACCGGCGCGATCATGATCTCGCCGTTGCCCGGCATCACGGCCACCAAGCCCGGCTCCGCGATGGCGCCGCTGCCCGGCATCTCGGCGAAGATCGTCGACGACGAGGCCAAGCCGCTCGGCGCGGGCGGTAACGGCTACCTGGTGCTCGATCAGCCGTGGCCGGCGATGCTGCGCGGCATCTGGGGCGACGACCAGCGTTACCGCGAGACCTACTGGTCGCGCTACGAGGATCAGGGCTGGTACTTCGCCGGCGACGGTGCGCGTTACGACGACGACGGAGCGCTGTGGGTGCTCGGCCGCGTCGACGACGTCATGAACGTCTCCGGTCACCGCATCTCCACCTCGGAGGTCGAGTCGGCGCTCGTGTCGCACCCGTCCATCGCCGAGGCCGCGGTCGTCGGCGCGGCGGACGAGACCACCGGTCAGGGCATCGTCGCGTTCGTGATCCTGCGCGAGCACGTCGAGAACACCGGCGACACGCTCATCAAGGAACTGCGCGATCACGTCGCGGTGGAGATCTCCCCGATCGCCAAGCCACGCCAGATCACGGTGGTGCCGGAGCTGCCGAAGACCCGCTCGGGCAAGATCATGCGCCGCCTGCTGCGCGACGTCGCCGAGGGTCGCGAGCTCGGCGACACCTCGACGCTCGTCGATCCGGCCGTCTTCGACGCCATCCGCGGCAAGTAGTCCCGAGATGCGAAAGGCCCCTTCCGGATCGATCCGGGAGGGGCCTTTCGCGGTCGGTACGACTGACTACACCTCGTCGAGCGACCGGTCGCGCGTCTCCTTGACGACGAGCAGCGCCACGAAGGTCGTCGCCGCGGCGATGAGCAGGTAGATGCCCACCCAGCCGACGCCGTAGCTCGTGGCGAGCCAGGTCGCGATGAACGGGGCGACGGCGGCACCGAGGATGCTCGAGACGTTGTAGGAGATCCCGGAGCCGGTGTAGCGGACGTTCGTCGGGAACAGCTCGGGCAGGATCGCGCTCTGCGGCCCGAAGGTCAGACCCATGAGCAGCATGCCGACGATGAGGAAGAACAGCATGCGGCCGGAGCTCATGCCGTCGCTCGACAGCAGGAACTGGAAGCACAGGCCGAACACCATGATCGCGCCCGTGACGACGAGCAGGGTCGAGCGGCGTCCGTAGCGGTCGGCGAGCCATCCGGCGAGGGGCACGGCCGCGGCGAAGAACAGCACCGCGACCAGCTGCAGCACGAGGAAGTCCGAGTACTGGAATCCGGCGCCGTGGCCGCCTTCGGCGGGGGTCTTGCCCGTTCCGAAGCTCAGGACCCAGGTGGTCATGATGTAGAAGAGCGTGTACGTCGCGAGCATGACGAAGGTGCCGATGATCAGCTGCCGCCAGCTGGTCTTGAACACCTCGGCGAGAGGCGTCTTGACCTTCTTGCCCTCGGCGACGGCCTTGGCGAAGACCGGCGTCTCCTCGAGCTTGAGCCGGACGTACAGACCGATGATCACCATGATGGCGCTGAGCAGGAACGGGATGCGCCAGCCCCATTCGAGGAAGGCGCTCGACAGGTCGGGATCACCGTTGTCGTGGCCGAGCGTCAGCGTGATGATCAGGAACAGGCCGTTGGCGCCGATGAAGCCGATGGGTGCGCCGAGCTGCGGCCACATCGCCGCCCAGGCGCGCTTGCCGGGTTCGGCCGTCTCGGTGGCGAGCAGCGCCGCCCCCGACCACTCCCCACCGAGACCCAGACCCTGGCAGAAGCGCATGAGCGCCAGCAAGGCCGGTGCGATGAGTCCGGCCTGGTGGTAGGTCGGCAGCAGGCCGATGAGGAAGGTCGCGATGCCCATCGTCAGGAGTGAGCCGACGAGGGTGACCTTGCGGCCGATGCGGTCGCCGAAGTGTCCGAAGAGGACGGATCCGACCGGGCGGGCGACGAAGGCGATGCCGAAGGTCGCGAGGGAGGCGAGCAGCGCGGTCGTGCTGTTGCCCTGCGGGAAGAACAGGTGCGGGAAGACCGAGACGGCGGCTGTCGCATAGATGTAGAAGTCGTAGAACTCGATGGACGTGCCGACCATGCTGGCGACGACGATGCGCCGGCGAGGAACGCCTGCGACGAGCGAGGAACCCCCGTCCTCCACTCCGACCGATGTGCTCACTGAACCATCCCCATTACTCCACTCACATTCTGAGACCGAATCCCACTTACTAGGAAAAGTGAACACCCGAGTTTCCGCCCACCGCAAATCGGACACTCCTACGGACGCCCTCCGTCCGGCGTTAGACTCTTCCCCGGTGTGCCGGGAAGTCTGGTCGGCGACGGTTCGCCCGTGCCCGTATCCGCCCAGCGAAAGACGCCCGTGTCCGACACTTCCTCCGTTACCTGGACCAGTTCCCTGAACCGCTATCTCCGCGCCGAGACGGTCGGCGGTTCACTGCTGCTCATCGCCGCGGCGATCGCGCTGATCTGGATCAACTCCCCCTTCGGCGACTCCTACACCGCCCTGCGCGACTTCGAGATCGGGCCGGAGTTCCTCCATCTGCACCTGTCGCTCGGGACGTGGGCGAAGGACGGACTGCTCGCCGTCTTCTTCTTCGTCGCCGGCCTCGAGCTCAAGCGCGAACTGGTCATCGGTGAACTCGCCGACCGCAGGAAGGCGATCCTTCCGGTCATCGCGGCCTGCGGCGGTGTGCTGCTGCCGGCCCTCATCGCCGCCGCCGTGGGCTGGGGAACCCCCGGCATGGACCGGGGCTGGGCGATCCCGGTCGCAACCGACATCGCCTTCGCTCTCGGCGTGCTCGCACTCACCGGTTCGCGCATCCCCACCAGCGCCCGGGTCTTCCTGCTGAGCCTGGCCGTCGTCGACGACCTGATCGGCATCGCACTCATCGCGATCCTGTTCACCTCCGGCCTCGCGCTCGGCTGGATGGTCGCCACGGTGGCTGCGGCAGCGGCGTACTGGTTCGCGCAGAAGCAACGCATCACCACCCCGTTGCTGTACGTGCCGCTCGCGCTGTTCACCTGGTACGCGATGCACAGCGCCGGCATCCACGCGACCGTCGCCGGGGTCCTCCTGGGCCTGCTCACCCGCGTCCGCACCGATCCCGGGGAGGACTACGGGCCCGCCGAGCGACTCGCCCACCGCCTCCAGCCGTGGTCGGCAGGTCTGTGCGTCCCCATCTTCGCGTTGTTCGCCTCGGGTGTTCCCATCGGCGCCGAGATGCTCGGCAACGTCTTCACCGAGCCCGTCGGCCTCGCCATCGTCCTCGGTCTGCTCGTCGGCAAGACCGTCGGCATCTTCGGCAGCACGTGGGTGGCCATCCGCTTCCGGGTCGCGACGAAACCGACCGGGCTGCAGTGGGGCGACGTCTTCGCCCTCGCCGTGCTCGGCGCGATCGGATTCACCGTGAGTCTGCTGATCACCGAGTTGTCGCTGACCGGAGACTCCGCCGAGATCGCCAAGGCCGCCGTGCTGGTGACATCATTGATCGCCTCTCTCCTCGGGTCGGCGCTACTGTTACTGCGTGGGCGCGCCCACCGCCAACGGAACGAACCAACCGAAGGGGTCGAGTAGTGAGCGTGACGAACGCGAATCGTCCGGAGAACGGAGTCCCGTCGAGCATCTCGGGCATCCCGTTGACGAAGGTGGACGCTCCGACACCCCGCGATGCCAGTGTGGGCGAACTGGTACGCGACGCCGCGACGCAGCTGTCCACACTGTTCCGCGCCGAAGTCCAGCTCGCCAAGGCCGAGGTGACCGGTGAGGTCAAGAAGGGCGTGCAGGGCAGCCTGTTCTTCATCCTCGCGCTCGCCGTACTGACCTTCAGTTCGTTCTTCTTCTTCTTCTTTCTCGCCGAACTCCTCGACGTCTGGGTGGCGCGCTGGCTCGCCTTCCTCATCGTCTTCCTGATCATGCTGGTGGTGACGGGCCTGCTGGCCCTGATCGGCTACATGCGGGTCCGCAAGTTGCGCGCGCCCAACAAGACCATCGACTCGCTCAAGCAGACCGCGTCGATCCTCCCGAGCAGCCAGGACGGACACGACGCCGACGGCCCGCGCCACGCCGCGCCGCGTCACGCCGCCCGCTGACGGACCGGAACCGTCAGTGCCCGTCCCCGACCCGTCCACGGTCCGGTATCCCGGACCGTGGACGCATCGAGACATCCACGCCAACGGCATCCGTTTCCATGCCGTCGAAGCCGGCCCGCACGACCCGGACACACCGCTCGTGGTGTTCGTGCACGGCTTCGCCGACCTGTGGTGGTCGTGGCGTCACCAGCTCACCGCCTTCGCCGATCTCGGCTACCGGGCGGTCGCGGTGGACCTGCGCGGTTACGGCGACACGGACAAGCCGCCGCGCGGATACGACGGCTGGACGCTCTCGAACGACATCGCGGGACTGATCCGCGCCCTCGGGCACACCGAGGCGATCCTCGTGGGCCACGCCGACGGCGGTCTCGTGTGCTGGGCGACCGCGGTGCTCCATCCCCATGTCGTGCGGGCGATCGCGGTCGTCGACTCCCCGCACCCCATCTCGCTGCGCGATGCGACCCTGCGCGACCACGCGCAACGCAAGGCCCTGCTGCCGACCTTCCTCGCCTACCAGCTGCCGTGGCGTCCCGAACGGAAATTGGTCCGCGACAACGGCCTGGAGATCGAACGGCTGCTGCGCGTGCGGTGCGGCCCGGACTGGCGACGCACCGACGAGTTCGCCGACGTCGTCGACCGGCTGCGCACCGCGATCCGCATCCCGGGCACGGCGCACCTGACCCTCGAATACCAGCGCTGGGCGTTCCGCAGCCAGTGGCGTCCCGACGGTCGCCGCTTCATGAAGGCCATGGACGTCGAGCTCACCCTGCCGATCCTGCAGCTGCACGGCGCGCTGGATCCCTACGTGCTCGCCGCGACCCTCCGACGCTGCGTGCGGCACGCCCCCGGACGGATCCTGAAGTTCGTCGACGGGGCCGGCCACTACGCCCATCAGGAGAAGCCCGGCGCGGTGACGGCGTTGCTCGCCGACTTCGTCCGCAGGCTCGACTGACCTGCCCGTCCGCCGGACGGGCAGGCGTCAGACGATGCAGGCGCCGGTCGCGACCGGCTGATTCACTCCGGCCATCTCCAGCTGCCGGCTGACCTCTGCGGCGGTGAGAACGAAACCGGTGTCGGTGTCGTCGACCGCCGCGCCGAAGACCATGCCGAGGACGCTGCCGGACGGATCGACCAGCGGACCACCCGAGTTGCCCTGCCGGATCGTGCCGCGCACCGTGTACACCTCGCGTTCGACGGTGCCGCCGCGGTAGATGTCCGGGCCCTGCAGGTCGAGCGTCTCGCGGATGCGCGCCGCGCTCGCCGTGTACGGGCCACCGCCCGGGTAGCCGAGCACGATCGCGTCGTCACCCGACTCCGCCGGCTCCGGCGCGAAGCCCAGCGGCTGCGCAGTCAGTCCCGGCACCGCGAGGATCGCGACGTCCACCTCCGGGTCGAACAGCACGACGGTCGCTTCGAGCGGACCGCCCTCCGTATCGACGGTCACCGCTGCGGTTCCGGCCACGACGTGCGCGTTCGTCATCACCCGTTCGGGCGCCACGACGAAACCGGATCCTTCGAGCGCCTTCTGGCAGCTGGGGGCGACGCCGTTGATGCGCAGCACGCTCGTCTGCAGCCGGGCGGGCACCGATCCTTCGAGGAGACCACCGTCGGGTGCCTCGACCTCGGCAATCGGGGTGCGTCCGAACGGCCCGATCACCTCGGGCAGACCCGAGGTGTCGAGCAGCGCCGAGAACTCGTTGGGGATCGCGCGCATCCAGTCGGGGGCGACGTCGTCGACAGTCCCCAGCACCTGGGATCCCCGCACGGCCGCGGAGACGGCGGGCTGGGTCGTGGCGGTCAGTGGGATGGCGAGCAGCCACGCGGCGACGAGCACCGCGACCGACTGCAGCCCGGCACCGACGACGCTGTCCACCGCCCGCGCGCCCGGACTGTGGATGCCGCTGCGCGCGGCGCGTCCGAGCACCATGCCGGCCACCTCGCCGATCACCACCAGCACCACGATCAGTGCGATCCCGGCGAGGATGCGCATGCGCGCGTCGTCGATGTGCACGAGCACGTGCGGGGCGATGAGGATGCCCGCGACCGCACCGAGCAACACGCCCAGGAAGGCGAGCGCCGAAGCGACGGCTCCCTGCCGGAGCCCGGAGGACGCGGCGATCAGGACGATCACCACGATGATCAGATCGATCCAGCCCGATCCGGTCATGATTCGACCACCCCCGTCTCCAGTTCGGCGAGTACGACGTCGAGGTCACGGACATCGTGGTGATCCCACTCGATCTCCCACCCCGACACCGCGAACAGACCCGCGAGCACGCCCGCGGTGAAGCCCCAGACCAGCATCCCGTCCACCTGGAAGGCCGGGCCCTGATAACCCAGCCGGTGCCGGACCTGGAAACGGTTGTCGGGGTCGAGCAGCTCGTGCAGCGACACCCGGACCACGCGGGTCGCCTCCTGCGGATCGACGACGCCGACGGGGCTCGGGGTCTCCCAGTAGGCGACCACGGGGGTCACGTCGAAGCCGGAAGGCGGGATGAACAGTTCGGGGAGCACGGCGAGCGGCCGGATCCCGGACGGATCCAGGCCGGTCTCCTCCTCCGCTTCACGCAGTGCGGTGTGGATGGCGCCGTAGTCCTCGGGATCGGCGGCGCCTCCGGGGAAGGCCACCTGCCCGCTGTGCTGCCGCAGGGTCGCGGCGCGCTGGGTGAGCAGGACGTCGGCATCGGCGGGAAGTCCGCCGCGGGCCATCGGATCGGCCTCCGGCGACCCGCCGAACAACACCAGCACCGAGGCCTGCCGCACCCGCGCGTCGCGCGGGGCGCGGCGGTTCAGGATCGGGTTGAGACCGTGCGGGTCGGTGGGCGAGACCGAGGCGACGCGCCGGAGCCATTCGGGGATCATGCGGCCACCCCCAGGTGCTCCTCGACGACCGAGGCGACCTCGTCGGCCGACCGGAACGGGATCGGGAGCACCGCGGCGACCGATCCGTCGGCGCGGAGCAGCACCGTCACGGGAAGGACGGCGGGCGCGCCGACCGCGGCCTGCACGCGTCCCGAGCCGTCCTGCACACCCGGCAGGTGCACGCCGTAGTCGGTGAGCCGGCCGAGGGCGTTCGACTCGTTCGGGTCGGTGTGGACGGTGACGACGGTGACCTCCTCGCCCACCCGGGCTGCGTAGTCCTGGAGAACCGGTAGTTCCTCGGCGCAGGGAGCGCACCACCAGGCCCACAGGTTCACCACGGCGGGTTTTCCGGCGAGGGCGGCCGCGAGGTCGACGGGAGATCCGTCGCCCACGCACTCGAAGACCAGCCCGGCGAGCGGACCGGCGGGAGCGGGCGAGGACACGCCCGGCTGCGGGCACGGATCCAGTGCGGCGTTCTCGCGCAGCGGGGCGAGGGCCTGCGCGTCGTCCTGGGGCCGGCGGTCCACGGGTGCGGCCGAGGGAGTGGCCGGTCCCGAACCGGTGGCCGGTGGCGGGTCGCTGCGGTCGCGCGGCCAGATGGCGACGATCAACGCGATGACGACGACGAGGGCTGCCAGGCTCCAGCGGCCTGCTGTGGAAGGACGCACTCCGTCACCGCCCGGCCAGCTCGAGCAGGTGCTCGGTCTCCGGTCCCTTCACCAGCGCGGCCGCGGTCTGCGGATCGGTGGGCCCGGTCCCGTAGGAGGGGCAGTCCTTCGCGAGGACACACACCCCGCATGCCGGCTTGCGTGCGTGGCACACGCGCCGACCGTGGAAGATCACGCGATGGGACAGCAGCGTCCACTCCTTGCGCTCGATGAGCGCACCCACCGCGTGCTCGATCTTGACCGGATCGGTCTCGTCGGTCCATTCCCAGCGACGCACGAGCCGCTGGAAGTGGGTGTCGACCGTGATACCCGGCACATCGAAGGCGTTGCCGAGGATGACGTTGGCGGTCTTGCGGCCGATGCCGGGCAGCGCGACGAGATCCTTCAGGCGGGCCGGAACCTCACCGTCGTGCCGCTCGAGCAGAGCCTGACCGAGGCCGATGAGCGAGTTGGCCTTGTTGCGGTAGAAGCCGGTCGAGCGGATGTACTCCTCGAGCTCGGCGCGGTCGGCCTCCGCGTACGCGCGGGCGTCGGGATACCGGGCGAACAGAGCGGGAGTCACCTGGTTGACCCGCACATCCGTGCACTGTGCCGACAGGATCGTGGCGACGGCGAGCTCGAGCGGATTCGTGAAGTCGAGCTCGCAGTAGACGTGCGGGAAGGCCTCGGCGAGGCGTCGGTTCATCCGTCGTGCGCGACGGACGAGCGCCAGTCGCGACTCCGGTCCGCGAGCCTTTCCGTTCACTCGGCGCGGGGCCGTCTCGGGGCTCTCGGACTGGGTGGCATGCACCTGATCCACTCTACGTAAACACTCTCCCCAGGATCCGGCCCCGTGTCTCTTCCGAGACCTTCCGGGTGTTTACTTCCGGGTATGCAAGCTCTTGCTGTCGTCCTCTTCCCGGTGCTGCTCATGTTGTTCGCACTGTCCATGGAACGTGTCGAAGCGCGCTTGAGTCGGTTGTCCGTCCGCGAGCAGGAAGTGGAGGAGTTCCTCGACAAAGCGGACCAGGCCGATGTCGCGGCACTCGCTCGTGAAGGTTTCCCCGGGGCCCTGGCTCGCTTCCAGCGTCGCCGCCGCCGCGGACCGAGCGCCGACGGAGCGGACGATTCGGACGGCCATCTGCGCGCGCGCCGCGCCAGCTGAACGACTACCTGCCGGTAGCCTCGAAGTGCCGATGATCGGGTTCGTCGACCGTTTCCGTGGTATCGGTCACTCACTCGTGCAGCGCGCACGATAGACTGGGCGCTCGTACGCCTGACAGGTGACCTGCCCGGGAAGTCCGTCGACGTGCAGACCCGGCAGTAGATGACGAATCATTCCCAAAAGGAGCGCACGTGGACGAGGTCCTGGCCAGAGCAGGCATCTTCCAAGGAGTCGAGCCCTCGGCGGTTGCGGCGCTGATCAAAGAGCTTCAGCCTGTAGATTTCCCGCGCGGCCATGTCATCTTCAACGAGGGTGAGCCCGGCGATCGGCTGTACATCATCGTTTCCGGCAAGGTGAAGCTCGGACGTCGTTCGCCCGACGGCCGCGAGAACCTCCTGACGATCATGGGCCCGTCCGACATGTTCGGCGAGCTGTCGATCTTCGACCCGGGTCCGCGCACCTCCACCGCCACCACCGTCACCGAGGTGCGTGCCGTGAGCATGGACCGCGACGCACTCAAGGCGTGGATCGACCAGCGCCCCGAGATCGCCGAGCAGCTCCTCCGCGTGCTGGCCCGTCGTCTGCGTCGCACCAACAACAGCCTCGCCGACCTGATCTTCACCGACGTCCCCGGTCGTGTCGCCAAGGCGCTGCTGCAGCTCGCCCAGCGTTTCGGCACCCAGGAGGCCGGCGCCCTGCGTGTCACCCACGACCTGACGCAGGAAGAGATCGCGCAGCTCGTCGGCGCGTCCCGCGAGACCGTGAACAAGGCCCTGGCCGACTTCGCGCACCGCGGCTGGCTGCGTCTCGAGGGCAAGAGCGTGCTGATCTCCGACTCGGAGCGTCTGGCGCGTCGCGCTCGCTGACCCACAGATCACCGAAAGGCCGGGACGCTCGCTGCGTCCCGGCCTTTCGGGTGTTCCGGCCCGTCCGGGCTGCCCTGGCTCAGCCATGGCTGCGCAGGTATTCCAGCTGCACGTTGACCGACTTCTCCGCCGCACCCCACAGCGAGGGGTCGACGTCGGCGTAGACGTGCTCGACGACCTGCCGTGCGGAGGCGTCGGCGCCGAGGGTGCGCAGTGCACCGCGCACCTGCTCGAGCCGGCCTTCCCGGTGCGCGAGGTACTCCCGCGCGATCGTCTCCAGATCGGGCAGCTCGGGACCGTGCCCGGGCAGCACCGTGTAGCCACCGCCGAGACCGATGAGCGACCTCAGCGACCGCAGGTAGTCGCCGAGGTCGCCGTCGGAGTCGTCGAGCACGGTCGTGCCGCGGCCGAGGATGGTGTCGGCGGTGAGCACACTGCGGTCCTGCTCGATCACGAACGACAGCGAATCGGCGGTGTGCCCCGGGGTCGCGACGACCCGGATGCGCAGGCCCGCCGCCTCGACGACGTCGCCGTCGGACAGCTGCTGCCCACCGCCGTGGCGGTGTTCCGGCAGCACCGCGTGCACCGGGCATTCGGCGAGCTGCGAGAACCGCTCGGCACCCTCGGTGTGGTCGAAGTGGCGGTGACTGATGAGGGTCGCCGCGACCGGCACCTGCGCGATCCGCTCGAGATGCCCTTCGTCGAGGGGACCCGGATCGACCACGACGCACTCGTCGCTGCCGGGTGCCCGGAGGATCCAGGTGTTCGTTCCCTCGAGGGACATGATCGAGGGGTTCTCGGCCAGGATCACCGCGGCGTTCTCGGTGACCTGCCGCAGCTGCGCGTAGGCGGGGTGGACCAGCGCCATCAGTCGTGCCTCTCGTGTCGGATCCGTCGGGAGCCGCCCTCGGTCGGGGAGGGTGGCGTCAGCGTACTTCCACCATCAACTCGACCTCGACGGGAGCGCCGAGGGGCAGCTCCGCGACGCCGACGGCCGAACGGGCATGCGCGCCGACCTCACCGAAGATCTCCCCGAGCAGTTCCGACGCGCCGTTGATGACGCCGGGCTGCCCGGTGAAGCCCTCGGCGGACGCCACGAAGCCGACGACCTTCACGACACTCGCGATGTTGTCGAGTCCGACGAGAGCATCGACGGCGGCGAGCGCGTTGAGCGCGGCGGTGCGGGCCGCGGTCTTCGCCTCCTCCGCCGACACCGCGGCGCCCACCTTGCCGGTGTGCGTCAGCTTCCCGTCGACCAGCGGCAGCTGACCGGAGGTGTAGACGACGTCGCCGTTGCGGACGGCGGGCACGTACGCCGCCACCGGGGCGGCGACCGGTGGCAGGGTGATGCCGAGTTCGGTCAGGCGTTCGCTCCAGGTGCTGTGCGACACGGGTCAGCCCTTCGGACGCTTGAGGTAGGCGACGTGCTGCTCACCGGTGGGGCCGGGCAGGACGGTGACGAGCTCCCAGCCGTCGGCACCCCACTGGTCGAGGATCTGCTTGGTCGCGTGCGTGAGCAGCGGCACGGTTGCGTATTCCCATGTGGTGGTTTCACTCATGTCCTGACCCTATCCGGCACCGTTCACCGTCCACGACTTATAGGCTCGTGATCGTGGCATCTCCGACATCACATTCCGGCGAATGGCCGGCAGGCGCCGCCCAGGCGCGACTGCACTTCGTGTCCGGCAAGGGTGGCACCGGGAAGTCCACCGTGGCCGCAGCGCTCGCGCTGGCGCTCGCCGCCGGAGGTCGCAAGGTCCTGCTCGTCGAGACCGAGGGACGTCAGGGCATCGCGCAGCTGTTCGACGTGCCGCCGCTCCCGCCGGTCGAGACGAAGATCGCGACCGCGCCGGGTGGCGGTGAGGTATCGGCTCTCGCGATCGACATCGAGGCGGCCTTCCTCGAATACCTCGACATGTTCTACAACCTCGGATTCGCAGGTCGCGCGATGCGGCGGATGGGCGCGATCGAGTTCGTGACCACGCTCGCGCCGGGTCTGCGCGACGTGATCCTCACCGGCAAGATCAAGGAGACCGTGGTGCGGACCGACGCGACGGGCACCCCTGTCTACGACGCGGTCGTCGTCGATTCCCCGCCCACCGGCCGCATCGGCAGCTTCCTCGATGTCACCAAGGCCATGGCCGACCTCGCGAAGTCCGGTCCGATCCGGTCGCAGAGCGAGGGCGTGGTCCGGCTGCTGCACTCCGATCAGACCGTCGTCCACCTGGTGACCCTGCTCGAGGCACTGCCCGTGCAGGAGACGGCCGACGCGGTGGAGGAACTCGAGGCCGCCGATCTCCGGATGGGCACGGTGATCGTCAACCGCACCGCCCCCGAACACCTGCCCGAGGAACTCGTCGACGACGTCGCCGCCGGCCGCATCGCCGGGCCCGCGATCCGGACGACCCTGGAGAAGGTGTCCGTCAAGCTCTCCGACGACGATTTCGCCGGCCTGCTGACCGAGACCATCGAGCACGCCGCGGTACTCCAGGCGCAACAGGTGAGCGCCGCTCAACTCGACGAAGTGAAGGTGGCACGCATGTCCCTACCGGCCCTCGCCGACGGTGTCGATCTCGGTGGCCTCTACGAACTCGCCGACGCCCTCGCCGAGCAGGGTGTCCGATGAGCGCACAGATCCGGAAGGTCCTCGACGTCGCCCGCATCCTGGACGACCGCTCGTCCCGGGTGATCGTGTGCTGCGGGTCGGGCGGTGTCGGCAAGACGACCACCGCCGCGGCGCTCGCGTTGCGCGCGGCCGAGCGAGGCCGCAGCGTCGTGGTGCTCACGATCGACCCTGCGCGGCGACTGGCGCAGGCCCTCGGGGTCGCCTCGCTCGACAATTCACCGCAGAAGGTGGAGCTCGGGCCGGAGGCGAAGGGCGAGCTGCACGCGATGATGCTCAACATGCGTCGCACCTTCGACGACATGGTGCTCGAGCACTCGACGCCGGAGAAGGCGCAGCAGATCCTCGACAACCCCTTCTATCAGACCGTGGCGTCGTCGTTCTCCGGCACGCAGGAGTACATGGCGATGGAGAAGCTCGGTCAGCTCGCGCAGAGCGACGAGTGGGATCTCATCATCGTCGACACCCCGCCGTCCCGGAACGCACTCGACTTCCTCGACGCTCCGCAGCGCCTCGGGGCCTTCCTCGACGGCCGGATGATCCGGATCTTCACGGCACCCGGGCGTGGCTTCGGCCGCCTGGTGACGGGCGCGATGGGGCTCGCGCTCAAAGCGGTCTCGACGATCGTCGGGAGTCAGATGCTGTCGGACGCGTCGGCCTTCGTGCAGTCGCTGGACTCGATGTTCGGGGGTTTCCGCGAGCGCGCCAACCGCACCTACCGGTTGCTGCAGCAGCCGGGAACCCACTTCATGGTGGTCGCGGCACCCGAACCCGATGCCCTGCGCGAGGCGTCGTTCTTCGTCGAGCGACTCTCGGGCGATCGCATGCCGCTGTCGGGCCTGGTGCTCAACCGCACCCATCCGACACTCTCGGCGCTGCCGTCCGATCACGCCCTCACCGCAGCGGATCAGCTCGCCGAGGAGGAGGGCGTGGACGCGAAGGCCGCTGAGGCCGTTCTCCGCATCCACGCGCACCGGGCCGTGATCGCCAAGCGGGAGCTGCGGTTGCTACGCAACTTCACCGCGGCGAACCCTGCCGTCCCCGTGGTCGGGGTGCCCTCGCTGCCCTTCGAGGTCTCGGATCTCGAGGCGCTGCGGGCGGTGGGCGAGCAATTGACCCGCGAGGCGTGATGTCTCGCGGGTCATGATCTCGGCGGTTCGTGTACCGGTGAGGTGGTGACTAGACCGCGCTCTGGTGCTGTCGCTGCGCCTGGAAGAAATCGGCCCAGGACTCGACCTCGGGATGCTGCTTGAGGAGAGCACGACGCTGCCGCTCCGTCATGCCTCCCCACACGCCGAACTCGACACGGTTGTCGAGGGCGTCCGCCCCGCACTCGAGCATCACCGGGCAGTGCCGGCAGATCACCGCAGCCTTGCGCTGCGCTGCGCCACGCACGAACAGTTCATCGGGATCGACTTCGCGGCAGCGAGCCTTGGAGACCCAAGCGATGCGCGCTTCGGCCTGGTCGACGTCGAGTCGGGTCGTCGGGGTGGTCATGTGCATTCAGTTGCCCCTTTACTTTCCGAACGCCGGTTCGCGGTGTTCGAGGTCTGCGCCGTCCGTGTGCCGCGACGGCGCGAAACCTGCCCGTCAAGGTGTTATCTGCGTCACACTGATGTCTCAATCTAGGTAAACTGATGCCCACGCGCAAGGCGAACGAAACCTTTTCTGGTACGTACGTACAAAGTTGCACGTCGGAGGCGTTTTCACAGCGCCCGTCGTGCCACGCCCGCTCCCTGGAAACCGCCGGCCGGTCCCCCGCCACGTAGTGTGTAGGCGTGTCGATCCGAAGAACGGTGGCGAAGCTCGCTGGTTGCACGGCCCTCGGCGGCGTTCTCGTAGCAGGGATGCTCTTCCCGGCCGCGGGTGGATTCGGGTACGTCTCGAACCGCGCCGCGGACACCGTCGACAACAGTTCCGCAGAGCTCGTCGAAGGTGTCGTCCCAGCCGTGACGACCATGGTCGACAAGGCGGGTGAGCCGATCGCGTGGCTCTACGACCAGCGTCGCTTCGAGGTGCCCAGCGACCAGATCTCCAACGAGATGAAACTGGCGATCGTCTCGATCGAGGACAAGCGGTTCCCCGAGCACCAGGGCGTCGACTGGCAGGGCACCATCCGCGCGTTCCTCACCAACACCACGAGCGGTCAGGTCGAGCAGGGCGCCTCCACGATCGACCAGCAGTACGTCAAGAACTACCTGCTGCACGTGATCGCGAAGACCGACGCCGAACGCCGCGCGGCGATCGAGACGACGCCGGCCCGCAAGATCCGTGAGATCCGCATGGCGCTGACCCTCGACGATCAGCTCACCAAGGACGAGATCCTCACCCGCTATCTGAACCTCGTCCCCTTCGGCAACGGTTCGTTCGGCATCCAGGACGCCGCCCAGACCTACTTCGGCATCGACGCGAAGGACCTGAACATCCCGCAGGCCGCGATGCTCGCGGGCATGGTGCAGTCCAGCTCGGCGCTGAACCCGTACACCAATCCCGACGGCGTGCTCACCCGTCGCAACATCGTGCTCGACACGATGATCGACAACATCCCGGAGCGCGCCGACGAGATCCGCGCCGCGAAGGAACTGCCGCTCGGCGTGCTGCCCGAGCCCAACACGCTCCCCCGCGGCTGCATCGCCGCCGACGACCGCGGCTATTTCTGCGAGTACGCGCTGCAGTACCTCGAGAACTCCGGCCTGTCGCGCGAGCAGATCGACCGGGGCGGATATCTCATCCGCACGACCCTCGACCCCGAGGTCCAGAACTCCGTCAAGGAGTCGCTCGACCGGTTCACCAGCCCCACCGTCGACGACGTGGCCTCGGTGATGAACGTGATCGAGCCGGGCCAGGATTCGCACAAGGTCCTCGCCATGGGGTCGAGCCGCAAGTTCGGCCTCGACGCCGAGGCCAAGGAGACGGTCCAGCCGCAGCCCTACTCGCTGGCCGGTCACGGCGCCGGGTCGATCTTCAAGATCTTCACCGTCGCCGCCGCCATGGAACAGGGCCTGGGCACCTCGGCCGTGCTCGACGTCCCGTCCCGCTACAACGCCCGCGGTCTGGGCGACGGCGGTGCCCGCGGTTGCCCGGCCAACTACTACTGCGTCGAGAACGCCGCACCGTATCCGTCGCGACTGTCGGTGACCGACGCGCTGGCACAGTCGCCGAACACGGCGTTCGTCAAGCTCATCGAGGCCACCGGCGTCGACGCGGCCGTCGACATGTCGGTGCGCCTGGGTCTGCGTTCGTACCTGCAGCCGCGCACCTCCGGCTTCGGCGACCAATCGATGGCCGAGATGCAGAAGGAGCAGCACCTCGGCTCGTACACGCTCGGCCCGACGTGGATCAACGCGCTCGAACTGTCGAACGTCGCGGCGACCCTCGCCTCGCACGGCAAGTGGTGCCCGCCCAGCCCGATCGAGGAGGTCTTCGACCGCGACGGCAAGCCCGTACCGATCACGCAGCAGGCCTGCGAGCAGGTCGTCGAGCCCGGCCTCGCCGATACCCTCGCCACGGCGATGAGCAAGGACACCGCTGCCGGCGGTACCGCCTCGGGTGCCGCGGGATCGGTGGGCTGGAACCTGCCGGTCGCGGCGAAGACCGGTACGACGGAATCGCACATGTCGTCGGCCTTCCTCGGCTTCACCAACCGGTTCGCCGGCGTGGTCTACACCTACGGCGACTCCCCCACCCCCGGCCAGATCTGCTCGGGTCCGGTCCGCCCCTGCTACGACGGCAACCTCTTCGGCGGTACCGAACCGGCGCGGACATGGTTCTCGGCGATGCTGCCGGTGGCGAACAAGTTCGGCTCCATCGAACTGCCCGCCCCCGATCCCCGGTACGTCCGCGGCGCGGGCAACGCCCAGGTTCCGGACGTGACGGGCCTCTCGAAGGATCGCGCGGTGCAGCGGCTGCAGGACGCCGGATTCTCGGTCTCGGAGGCGACGATCGCCGGTGAGGAACGCGCCGGAACAGTGACGGGTACGTCCCCGAGCGGCTCGGCCGTCCCGGGATCGACGGTCACACTGTTCATCAGCGACGGCTCGGTCCGCGTGGCTCCCACCACGAGCGCCACCCCGGCCCGCCCGCGCGACCGCGAGGTGCCCGACACGACCCGCCGGTCGACGCCCGCGCCCATCCCGGGACGTGAGCTCGAGCAGAGCGAGTCGAGCCCGCCGGCGGAGGAGGACTCCACTCCCACGACGACACCGAGCCGCCCCGACAACTGAGCCGCAGGGCTTCCACGGCCGTGCAGTTCTCGTCGTCCCGTCCTCGTGACGGTCGACGAGAACTGCGCGGCCGTTCGGTTACAGGCGTGAACGCACGGCCGCGGACAGGCGCTTGCCGTCGGCCTTGCCTGCTGCGATCTCGGTGGCGACCTTCATCACCTGGCCCATGTTCTTCGGACCCGGACGCGCGCCGAGTTCCTCGGCGACGCGCGCGAGGGCGGTGTCGACGACGTCGACGAGTTCGGCATCGGTCAGCGGGGTGGGCAGATACTCGTCGATGATGCGCGCCTCGGCGTGCTCCTTGGCCGCGAGCTCACCGCGGCCGTTCTCGGTGTAGACCTCGGCGGCCTCGCCCCGCTTCTTCGACTCCTTCGCAAGGACCTCGAGCACCTCGTCGTCGGACAGCTCACGCGCCTCCTTGCCGGACACCGCCTCGTTCCGGACCGCCGCGAGCAGCATCCGGAGGGTCTCGGTCCGCAGTTTGTCCTTGTCCTTCATCGCTGCGGTCAAGTCCGTCCGCAGCCTGGATTCGAGGGAGGATGTGGTGTCGCTCATGCCGGAAACGCTACGCGGGGCAGGCGAACCACGTGCGAGGACCACGCACGGCGGTACGCTGGAGAAGTGCCTGACCTGTCTGCAATTCGCCGCGTAACCCTCGGTGCTGCCGGCGCCGCCGCTCTCGGCCTCGGTTACGCCACGCTGATCGAACGGAACGCGTTCACCCTTCGCGAGGTCACGGTGCCGGTGCTCGCACCCGGCGCGTCGACACTGCGGGTCCTGCACATCAGCGACCTGCACATGACCCCCAACCAGAAGCTGAAACAGAACTGGTTGCGCGAGCTCGACGGCCTCGAGCCCGATCTCGTCGTGAACACGGGCGACAACTTGTCGCATCCGAAGGCCGTTCCGGCCGTCGTCCAGGCGCTCGGCGGACTCCTCGCCCGCCCGGGTCTGTTCGTCTTCGGGAGCAACGACTACTTCGCTCCCGTGCTGAAGAACCCGCTCGCCTACTTCGACAAGGACCACGATCGCGTCTACGGTCCTCCGCTCCCGTGGGGCGACCTGCGTGCGGCGTTCACCGAACGTGGCTGGCAGGACATGACGCACGTGCGCCGTGACATCGAGGTCGGCGGCGTACGCATCGCCGTCGGTGGTGTCGACGACCCGCATCTCGACCGCGACCGTTACGAGACGATCGCCGGTGCGGCCGATCCCTCGGCCGATCTGCGACTGGGCATGACGCACTCCCCCGAGCCTCGGGTGCTCGATCGTTTCGCCGAGGACGGCTACGACCTCGTCCTCGCCGGCCACACCCACGGCGGCCAGCTGTGCCTGCCGTTCTACGGCGCGCTGGTGACCAACTGCGGGATCGACCGGTCGCGGGTGAAGGGCGCGTCGCGCTGGGGTGCCCACATGCGACTGCACGTCTCCGCGGGCATCGGCACGTCGCCGTTCGCTCCCGCTCGGTTCTTCTGCCGTCCGGAGGCCACTCTGCTGACCCTCGTTCCGGCCTCGCGCGACACCGCGCAGCAGGCCAGCGGCGATGCGGCAGAGCGCGCCGGGTTACGTCGCTGACCAGCCGATTTAATCTTCTGCGGCCTCGTGTTGTAAGCTGACCGAGGTTCAATACGGGGTGTGGCGCAGCTTGGTAGCGCGCTTCGTTCGGGACGAAGAGGTCGTGGGTTCGAATCCCGCCACCCCGACTCGTGGAAGAACTCGTCAGGGCACTTTCTCCTCGCGGAGAAAGTGCCCTGATTGCTTTCCCGACTACGTTTCCGGGCCGGCCCGAACCCGGGATGGGGTCGCGAGGACGGAGTGGTTCCGGCTGTAGGCGAAGTAGATGATCAGGCCGAGGAGCATCCATGCCACGAACCGCAACCATGTCTCGACGGACAGATTCACCATGAGCCACACACAGGCGATCACCGCAAGGATGGGCACCAGAGGTACCAGCGGCACCCGGAACCCGCGTTCGAGGTCCGGTCGCGTGCGCCGCAACACGATCACGCCGATCGACACGAGTACGAACGCGAAGAGTGTGCCGATGTTGACCATCTCCTCGAGAGTGCCGAGCGGCACGAGCCCCGCGAGTACTGCGACGATCACCGCCACGAGCACCGTCGTGCGTACCGGAGTTCCATGGCTGCCCGTGTGGGAGAGCCCGCGTGGCATGAGTCCGTCCCGTGCCATCGCGAACAGCACCCTCGTCTGACCCAGCATCAGCACCATCACGACCGTGGTCAGACCCGCGAGGGCGCCGATCGAGATCAGGTTCTTGGCCCAGTCCATCCCGTTGAGTGCGAAGGCCGTCGCCAGTGTCGACTCGTCCCCTTCGAGCTCGGTGTAGTCGACCATGCCGGTGAGGACGAGGCTGACGGCCACGTACAGCACCGTCACGATCGCGAGCGAGCCGAGGATGCCGATCGGCACCGCCTTCTGCGGGTTGCGCGTTTCCTCGGCCGTGGTGGCGACGACGTCGAATCCGATGAACGCGAAGAACACCAGGCTGGCTGCGGCCAACAACCCGTACCAGCCGAAGGTGCTGCCGCCTGCCCCGGTCGCGAACGAGAACAACGACTGGTGCAACCCCTCACCTGTGTCGCCGGCTTCCGAGGGCGGGACGAACGGCGAATAGTTCTCGGTCTCGATGTAGAAGGCGCCGAGAACCACCACGAACACCACCACTGCGATCTTGATCGACGTGATGACCAGTGAGACCCGGGACGAGAGTTTGGTTCCCGTGGCGAGCAGCACGCCGATCACCGCGACGATCAGGATCGCACCCCAGTCGATCTTCACCGGTCCGATCATGACGCTCGACGACACGGCCACGACCTCGTGGAGGTAGAGCGACCACCCCTTCGCCACCACCGCTGCGGCGAGGGCGAACTCGAGGATGAGATCCCATCCGATGATCCACGCGACGAACTCTCCGAAGGTCGCGAACGAGTAGGTGTAGGCACTGCCGGCGACAGGCACGGTCGAGGCGAACTCGGCGTAGCAGAGGGCTGCGAGCGCGCACGCGATCGCAGCGAACACGAAGGCCAGGGACACCGACGGACCGGCGACGTTACCCGCGGTGCGGGCGGTGAGCGTGAAGATGCCGGCGCCGATGACGACTGCGACGCCGAACACGATGAGATCCCAGGCGGTCAGGTCCTTGCGCAATTTCGAATCCGGTTCGTCCGTGTCACGGATGGACTGCTCCACCGACTTGGCACGCAGGAGTCCGGTCCTCGGGGTCCTACCGATCCGAGTCATCGCGATCCTCTCCCCGGAGGGGAACCCCATCGCTTCGGGCACGACCCGAGGTTGCGAGCTGTTCTGCCGCAGGGCGTAAGAGCAGAATAGGCCGCCATCCGCTCCTGGAACGGTGCTTCTGCGCAGGGAAAAGAGGACGCCGTGCCGGCGCAGAAGCCGGCGAGCTCATCATGGCCGCCAGCCCCGCCGACATCGCCCTGTCGTACTGGGCATGGGCGTACGCCTATCAGACCGCCGGCTACATGCGGGCCTTCTCGCACACGGGGTGCTGAGACGGGACGTCAGGGCAGCAACCGGTCGAGGAACCGGTTGCTGAACACCCGATGCGGGTCGTACTGCTCGAAGGCTGCGAGCGCGGCGTCCCAACCCTGGCCGGACGGCAACCCGGTGCGGTACATGGCCGGCACCGTCTCCCCGAGGAAACCGGGGTCGCGGTAGCCGCCCTGGTCGTCGAACGCCCAGCCCTTCGACCACTCGGAACGGAAGGTCGCGTAGTCGCCCGAGTAGTGGGCGGCCATCCACTGTTCCATCTCGCGGAAGAAGGCCGGCATCCCTGCCGTTCCGGGGATGGAGACCACGTTCATCCAGATCGCGGTGTCCCAGTCGGGGCGGTCGGGGCGGGGACGCACCGGCGACAGGTCCGGCACACCGGCAGCGTCGACGAGCACCTCGTCGGCGTCGTCGACCTTGCACAGACGCACCTCGAACGGCATGTTCACGGGGTACTGGCCGAGCGAGGCGTAGTGCGTCATCCGCTCGTGCAGCCACGTCGTGAACTCGTTGATGACGCGGGCGATGTTGTCGCGTCTCGTCACGACGACACCGCCGCCGGCGACCACGCGCAGGGTCGCGGCGCGCAGGTAGAACAGCAGGTCCTTGGACCAGCCCCACAGATCGTTCGTGCCGGTCGCTGCGAGTCCCGCTGCCACCGCTCCGAACTGCGACGCACCGAAGGCCGGTGTGACGCCCTGGGCGCCGCGCACGACCTGCCCCAGCAGGTCGGTGAGCTCCTCGGGCAGGCTGTCCGAGAAATAGTAGTTGTACGGGCCCTGCACCTCACGGGAGGCGGCGGGCTTCTCCGGGGAGACCGACCAGATCTTGAGCCAGGGTGTCTCGGTGAAGGGGAACCAGATCGCCTCGACCCGACCGTGTTCCTCGACGTAGCGCTCGAAGGTGCGCCCCGGCGAGCCGGGCGGTGCGAACAGTTCGCGCCACGGGATGTCGGTGAAGCTCTGGCAGCGCACCCGGTAGTTCGCTCCGGCCTGCAACGTCACGGAGGTGACGAAGGTGCGTCCGAGGTGGGCGAGCAGGGGTCCGATCTCCGGGTCGGCGCGGCGGAACTCGCGGAGTTCGTAGGCACCGGCCGACGGGTTCCACACCACGGCGGTCAGAGCCAGGACGAGATTGGACAGCGAGCCGAACGACTGGCCGGGGACCACCGTCTCCCCCGCTGCCGGGTAGGTGGCGCCGTGGGCACCGATCGACAGTGCCCCCGCGATGGAGATGTCCCCGATGGCCGGCGAGTTGGCCCACCCCAGTCCGTTCGCTTCGAGCGCGGTGAGGATCGCTTCGATGCTCGCGCCACCGCCGGCGGTCACGCGCGCAGGTGCGGCTCCCGCGTCGACGACGACCTGGTTGAGCTGCGACATGGTGTCGACCAGCACGACGTTCTCGATGTCCTGCCCGGCCTCGAGGGTGAGCGGACTCCAGCTGTGCATCGACCCGCGGGGACGGATCCGGAAACCGTGGGCGTGTGCCCAGTTCGCGAGGCGGACGACGTCGTCGGCGGTGCGCGCGGTCGCGGTCCACACCGCGTCGAACTGGATGGTCTTCGCCCAGTTGACGAACTGTTGCTGCGAGAGCGGGATGTCGGCCGGGAAGTCCGGCGGCGCCGGGATCGTGGCAGCCGGGTCGCCGAGCGGCACCGCACCCGCGAGCGTCCATCCCGTGCCTGCAAGGACGGCCGCTCCTGCGGCTGCTCCGAGAAGACCTCGACGACTGAGTGTGGGACCAGAGGCTCGAGTGCTCACGAGGGCGGGTTCCGTTCTGTTCTGCGGGCACGGACTCCGCAAAAATAGAACAAGTTCTCTTTATTCTCCAGTGCCGCTACCGGTGTGCGGTGCCCTCGCTCCAGAACGACAGGCCCGACGCCTCCAACGTGCCGAGGATGTGTTCGGGCGCGCCGTCGACCGACCAGACGGCCATCGCGACCGCCGCAACGGTGAGAGCCGGACCGAGGATGCCGAGCTCGAACGGCCCACCCGCACGGATGGACAACGCCGACGGCAGCTTGATCTCCCACCAGCGCGACCCGCGCCAGGGCACGAACGGCGCGAGGAAGGGGATGCCCTCCTTGGTGATGGCGTCGCCGAGACAGTGCGTCGCGCATCCGAGGGCCACCGCGACCCCCAGGCCCGTCGACGCGACCTCCTGCGGGAACCACGTCCACGACAGGATCGACAGCACTGCCGCGCTCAGGGTGACGACCACCCACCCGCGCTTCTTCGCCCACGATCCGAACAACCCACGCAGCGCGAGACCGAGAGTGACGAACAGGACCCCGATGATCGCTTCCCTGCCGAAGCTCGCGACGAGCGCCGAGACTCCGGCTCCGAGCAGTGCCGCGAACAGCGCGGTGTGCGTCATGGTGCGGTGCCCGCCGCGCCGCTTCCGGTCGCGGCTGCCCTTGGTGAGCGAGTAGTAGCCGAGCGAGACCGCGTCGATGCCCTTGGCGAAGGTCTGGCTCACGGGCCCGAACGACCTCGCGACCGTCGACTGTGCCGTGTCGAGATCCGGTAGCAGGGCCGCCCCCGAACACACCGCCGCGAAGGCGAAGGTCTCCGCGGTGGACGCGGGTGCACCCCAGTCGGGAGGAAGCAGATCTGCGACGACGAGCCCCACCAGCGCCCCGGATACTGCATGGGTAGGACCCATCACCATGTCGGACAACACCTTTCGACGAACGAGCGCGAACCCGGCCCCGCGTGACGACGCCGGCCCGGATCTCCAACCTAACAACCACAGCCGACACAGCTGTCACACGCGTGTTCGAACAGCCGATATGTTCGGCAGACGCCGGCAGGGCCGCCCACCGTAAGAGGTGGACGACCCTGCCGTCTGTGCCGGACTCCTCGTGTGCGAGGAAGATGGAGTTGTTGCCGTCGGATGGAGGGAGAGCGACATGGACACCACGCTGATCGTGCTGGCGCTGGCAGCCCTGATCTACTGGTGGGGACTGCTCTGATCCCGCCGCATCTCCCCCGGTGACGGGTCAGGCTCCGGCGCGCACGCCCGCCTCGACCCGCTTGCCGAGCTCCTCGTCGACGTTGCGCCAGTACTCGAAGATCCGCTCGTAGAGCGCCTCCGAGGTACCGCCGAGGACGTGTCCGACGATGTTGTTCACGAGGCGTTCGCGTGCCGCGTCGTCCATCACGTCGCGGACGAGGGTGCCCGCCTGACCGAAGTCGTCGTCCTCGGGGTGCTGCACGTATCCCGCACGCACGGCCTCGGTTCCGAAGTTCCACAGACCTTCGTCGCCGGCCCGCTCGGGATCGGCATGCGGACCACCGAAGCTGTTCGGCGCGTAGACCGGGGTCTGCGGATCGTTGAAGGTGTAGGCCATGTTGCCCTCCTTGCTGTAGGAGTCGACACGGGCGGCCTTCGCGGAGTTCACCGGCAGCTGTGCGTGGTTGACACCGATGCGGTAGCGGTGGGCGTCGGCGTAGGAGAACACGCGGCCGAGCAGCATCTTGTCGGGCGAGAATCCGATGCCCGGCACGACGTTCGACGGGGCGAACGCGGCCTGCTCGATCTCCGCGAAGAAGTTGCGCGGGTTGCGGTTCAAGGTCATGGTGCCGACCTTGATCAGGGGGTAATCCTTCTGCGACCACACCTTGGTCAGGTCGAACGGGTTGAACCGGTAGTTCTCCGCCTCCGCGACCGGCATGATCTGCACGTGGAGCGTCCAGCTCGGGAACTCGCCGCGCTCGATCGCCGTGTAGAGGTCGGCGCGGTGGTAGTCGGGATCCGAGCCGGCGAGGCGGTCGGCCTCGTCCTGGGTGAGGAACTCGATGCCCTGGTCGGTCTTGAAGTGGTACTTCACCCAGAAGCGCTCACCGTCGGCGTTGATCCACTGGTAGGTGTGCGAACCGAAGCCGTCCATGTGGCGCCACGTGCGCGGCAGGCCACGGTCACCCATCAGCCAGGTGACCTGGTGTGCGGTCTCGGGGCGCAGGGTCCAGAAGTCCCACTGCATCGTGTGGTCGCGCAGGCCGGAGCCGGGCAGACGCTTCTGCGAGTGGATGAAGTCGGGGAACTTGATCGGGTCCTTGATGAAGAAGATCGGCGTGTTGTTGCCGACCAGGTCGTAGTTCCCGTCCTCGGTGTAGAACTTCAGAGCGAAACCGCGCGGGTCGCGCCAGGTGTCGGGGCTGCCCTGTTCACCGGCGACCGTCGAGAAGCGTGCCAGCATCTCGGTTTTCGCGCCCGGCTGGAACAGCTCGGCCTTCGTGTAGGCGGAGACGTCCTCGGTGACGACGAGCTCACCGAACGCGCCGGCGCCCTTGGCGTGCACGACGCGCTCGGGCACCCGCTCGCGGTTGAAGTGCGCGAGCTTCTCGACCAGGTAGTGGTCGTGGAGCAGGATCGGGCCCTGGGTGCCGGCGGTCAGTGACTCGTTGTCGCTGGCGACGGGGATACCGACGTTGTTCGTGGTGTAACGGGCATTCGTCATGGTGACCTCCGAATACGGGTGTTCCGGGTCTCGGGACACGAAGCCGGTGGTTCGGCCCCGCGGAGGGGCCGGACCACCGGTGAAGCGAGTGGGCGCTAGTCGGCGCGACAATCGGGGCACAGGCCCCAGAAGGTGACCTCTGCTTCGTCGATGACGAAGCCGTGGTCGTCGGACGGCGTCAGGCAGGGTGCGGCCCCGACGACGCAGTCGATGTCGACGACCGTGCCGCATGCGCGGCACACGAGGTGGTGGTGGTTGTCGCCGATGCGGGTCTCGTACCGTGCGGGTGATCCGGCCGGTTCGATCCGGCGGAGCAACCCGTTCCCCACGCATGCCTTGAGTACGTCGTACACGGCCTGCGTCGACACCGAGCCGAGTTCGTCGCGCACGTGGGCGGCGATTCCGTCCGCATCGGAATGCGGATGCTCGGCAACGGTTCTCAGTACGGCAACGCGGGGAGCGGTCACCCGCAGACCCACGGAGCGCAGTTGCTCCTTGGGGTCGAAGTGATGCTCGTGTCCTTGTTGCATGACACCAAGTATGCCCCTTTTCTGGAATAAGTCAAGAAAAGGATCGGTGCGGTGCCCGTCACGCCCCACTTCGGGTCTCCGATCGGATCAGAGGTCGGTGTGGTCGGTGCCCGCCAGCGCCCGGGATGCGTCGAGGTCCGCCTGCAGGGCCTTCACCCGCGTCTCGGCGAACGAGAGCGAGTCCGAACCGAGGAACTGGTGCAGCGGAGCGGTACCCGAGACGGCGACCTCGATGATCGCGGCCGCGACCTTCGCGGGATCTCCGAGCTGGGTACCGTGCATCGCCCGGTGCGCCTCGGTCGTCTCCCGCACGGTCGGATACTCACCGAGTGTCGAATCGGGAAGTGCGAGCGAGTCGTTCGTCAGGAAATCGGTCCGCACGTATCCCGGCTCGATCAGGTTCACCCCGATACCGAGATCGGCGACCTCCGCGGCGAGCGCTTCCGTCAGGGCCTCGAGCGCGAACTTTCCCGCGCTGTAGAGACCCCAACCCGGGAAGGTCGTGAGCCCCAGGATCGACGAGACGTTGACGATGTGCCCGCGTCGGTTGCTCCTGAACACCGGAAGCGCCGCCCGCAGCACGTTCAGCACCCCGAAGATCTGCACGTCGAACATCGCGTGTGCGTCGTCGTCGGCGATCTCCTCGACGGCGGAGAGATATCCGTAGCCGGCGTTGTTGACGACGACATCGAGTCCGCCGAAGTGCTCCCGGGTCTGCGCGACGGCCGCGGTGACCTGCGGCTGGTCGGTCAGGTCGACCCGCAGCGGCAGGAGCCGGCCGGAGCCGACGCCGTCGAGGGCCGCGGTCAGACGCTCGACCGAGCGTGTCGTGGCCGCGACGTCGTCACCGCGCCGGAGGAGCTGAGCGACGATCTCGAGACCGAGACCCCGCGAGGCACCGGTGACGAACCAGGTTGTGGTGGTGGTGGATTCGAGTATGATTCTTGTCCTTTCGAATCTCCGGGGCGGGTTCGCCGCCGGGGTGATCCCAGAATCCCGCTCGAACATGCCCCGTGGGAGCGCATCTTCGGCCCTGCCCGTCCTGGTCCCCGGCAGCCTCGGATCCGGCAACATAGGACTGCGAGGACCAGGCACGCTCGCCTGCCCGGAGAGACAATGGCCGGGTGGCCGCTCCCAGAAATCACGAACTGGCGGACTTCCTGCGCCGTGCCCGCGCCGCACGCGAACCCGGCGACGCCGGGCTGCCGGCGGACGGGCGCGTACGGCGGGTGCCGGGATTGCGGCGCGAAGAGGTCACCCTGCTCGCCGGGGTGTCCACCGACTACTACACCCGACTCGAGCAGGGCCGTCGGATCGTCCCGTCACGCCAGGTTCTCGACGCGCGCGCGCGGGCCCTGGGTCTGGACGATGCGGGTCGCACCCATCTCGACGACCTGATCGGCGCCTCGACCCGACCCGGCCGACGCACTCGCGGTGCGGTCCAACGTGTGCGGCCCGGCCTGTACCAACTGCTCGACGGTCTCGACTCGCAGCCCGCGCTGGTCCTCGGCCATCGCACCGACGTGCTCGCCGGCAACCGGCTGGCGCGGGCGTTGTTCGCCGACTTCGATGCGATGCCGCCGCGGGAGCGCAACTACGCGCGCTGGATGTTGCTCAGTCCGGAGGCCCGGAACCTGTTCGCCGACTGGGAACAACAGGCCCGGACGGCGGTGGAGAGTCTGCGCCTCGACGTCGGCACGACCCCCGACGACCCGCTGGCGCAACAACTGGTCGGTGAGCTCTCGCTCGCGAGTCCCGAGTTCCGGCACTGGTGGTCCGAGCACCAGGTCCACCGGCGCACGCACGGATCGAAGCACCTGAACCATCCGGTGGTCGGCGAGCTCACCGTGGACTTCGAATCGCTCACCTTCCCCGACGACCCGAACCAGACGTTGTTCCTCTACTCCACCGCGCCCGATTCATCGTCCCGGGAGGCGATGAACCTGCTGGCGTCGTGGGTGCAGCCGGCACCGCGGCGCACCCACGACACCGGTTGACCTACATACGCGACACGACTCGCGACGCGCCCGTGGACATCCGCCCGGAGGTGATGACGATGCCGTGGTGGGTGCCGGGGCGCAGCCAGCGGCTCAGCGTCGGTCCCTCCGCCGCGACGGTCACCCGCGCGTAGCGGAACTTCCCCCGCAGCCGGGCGGTGGCGCGTTCGACGGCGCCGCCGGGGATCGGCTGGGCGAAGGTCAGTCCACCTGCGATCGGCAGCTCCGGCCCCTTCGGCGCGGCCGAGGTTGCCACGCTCCATCGGGCGCCGGTCGCGGAGAAGTCGCCGAGGACGTCCCCGTCGAACTTCGCGAGTACCTTCGGCAGCTTCCAGTGCTCACGACCACCGTGTACCGACGGTTCGGAGTCGACGGCGATGAACGGCACCGCCATCGCCGGAATCACGCCACGACGCAGCACCGGGCTGGCCAGCACCTCGCGGTACGGCCCGACCGGCGAGTCGAGGTAGTCGACCATCATTGCGAGGGTGATGGGCAGGGTCGCGCCGGTCGGCCCGTACTGGGCGGCGTCCGAGGTGCTGCGATGCCACCACAGGGTGGCCCGCACGGCGGCCGGCCAGGGCGGTGGCGGCGAGACCGGATAGTCGGTGCGGTCGTCCTCGCTCTCAGGCACTGTCCAGAGCACGGGCGCTCTCCTTCCGAACGGGAGTGATGGGGAGTCGCAGCGCCGCCGGGGCCTCGACGGGCACGACCGGTCGCACGGGCTGCACGGGCTGCACGGGTTCGTAGGCCGACCCGAGCGGAGGCCGGTTGTCCTTCTCCCCCTTGTTCGGCCACAGCGCCAGCGCACGTTCGGCCTGCGCGGTGATCGTGAGGGACGGGTTCACGCCGAGGTTGGCGCTCACCGCGGAGCCGTCGACGACGTGCAGACCCTCGTGCCCGTAGACGCGCAGGTACGGGTCGACGGTGCCGGTACGCGGCGAATCGCCGATCGCACACCCGCCGAGGAAGTGCGCGGTCATCGGGATGTTGAACAGGTCGGCGATCGAACCGCCGGCATCACCGTCGATCTTGTCGGCGACGCGGCGGACCGCCTCGTGCCCCACCGGGATCCACTCGGGCGGCGGGGTACCCGGCCCCTGCTTGCTGGTCAGGCCGCGACCGATCGGCGTGCGCCGGGTCGCGAGCTCGAGCGAGTTGTCGTCGGTCTGCATGACCAGAGCGATGACCGTGCGCTCGGACCAGTTCCGCACCGACAGCGAGCGGAGGAAGGCAGCGGGATTCTTCGCGGCGACACCGAAGAACTTCAGCAGTCGCGGCATCCGCGTGCCACCGTCCACGAGCAGCGCCTGCAGCAGGCCGATCAGGTTGCTGCCCTTGCCGTATCGCACCGGTTCGATGTGGGTGTGGTCGTCGGGGTGGAAGGACGACGTGATGGCCACGCCCTTCGTGTAGTCGACGACGCGGTCCTGCGCGGTCGCGGCGAGCACCGCCTCGGAGTTGGTGCGCACCACGGTGCCGAGTGCCGGAGACAGGTTCGGCAGGTCACCGGTCTCGCGGCTCGCGAGCAGCAGGCGCGCCGTGCCGTAGGTACCGGCGGCGATCACCACCTGGTCGGCGGTGAAGACCTTGCGGCGCTTCCTGATGCCGTTCGTGCTGCGGGTGTGGACCTCGTATCCACCACCGGCGCGGGGCACCACACGGGTCACCGTCGTGAGGGCGTGGATGTGCGCGCCGGCCTTCTCCGCGAGGTAGAGGTAGTTCTTGACGAGCGTGTTCTTCGCTCCCACACGGCAACCCGTCATGCAGCTGCCGCACTCGGTGCAGCCGGTGCGGTCGGGGCCGGCACCGCCGAAGAACGGGTCGGGCACCGTCCTGCCGGGCTCGTCGAAGAACACGCCGACCGGGGTCGTCGTGTAGGTGTGACCGACACCCATCTCGTCGGCGACCTGACGCATCACCTCGTCCGCGGGCGTGGTGCTGGGATTGGGTCGGACGCCGAGCATCCGTGCCGCCTGGTCGTAGTACGGGGTCAGTTCCGCTTCCCAGTCGGTGATGTGACCCCACTGCGGGTCGCGGAAGAACGGCGTCGGCGGCTTGTACAGGGTGTTGGCGTAGTTCAGCGACCCGCCGCCCACCCCCGCTCCGGCCATGACGAGCACATTGGGCAGCAGGTGCATGCGCTGCACCCCGTAGCACCCCAGCTGCGGTGCCCACAGGTACTTGCGCAGCCGCCAGCTCGTCTCGGGCAGCTCGTCGTCCTCGAAGCGCCGTCCGGCCTCGAGAACACCTACCTTGTATCCCTTCTCGGTGGCGCGCAGCGCTGCGACGCTGCCGCCGAATCCGGATCCGATGACGAGGACGTCGTAATGGGTCATGCGCCTGCTCCTGCCGTCGCGCGGTGCTCGGTGTAGCTCTCCGGGTCGAACTGCTTGGTCCGCGCCCGGTACTGCCACGTGAAGGTCGGCCACATCACGGAGTTGCGGCCCTTCTCGTCGATGTACCAGCTGCTGCAACCGCCCTGGTTCCAGACCGTGTTGTTCAGCGCCGGGTCGAGATCGGCGGTGTAGCGGCGCACCGCGTCGTCACGCACCTCCACGGCCGAGATGCCGCGACGCTCCATCGTGCGCAGCGCGTCGGAGATGTAATCGGCCTGGGATTCGAGCATGTACACGATCGAGCTGTGGCCGAGATTGGTGTTGGGGCCGTACATGAGGAACAGATTGGGGAAGCCGGGCACGGTGATGCCGAGATAGGCCGAGGGGCTGCCGTCCCAGGCCTCGGCGAGGGTGCGGCCGTCGCCACTGCGGATGTGGTGCGCGACGGGCGGTTCCGTCGGCGTGAAGCCGGTGCCGAAGATGATGGTGTCGACCGGGTACTCGGTGCCCTTGTCGTCGACGACGCCGTTCTCGGTGACCGCGGCCAGACCGGAGGACACCACGTCCACCTTCGGCCGGGTGATGGCGGGGAACCAGTCGTTGGACAACAGGATCCGCTTGCAGGTGATCGCGAAATCGGGGGTCAGGCGCTTGCGCAGCTCGGGATCGCGCACGTTCTTGCGCAGCACCTGCCGTGCCCGGACCTCGAACAGCGGCAGGAGGTACTTGCGGGCGAAGGGCTTCGTCATGCCGACGACGTAGATTTCCTTCTGCCCGTACACGAATCCGCGCATGAGCTTCTGCGCCACGGGGAAGCGCCGGTAGAGCGTGCGGACCGACCGCGCGATGACGTGGTCGTGCTTGGGCATCACCCAGGAGGCGGTGCGCTGGAACAGCGTGAGGTGTTCGACGCGGTCGACGATCGCCGGCACGAACTGGATGGCAGAGGCGCCGGTGCCGATGACGGCGACACGCTCACCCGTGAGGTCGTGGTCGTGATCCCATTCGGCCGAGTGGAACTTCTTGCCGCGGAACAACTCCAGGCCGGGCACCTTCGGGTAGGTGGGTGTGGAGAGGGCACCGGTCGCGGCGACGAGCACGTCGGCCGTCAGGTCGCCGCGGGAGGTGGAGATCCGCCACACGGCACGTTCGGCGTCCCATTGGGCCTCGCGCAGTTCGCACCCGAACATCGTCCGGTCGGTCACGCCCTGCTCACGTGCGACGCGGCGGAGGTACGCGTAGATCTCCTCCTGGGTGCCGTGCGCTCGCGACCAGTCGGGTTCGGGCGCGAAGGAGAACGAGTACAGCGCACTCGGAACATCGCATGCGGCACCGGGATAGGTGTTCACACGCCAGGTTCCGCCGACGTCGTCACCGCGCTCGAGGACGAGGACGTCGGCATCGGGGTTCTCGCGCAACAGTGTTGCGGTCATGCCGATGCCGCCGAAGCCCGCGCCGACGACGAGCGTGTGCACGTGATCGGGAAGCAGTGCGAGACTCATTTCATCACCAGCGCCTTCCAGACCGGGAGCAGGCGCTCCCGGAATTCTCGATCGGATTCGGGGGTACGCATCAGGGCCGAGACGGCGAAGCCCCGGGCGATTTCGATGCTGAGGTCGATGTGGTCGGGCGAGACCCTGTCGCCCATGATCTCCAGGCAGCCCGTGCGGAGCGCGTCCGAGACCTTGCGTTCGAGCGGGATCATCGCCTCGTGCAGGGACGAATCGGTCCGCGCCGCGACCCACAGTTCGAGCGCTGCGGCGAAGAGCGGACCGGAGAAGGCGTCCATGAGCGCCTCGAAGCCGTGCTCCGGATCGGGCCGTTTCTCGAGGATCTCCTGCAGCCGCTTGTCGACGAGGTGCTCGACCGCCGCGACGACGAGGCTCTCCTTCGTCGGGAAGTGGTGGAGCTGGGCGCCTCGCGAGACTCCGGCACGTTTGGCGATGCCCTGCGTGCTGGTGCCCGAGTAGCCGTGCTCGACGAGCGAGTCGACCGCGGCGTCGAGCAGCTTGGCTCGCGTCGCGGCGGTGCGTTGCGCCTGGGTACGACCACCGTTCGACGCAGTGTCCTGGATCACGCTTCGCAGCGTAACGGGAAAACAACAAACAGTCCAGACTGCTTGTAAATATTTCTCGAGCGTCCCGGGTCCGGCCCGAAACGCAACGGAGCGGGTGGACCCGAAGAGGTCCACCCGCTCCGTCGAGCAGGTCCGGAGAGCCTTTAGACGAGCAACTCCGCGATCTGGATGGTGTTGAGAGCGGCACCCTTGCGCAGGTTGTCACCCGAGACGAAGAGCGCGAGACCGCGGCCCTCCGGAACACCCGGATCCTGGCGGATGCGGCCCACGAGCGAGACGTCATCGCCCGCGGCGGCGAGCGGGGTCGGCACGTCGACGAGACGGACACCCGGAGCGTTCGCGAGCAGTTCCTGCGCACGCTCGACCGACAGCGGCCGCTCGAACTCGGCGTTGATCGACAGCGAGTGGCCGGTCACGACGGGAACGCGCACGCACGTGCCCGACACGAGCAGGTCCGGCAGGCCGAGGATCTTGCGCGACTCGTTGCGCAGCTTCTGATCCTCGTCGGTCTCGCCCGTGCCGTCGTCGACGATCGACCCGGCGAGCGGGACGACGTTGAACGCGATGGGCGCGACGTACTTGTTCGGGGCCGGGAAGTCGACGGCGTCGCCCGCGTGGACGAGCTTGTCGGCCTCGTCGGCGACGGCACGCACCTGGCCGACGAGTTCCTCGACGCCCGCCAGGCCGCTACCGGAGACGGCCTGGTAGCTCGACACGATCAGGCGCTGGAGCCCGGCCTCGTCGTGCAGTGCCTTGAGCACCGGCATCGCGGCCATCGTGGTGCAGTTCGGGTTGGCGATGATGCCCTTCGGCGGGTTCTTCACCTGCTCCGGGTTGACCTCGCTCACGACGAGCGGGACCTCGGGGTCCTTGCGCCACGCCGACGAGTTGTCGACGACGATCGCCCCGGCGGCCGCGAAGCGCGGAGCCTGCTCCTTGGAGAGGGTGCCACCGGCCGAGAACAGCGCGATATCGATGCCCTTCAGATCCTCGTCGGAGGTCGCCGCGACGTCCTCGACCACGATCTCCTCACCACGGAACGGCAGCTTCTTGCCGGCCGAGCGGGCCGACGCGAAGAACCGGACGGTGTCGGCCGGGAAGTTGCGCTCCTCGAGGAGGGTGCGCATGACGATACCGACCTGCCCCGTGGCGCCTACAACTGCAATGGTCTTGCCCGTCGCTTCGCTCGCCTGATTGGTGGTCACGATTACCGCCCCGTTCCTGCGTGCACGACGGCCTCTTCGTCGCCGCCGAGCTCGAATGCCGCGTGCAGAGCGCGCACGGCGTCGTCGAGTTCGTTGTCATCCACCAGCACGGAGATGCGGATCTCCGACGTCGAGATCAGGTCGATGTTGATGCCGGCGTCGGCGAGGGCCTCGCAGAACTTGGCCGTGACGCCGGGGTGGCTCTTCATGCCGGCACCGACGAGCGAGACCTTGCCGATGTGGTCGTCGAAGAGGACCTGGGTGAAGCCGATGTCGCCCTGCTGCTTGGTGAGGAGCTCGACCGCACGCGGGCCGTCGCTCTTCGGGCAGGTGAAGGTGATGTCGGTCTTGCCGGTCTCGACCTTCGAGATGTTCTGCAGCACCATGTCGATGTTGATCTCGGCGTCGGCGACGGCGCGGAACACCTTGGCGGCGTAACCGGGGGTGTCGGGGATGCCGACGACGGTGATCTTCGCTTCGCTGCGATCGTGCGCAACGCCGGTGATCAGGGCCTCTTCCACAGGGATGTCCTCCATCGATCCGGACACGATGGTGCCGGGCTTGGTGGTGTACGACGAACGAACGTGCACGGGCACGTTGTAGCGGCGGGCGTACTCCACGCACCGCAGCATGAGAACCTTCGCGCCGCACGCGGCGAGCTCGAGCATCTCCTCGAAGGAGACCTTCTCGAGACGCTGCGCGTCCTTGACGATGCGCGGGTCCGCGGAGAACACGCCGTCGACGTCGGTGTAGATCTCGCAGACGTCCGCGTTCAGCGCGGCGGCGAGTGCGACGGCGGTCGTGTCCGAACCGCCACGACCGAGAGTCGTGATGTCCTTGCTGTCCTGGCTCACGCCCTGGAAGCCTGCGACCAGCACGATGCTGCCCTCGTCGAGGGCGGCGCGCACGCGGCCGGGGGTGACGTCGATGATCTTCGCCTTGCCGTGGCTGCCCGTGGTGATCACGCCGGCCTGGGAACCGGTGAACGACCGGGCCTCGGCGCCGAGCGAGTGGATCGCCATCGCGACGAGGGAGTTGGAGATGCGCTCACCGGAGGTGAGGAGCATGTCCATCTCGCGGGCCGGCGGGGCCGGGCACACCTGCTGCGCGAGATCGAGGAGTTCGTCGGTCGTGTCTCCCATGGCCGAGACGACGACCACGACGTCGTTGCCCGCCTTCTTGGTCTCGACGATCCTTTCAGCGACGCGCCGGATCCGCTCGGCCGTCGCGACCGAGGATCCTCCGTACTTCTGGACGACGAGTGCCACGCTGGCCAACCTCCGGGTCTCGGGAACAAGTCCAGTGGCCCAGCTTACCGACCGCGGCTTTCATCGACCCGGGGCATCTCAGGAAAGTGTCGTGCGCAACAGCATGACGTTGTAGTCACCCCACCGCGAGGCGGTGAAGTAGAGGTCCGTATCCGTGGACCACGGGTGGATGAACGGAGCGTAGAGACCACCGATCTCACGGTGGGTGACCAGCACGCGAGCCTCGCTCCACGGCCCCTCGGGTCTCGCGGACGTCCTCATCTCGATCGTGCCGTTCGCCTCGTTGCCGTAGAGCATGACGAACTCACCGCCCAGGAACTGCACCGACATCTCCCCGACTGCGGGCGGCACGACCGGGGTGGCCGCGGCGGCGTCGCCGGACACCCAGTCGTCGCCGCTCCAGTACTCGTAGGCGGCCAGGTCCAGCAGAGCGGCCTCGGGGACGCGCGAGACGAAGGCCGCGCCGAACCGGCCCTGCGGTGTGCCGAAGTCGTAGACGTATCCCTCGTGGCGGACGTAGGCGTGCTGCTGGAAGTTCTCGTTCCCGGTGGACAGCTGCTGCACCGTGGGCACGTCGAGGGGCAGGTTGATCCGCGCCGTCGCCGGGTCGAGCTGCCAGGTCTCCCCGTTGTCGGTCGAGGTCGCGATCATCGACGCGTTGGTCCACCACTCGCCGTGGTCGCCCCAGGACCGCACCGACATGAAGTTGACGTACTGGACGCCGTCGACGGCGATGCCGGCCGTGGGTATCACGGTGATCTCGACGCCGTCGAGTGCGAGACTGCCCACGAGTTCGCGAGAGATGTCGGGAGCCGAGGGCAGGACGGGCGAACCCGCACGCGGGTCGCCGGGCACCGGATCGGGCACGTCGATGCCGTCGGAGAGGTCGGCGTCGGTGGTGCGCATGAGGACGTTGTGCCGCCACTGCTGGTCGGGCAGCGAGCAGTCGCCGAAGGTGTCGCCGAAGGCCATGAGGATCTGGCGGTCGTCGCCTTCCTCCCCGTTGTCCCACATGATGCCGAGGTCGGTTCCCGAGATGGAGAACCTGTCGAAGGTCCTGTTGGGGCTGCGCGGACCGGTCACCCAGGACACGGTGCTGGTGGGTCCCGGGCCGAGTGCCGGCAGCGGTCCCTGCGGTCCTTCGGGTGCGAGTCCCCCGCTTCCCGATCCGCTGCTTCCGAGCCGGGGGCCGGCCGATCCCGTGCCGAAGGATCCGGTGCCCGAACCCGAGCCGGGGAGACCCGATCCGGAGCCCGACCCGAGGGGGCCGGAGTCGCAGGGTTCGGCCTGCGCCGCGGGAGCGGAGACCGCCATGAGTCCGAGTGCCAGCAGTGCACTGCACGATCCGGCCACCGCCGTGCGCAACGACCCCATCGACACGCCCTTCACCTGTCGTGTTACCGGAGATATCGGTGATACCGGTGTTACTGATGTTGCGGGAGTTACGCCCGGTAACGCTAGGGGCGCAAGTACCGCTCTGTCAGGCGCGTTCGTATCGATCGGGTCACGACATCACCGCCACCCGGTCACACGGAACGCGCGCGTGTGGGAGGTGCCACTTGGTCGAGGTGGGGGAGGGCGCGATACACTGCTGGACATGCAGCGCGTGCTTCTCCTCGGCCGCCGCGGCGGGATCTGACCAGACCGGCTTCCCGTCGCGGGGTTTCGACGCGCCGGTCGATATTCGATCTGGGCCCACAGGTCCCCTTTTCTCTTTGGAGCTACGTCATGTCACCCGCCGACGCTTTCACCTCCGGCTCGCGCACCATCACGCCGCCGAGCAAGCCGGCCCCGGCCGACCAGCCGTCGTGGAACAAGCAGAAGAACTCCTCGATGCCGACCTACCGGTACCGGCCGTTCGCCGAGGAGGTCGAGTCGATCTCGCTGCCCGACCGCACCTGGCCCGACAAGATCATCGATCGTGCCCCGGCGTGGTGCGCCGTGGACCTGCGCGACGGCAACCAGGCGCTGATCGACCCGATGAGCCCCGCCCGTAAGCGGCGCATGTTCGATCTGCTCGTACGCATGGGTTACAAGGAGATCGAGGTCGGATTCCCGTCCGCGAGCCAGACCGATTTCGATTTCGTCCGCGAGATCATCGAGGACGGCGCGATTCCCGACGACGTCACCATCCAGGTGCTGACGCAGTCCCGCCCCGAACTGATCAAGCGCACCTTCGAGGCGTGCGCCGGGGCGCAGAACGCGATCGTGCACTTCTACAATTCGACGTCGATCCTGCAGCGCCGCGTGGTCTTCCGCGCCGACAAGGAGACCGTCAAGAAGATCGCGACCGACGCCGCCGAACTGGTGCTCGAGGAGGCGAAGAACCACCCCGACACCAACTGGCGCTGGGAGTACTCCCCCGAGTCGTACACCGGCACCGAACTGTCGTACGCCAAGGAGGTCTGCGACGCGGTCGTCGAGACCCTGGGCGCGACCCCCGAGAACCCGGTGATCATCAACCTGCCGGCCACGGTCGAGATGGCCACCCCCAACGTCTACGCCGACTCGATCGAGTGGATGCACCGCAACCTGGCGAAGCGCGACTCGATCATCCTGTCGCTGCACCCGCACAACGACCGCGGCACGGGTGTCGCCGCGGCCGAGCTGGGCTACCAGGCCGGCGCCGACCGCATCGAGGGCTGCCTGTTCGGCAACGGTGAGCGCACCGGCAACGTCTGCCTGGTGACCCTGGGCATGAACATGTTCAGCCGTGGCGTCGACCCGCAGATCGACTTCTCGAACATCGACGAGATCCGCCGCACGGTCGAGTACTGCAACCAGCTGCCCGTCCACGAGCGCCACCCCTACGGCGGCGACCTGGTCTACACCGCCTTCTCCGGCAGCCACCAGGACGCGATCAACAAGGGCATCGACGCGATGAAGGTCGATGCGGAGGCCGCCGGTGTCGACGTCGACGACCACACCTGGGCCGTGCCCTACCTGCCGATCGACCCGAAGGACGTCGGCCGCACCTACGAGGCCGTGATCCGCGTGAACTCGCAGTCCGGCAAGGGCGGCATCGCGTACATCATGAAGCACGACCACGGCCTGAACCTGCCGCGTCGCCTGCAGATCGAGTTCTCGCAGGCCGTGCAGAAGGTCACCGACGGTGAAGGTGGCGAGGTCAGCCCCAAGGAGATGTGGGACATCTTCCACGAGGAGTACCTGGCCCCGATCTCGCCGCTCGAGCGCATCCGGCAGAAGGTCACCGCGGCCGAGACCGACGACGGTGAGGACACCATCGCCGCCGTACTGAAGGTCGACGGCGTGGAGAAGGAGATCTCCGGCAGCGGCAACGGCCCGCTGGCGGCCTTCGTCGACGCCCTCGAGTCGCTGGGTTACCAGGTAGCCGTCCGCGGCTACGCCGAGCACGCCATGTCCGCCGGCGACGACGCCAACGCCGCGGCCTACGTCGAGGCCGACGTCACGCGTCCCGACGGCACGAGCGTCCTGGTGTGGGGCGTGGGCATCGCCCCGTCGATCACCACGGCATCGCTGCGCGCGATGGTCTCCGCGGTGAACCGCTCACACCGCTGACCCTTCTCGATACCGAATGCGGTGGACCCATCAGGGTCCACCGCATTCGTCGTTTTCGGGGATTTTCACCCCGACAATTCATCTCGCAAATACCGTTTCGGGCAATTACCGCACTCTCCGGAAAGATACAGTTCCGAATGTTCGACGAGAACGAACCCGTTCACGGGTGATATCCGTCGAATTCCGCAATTCTCGTCCCGCAGAGTCGTTCTGCTCGAACCCGGAGTGTGCGTATGGAATTCATGGACATCATCTGGTACATCATCGTCTGCTTCGCATTCATCGCGTACCTGATCATGCTGTGGATGATCATCGGGGATCTGTTCCGCAACCGCGAACAGTCCGGCTGGGTCAAGGCGATATGGATCGTCTTCCTGTTCGTCTTCCCGTGGCTGACGGGCCTGATCTATCTGATCGTCCACGGCAGCGGCATGGCCGAGCGGTCCGCGAAGGAAGCAGCGCAGTACAAGGCCGTGCAGGACGACTACATCCGCTCGGTCGCCGGCAAGTCGCCCGCCGAGCACATCGCCGACGCGAAGAAGCTGCTCGACGACGGTGTCATCGACCAGGCCGAGTTCGACGCGCTGAAGGCCAAGGCACTCGCCTGATCCCGCGTGACCACCCGTTCGTTCACATCGACAGCTTCCGTGCCGCCGCGGCCCGGAAGCTGTCGAGCACTGCACCCACGGCGGGCCGCCGCGCTGCTCCCGGGCGGGTGACGAGCTCGTAGATCCGCGCCGCACGCACACCGGCCAGCGGCAGGCGCACCAAGGCCGGATGCAGAACCGAATACCGCGGCAACAGGGCCACCCCGTGCCCCGCGGCGACGAGCTCCTCGATGACACGGAAGTCGTTGATGCGGTGCACGACCCGCGCCCGGATGCCCGTCACCGCCGCGACGGAGAGCAACACGTCGTCGACGGGGAATCCACCCCGCACGCTGATCCAGCTCTCCCCCACCAGTTCGTCGACCTGCACACGGTCCTGCGCCGCGAGCCGGTGCCCCGGCGGGAGGACGACATCGATCGGTTCGCGCATGAGTGTCTCGACGTGGACCCGCGGGCCGGACAGCGGCGCCGAACGCTCGTCGCGGTGGGTGAGCACCACGTCGTAGTCGGCGAGCAGTGCGGGCGCGGCCGAGGCGGGGACGTCCTCGTCGCTCACGTCCAGCTCGACACCGATCGTCCCGGCTGCCTCGAGCACGGCCGGCAGCAGGAGCGCCGCCCCGGAGGGGAACGACGCCACGCGCACCCGTCCGCGAGGCGACCGGGCGTAGGCGGTCATCTCGTCGGCGGCCCGGTCGAGCGCGTCGAGGACCTCGTCGGCGCGCACCACGAGCGCGCGACCCGCATCGGTGAACCGCAGACGCCGGCCGTCCGGTTCGAGCAGGGGTACTCCCGCCTCCCGCGCGAGCACCTTGAGCTGCTGTGAGACGGCCGAGGGTGTCATCGACAACGCTGCGGCGGTCGCGGCCACCGTCCCGCGGTCGGCGAGTTCGCGCAGTATCCGCAATCGCACGACATCCATGTAGTAAAGCTACACAGTTCCTTCAGAAACATTCGCTTGTCCTGATTGTTTCCTGCGCAAAGAATTGACGGCATGTCGTTCCGGGACCGTCTGCTCGCGCTCACCGTCGTGGTGCTCTGGGGATGCAACTTCCTCGCGATCAGACTGGGTCTCGATCACTTCCCGCCGTTCTTCTTCGCCGGCTTGCGCTTCGCGATCATCGCCGTCCCGGTCCTGCTGTTCGTCCCGCGACCCGCCGTTCCCATGCGCTGGCTCCTGCTCTACGGCGCCGGGTTCGGCTTCGCCCAGTTCGCTTTCCTGTTCTGGGCGATGGAGGCCGGTCTGCCCACGGGCCTCGCGTCCCTCGTACTGCAATCGTCCGCGCCCTTCACGGTCCTGCTCGCCGCTCTGTTCCTGCGCGAACGACTCGACGGAATCCGCCTCGCCGGTCTCGTCGTCGCCGTGTCCGGCATGATGATCGTCGCCGTGGGGCAGGGCGCCGCGGACGTGAGCCTTATCCCTATGACGCTCGCGTTGCTCGCCGGCCTGTCGTGGGCGGTCGGCAACATCGCGACCCGCAAGGCGGGCGCCGTTGACCCCATGCGCCTGATGCTGTGGATGTGCGTCGTGCCCGTGCTCCCCTTCTTCGGGATCTCCTGGTTCGCCGAGGGTCCGCAGGCGTGGTCGACCCTCGGGACCGCCGTCACCACTGCGGACGGGGGCCTGGCCCTGGCCGGACTCTCCTACGTCGTCCTGGCGGGCACCATTGCCGGCACCGGCATCTACGCCTCGCTGCTGTCGCGCTACCCCGCCGGGACCGTCGCACCGCTCTCGCTCATGGTGCCGGTCGTCGGGTTCACCGTCGCGTGGATCACGCTCGGCGAACAGCCGGCACCGTCGTCGCTGATCGGCGGTGTGATCGTCATCGTCGGAGCCCTCGCCGCCCAGGGCGGACACCGCAGTGTGACGAGCAGGACGCTCCTCCGGCGACACAACGCTCCCACGCCTGTGGAACACTCGCCGACGTGGGAACCAGCACAGGAATCACCGCACGTGGACGGCTCGCACTGCGCGCAGCCCGAGCCGCCGCGTGGGCGTCCCAGAAGGCCGGACGCGGTAAGGGCTCGATGATCGGAGGGCTCGTCGCCCTGAAGATCGACCCGGCACTCATGAAGCAGCTCGGCCACGGCCGGCAGACCGTGCTCGTCACCGGGACGAACGGCAAGTCCACGACGACCCGCATGACCGCGGCCGCGCTCGAGACCATCGACTCGGTCGTCACCCAGGCGGACGGCGCGAACATGGACGCCGGGATCGTCGCCGCGCTCGCCACCGATCTCCGGGCGCCGCTCGCCGCGATCGAGGTCGACGAACTCCACACCCCGCACGTCGCCGACGCCCTCGAGCCCCGCGCGATCGTGCTGCTCAACCTCACCCGCGACCAGCTCGACCGGGTCGGCGAGATCAACATGATCGAGCGGAAGCTGCGCGAGGGACTGAAGCGGCATCCCGACGCCGTGATCGTCGCGAACTGCGACGACGTGCTCGTCACGTCCGCCGCCTACGACAACCCGAACGTCGTATGGGTCGCCGCGGGCGCCGGCTGGGCCAACGACTCGGTGAGCTGCCCGCGCACGGGCGAGCCGATCGTCCGCGAGGGCGACCACTGGTACAGCACCGGCTCCGACTTCGCGCGGCCGACACCGGACTGGTGGGTCGACGACGAGAACCTGTACGGACCGGACGGCCTCGTCCTCCCGCTGAAGCTGACCCTCCCCGGTCGCGCCAACCGGGGCAACGCCGCCCAGGCGGTCGCGGCCGCCGTGGCCCTCGGCGCCGATCCGGCGAAGGCCGTCGCGGCCGCCTCGGTCGTCGAAGAGGTCGCCGGTCGCTACAAGACAGTGCAGGTCGGGCCGCACTCGGTGCACATGCTGCTCGCGAAGAACCCCGCCGGCTGGCAGGAGGCCCTGTCGATGATCGACCCGACCGTCGACGGCCTGGTGATCGCCGTCAACGGTCAGGTGCCCGACGGCGAGGACCTGTCGTGGCTGTGGGACGTGCGCTTCGAACATTTCGAAGGCGTGCAGGTGGTGGCTGCAGGCGAACGCGGCACCGATCTCGCCGTCCGCCTGACCTACGCGGGTGTCGAGCACACACTGGTGCCGGATCCGCTGAAGGCCATCGCCTCGTGCCCTCCCGGCCGTGTGGAGGTGCTCGCCAACTACACCGCGTTCCGCGATCTCAACACCGCCATCGCCAGGAGAGCTGCCCATGTCTGAGTCGACCGTCCGCATCGGACTCGTCCTGCCCGACGTGATGGGCACCTACGGTGACGGCGGCAACGCCCTGGTTCTGCGCCAGCGCCTGCGGATGCGCGGTCACGACGCCGAGATCGTCGAGATCGGACTGAACGATCCCGTCCCCGAGTCCCTCGACCTCTACACCCTCGGTGGTGCCGAGGACGCCGCGCAGCGACTGGCCACGCGGCACCTGCAGCGCTATCCGGGTCTGCAGCGCGCCGCCGAGCGCGGAGCGCCCGTGCTGGCCATCTGCGCCGCGATCCAGGTGCTCGGCCACTGGTACGAGACGTCCTCGGGCGAACGCGTCGACGGTGTCGGCATCCTCGACGCGACCACCTCGCCGCAGCAGACCCGCGCGATCGGCGAGATCGTCATCCGCCCCACGCTGTCGGGCCTCACCCAGCCGCTGACCGGATTCGAGAACCACCGTGGTGGAACGACTCTCGGCTCCGACGCCACCGGGCTCGGCCGCGTCGACCGCGGTGTCGGCAACGGTGTGGGCGACGGACTCGAAGGTGCCGTGCAGGGTTCGGTGATCGGCACCTATCTGCACGGTCCCGTGCTCGCCCGCAATCCCGAACTCGCCGATCATCTCCTGATGCGCGCTCTGGGAGTCGACTCGCTGCCGCCGCTGGATCTGCCCGAGGTCGATCTGCTGCGGCAGGAACGGTTGCGCGCCTGACGGTTACGCGCCCGGGCGATCAGCCGTGCGCGGCGATGTGTTCGAGGACCAGCCGCGCGAGCTTCTCCGGCTCCTCGTCCGGGATCCAGTGGCTCGTACCGACGAGCGTTTCCCGTCGGTACGGACCACTGACGTAGCGGGCGGTCGCGTCGACCCCCGCGGGCGCGATGGCGACGTCGCCGTCGCTCCACACCATGAGCGTGGGCACGCGAACGGGTTCGAGGGTCGCTCTCGGATCCACGAAGGGCACGGCTCGATACCAGTTCACGCCGCCGCGGACGGCGTCGGGATCGGCCATGCGCGCGGAGTCCCGCTCGGCTGCCTCGGCGGGTTGCCCCGTCCGCCGCAACACCGAGCGACCGACGGCCTCGTTGCTCAGCAGAATCTCCGGGATCCACGGGACCTGGAAAGCGAGCATGTACCACGAACGCAGCAGCTGCAGGCTCGTGCCGAAGGCACGCAGGAAGGCAGCGGGATGCGGGACGGACACCGCTGTCACGGTCCGGACCAGTTCGGCACGTCGGGTGGCCAGACCCCACGCGACGACCGCTCCCCAGTCGTGCCCGACGACGTGCACGTTCTTGCCTGGCACCACGTCGATGAGCGCAACGGCGTCGTCCACGAGGTGCCGCAGGCGGTAGTCCCGACGACGCCGAGGTCGGGCACCGGGCGAGTAGCCGCGCTGATCCGGGGCGAAGGTGCGGTATCCCGCAGCGTGCAGGTAGGGCGCGACCGCCTCCCAGGATCGGGAGTCCTGCGGGAAGCCGTGCAGAAGAACGATGGGGTCGCCGTCGATGGGCCCGTCGTCGCGGATGTCGAACCGGAGTCCGTCCCTCTCGACGGTCGTGATGCGCTCCCCCACCCGAGTCCCCCTTCGAAAGCCCCGCTGCGGTCGCGGCGATCGGCACCGACCGGACAAGTGACCGCGAATCCTCCCCTGAACAGGGGTTCGGCCCGGTGATTCGCTTTACGCGTTCTCCGGGCCGGATCTCTGCTTCACGAGCTTCTCTCTGTCGTCCGCGGACGTCTCATAAGCTCGATTCGCACCTTCGATGTTAGCTACGTCACAGTGCGAACGCAAGTCCTTTTCCACGACCCGGATCAGACCGAGGCGAGCGGGAATCCCAGAGTTGCCCAGTCGTGCAGGCCCCCGCGGTAGTAGGCGAGTCCGGACGCGGGATATCCGGCATCGATCAGCTTCCGGATCGCATCGGGCGACTGAGGGCACTGGGGACCGTTGCAGAAGACGATCGTCGTCCGGGCGGTATCGAGCTCGCCCTTCCTCTCGACGATGTCGTCGTGCGGGATGTTCACGGCACCGGGGAGGCTCACCCCGCTCCGGGAATCCGGCACCCGCGTGTCCACGAGCGCAGCACCCCGGTCGAGCAGTTCGATCACCTCGAGTTCACCGACGGTCGCCACGCCCGCCGCCACCTGCATCGGCTGCACCTCTCCCCAGGTCGTCTCCACCACCGTGCGGTCGGCTTCGCCCTCCAGCGGGCGGGGAACGTTCTGCGGGTCGCCGTCGCGCGTGCGATCGGCACGCCTGATCTGCTGCTCGTCGCTCGTCACGATCCGGACTCTACGGGAGAGTGATCGCCCTCCGCGGGGTTGCCGGAATCCCACTCCCGTTGGGCAAGGATCGCCGTCCCCATCCATCGCCGCAGGTAGCGGCGCAGATCGTCGTCGGAGCGTGGCGGCGTTCCCGGTGACACGAAGAACGACTGCATCGTGCGCAGCACGTATTCGACCAGCTCGGCGAGAGAGTCGTCGTCGTAGCCGTGCTTCTCCCAGTCCACGTCGAATCGCTTGATCATCGCCATGCCGAACATCCACGCCTCTTCCGAGGCGATCTCCTCGGGGTGCGGGTTCGAGTAGGTGCTCGACAACAGGATGCCGAGATGCGGGGTGCGACGCACCTCCGCGAGTGTGTAGACCACGGCTTCGGTCATGGACTCGACCGGGTCGTCGAGCCCCGCCACCTGCCGGGTCAGGCGCTCCAGGAACCCTTCGACCGACGCGATGGCGGCCGCGCGCATGAGGGCGTCGGCGCTCGGGAAGTAGCGGTAGACCGTCTGGCGGATCACCCCGAGTGACTGGGCCACGTCGGCGATGCTGATCTCGGCGCCGGTCCGGTCGATCAGGTCGACGGCAGCCGCAACGATCCGTTGCGACGCCTCTTCGTCGCTGGCGGGAGGACTCCCACCCCACCCACGTCTACGTGCCACTTCGCGCTACCTCGAACCGTCGCCTGGAGAAGGCCCGACGGTAACACGGCCGGCCTCGGTGGATGTGGTCCGAAACGGGCTCCCGCGAGCGAATGGGACACCTATCATACACATGACGCATTTCGTGTATGGTCACGCCGATCGGGGGCCTCCCGGCTCTTCCGAGGTCCTCCCCGACCGTGTCCCAACCAGGTCCACAACCAGTCCGGTGTCGACGAGACGAGGTACCACCCCATGACGAACCTGCAGGTCCGCAAGATGCGCTTCGCATTCGCGGATTACGACGTGCCGTTCCTGTGGAACGAGGAGAATCCGGCCTTCTCGAGCATGGCCAACGCCGTCTCGTTCCTCGCGATCGGCTTCGAGAAGATGATCGTGAACATGATCCGCGAGATCACCCCGCGCATCACCGATCCCGAGGTCCTCGAAGAGGCCAACGCCTTCATGTACCAGGAGGGGCAGCACTCCACCGCCCACCGGCAGCACGTGAAGGGTCTGATCAAGAGCTATCCGGGGCTGCAGGAGACGCTCGACGACGTCATCGGCGCCTTCGACAAGCTCACCGCCGAGACCTCCGCCGAATACCGCCTCGCGTACACCGCCGACCTCGAGGCGACCTTCACTCCGGTCTTCAAGCTCATGCTCGACAACGACGCATCGCTCTTCCGCCCCGGCGACGACCGGGTCGCCTCGTTGTTCATCTGGCATTTCGTCGAGGAGGTCGAACACCGCAGTTCGGCGCTCATCATCTTCGACGCGGTGGTCGGCAGCGATCTGTACCGCATGCGGCAGGCCCCCTCGGTGTTCAAGCACGTTCTCGACGTCATCGCCATCGCGTGCGAGGGCTTCAACAAGCATGTGCCGCTGGAGGAACGGAAGATCGACGCGATGTCGATGTTCGCGTCGTACCGCCGTAAGCAGAACCTGCGGCGCCGGTTGCCGTTCCTGCAGTACGAGGACCACGGCCCGATGCCGCGTGCCTTCGACGTCCTGCCGCTCGGCGAACAGCTCGTCGCGCTGGTGGGCATCGTTCGCAGCCAGATGCCCAAGCACAATCCCGACCACGAGAAGCTGCCGGCGCTCGCCGACGTGTGGTTCCGTCGATTCGACGAAGGCTACGACGTCTCGCACTGGTACACGGCCGAAACCGTGGGCGGAAGGAACAACTGATGTCCGACCTGTGTTCGCCCACCTTCGAAGACCTCTCGACCCGCCTCGGATTCTCGTGCGACGAAGCCGGTGGGATCTTCGAACTGCGCAGCCCGTTCGCGCTGGAGAACTGGACGCTGCCCGTCCTCGAGGCGACCATCGTGCTCGGGGCGGTGCTGATGCTCGTGTACGCGATCGTCCGGCTGCGGCGCACCGGTGACGCCACGAACCTCGTCGTCTGGCTCGGTACGCTCGCGTTCCTGTTCATCATCGAACCGTTGCTGTACTTCCCCGACGCCTTCGGCGTGGAGGACTACCTCGACACGATGTTCGCGCACAACGTGTTCACCGTCGAGTTCATGTGGGGACGCCTGCCGCTGTACATCATCGCGATCTACCCGATGATGGCGACGATCGCGTTCGAGATCGTCCGGATGCTCGGGGTGTTCCGGCAGTACGGCACCGTCGTCGGCGCGGTCTGCGTGGGCTTCGTCCACCACGCCTTCTACGAAATCTTCGATCACCTCGGACCGCAGCTGCGGTGGTGGGAGTGGTCGCTCGACAATCCGATCAATCAGCCCTTCTTCGACTCCGTTCCGCTGCCCAGCGTCGTGGTCTTCGCTGCTCTGTGGCCGATGTCGCTCGCATTCTGCGCGCAGTTCTTCGTCGGCCGGCACATCGACGCCGGGCGCACCTTCGGCGGGCTCGAACTGACCTGGCGCACGATCACCGTCGGGCTTCTCGCGTCCGTGGGTGTGGTGATCCTCCCGGCGCCGGCGACCGTGATCGGCATGGGCAGCACGACTGTTCGAGCGACGATCTATGCTGCCGAACTCGTGATCCTGTCGATCGTGGCGATCTACGTGCTCTCGCGCCAGTGGTCTCGACTGCGGAGCACACCCACCGATCGGCCCTATTCGAACGACCTCGTCCGCTGGTACGCCGTCGCCTATCTCGCTGTGATGGCCGTGCTGTGGATCGGCGCTCTGCCCGACTGGTTCTCCGCCGTCGACGGGGTCACCGAAGCGGGCGACCCGATCGGCAGCCTGTGGTACACCGTGGCGTGCTTCGTCGTCGCGATCGCCTGCGTCGCTGCGGCTTTCACCGTCCCGCGCACGGCCGAGACGAGTCCGGACGACACCGCATCGAAGACGCTCACCGAGGCCTGACGAAGTCGGTGGTATTCGACGCTCCGCTACCGCGGGAGCCGGCCCGCGCTACCGTGCGTCGGCTCCGTCGAGCAACCACCGGTCGCCGACCCGCTTCAATGTGATGACGAAGCGGGTCGCGTCGGTACGTCCCTCCGGCACGACGACGTTCTTCACGTCCTGATCGAGGAAGACCAGCACCGTGGCGACATCGCCGTCGAAGCTCTCGAGACCGGCGTGCTCGGCCCGCGCCGCCGACGTACCCTCCCCGTTCGCCACGAGCTCTCGCAGATCTCCGGCCACCTCCTCGTAGCGGGAGGCGAATTCCTCGGTGGCATTGGAGGTCACGGCGGTGAGGTTGTCGTCGAACGAGCGGTAGTCGTAGGTGCCGAGCGCCACTGCGTACTCGCGAGCCTGCGTGATCGCGTCGTCGCGCAGCGCCGCGTCCTGTTCGGCCTGCCACCAACGGAATCCGAAGAAACCGGCGGCCGCAAGCAACACCACGACGACCGCGGCGGTGACCCACCGGCCCACGCCGGAACGGGTGGCCGCAGCAGCATCGCGCGATTCCGCTGCGGATTCGGTGTCGTTACCGGTGGGGGCATCGGTCGGTGTCATCCGCCCAGTCCTTCCAACAACTTCTTCCAGTAGTTCAACGGCTCCCCCGACGCGACCTCACCGATCCGGCGCCGAACGACGACGAACGAGGACACGGACCGTAGTGGTCCGGTCCCCGTTCGTTCGTACGAGGAGTGCGCCGGGATCAGCCCTGGGTGACGGCGGGGAGACCGCCGCGGAGTTCACCCTTGACGACCTTGCCGCTCGCGTTGCGGGGCAGGGCGTCGACGATCACGACCTCCTTGGGGTGCTTGTACCGCGCGAGGTGCTCGTTCAGGTACGGCTGGAGTTCGTCGAGGGTGAGATCGTCGTTGCCGGGCTCGAGCGCGACGACGGCGACGGGCACCTCGCCCCACTTCGCGTCGGGGCGGCCGATGACCGCGGCCTCGAGCACCTTGGGGTGCCCGTACAGGACGTTCTCCACCTCGGCGCAGTAGATGTTCTCGCCACCCGAGATGATCATGTCCTTCTTGCGGTCGACGACGTAGACGAAGCCCTCCTCGTCGACGCGCACGAGGTCGCCGGAGTGGAACCATCCGCCGTAGAACGCCTCGCTGGTGGCGGTGGGGTTGTTCCAGTACTCGCGCATCATGGTGGGGCCGCGGTAGACGATCTCGCCGACCTCACCGGGGGCGACGTTGTTCATCTCGTCGTCGACCACGCGCGCCTGGATGGTGGGGATGACCCGGCCCACGGAGCCGAGCTTGCGGATGGCGTCGTCGCCGTCGAGCACGCAGGTGATGGGCGACATCTCGGTCTGCCCGAAGACCGCCACGTTGAAGGCGTCGGGGAAGGTCTCCGCCATGGCCCGCAGGATCGTGTCGGAGCTGGGTGCCGCACCCCAGGAGATGTTGCGCAGCTTCAGTTTCCGCGGCTCGGCCCGCTGCGCGGCGCACATCGCCTGCCACTGCACCGGCACGAGGAACAGACTGGTGACGTTCTCGGCCTCGAGCACGTCGAGCAGTTCCTCCGGGTCGAAGGCGCCGACCGGGTGGATGACGGTGGGGGTGCCGAGCATCAGGCTCGGGGCGATCGAGCCGAGGGCCGCGATGTGGAACATCGGCGACGCGCAGAAACCGATGCCCGACTCGTCGAACAGACGGAAGGCCCGGATGCAGGTGAGCGACTGCGCTTCGAGATTGGAGTGGGTGAGCACGGCGCCCTTCGGCCGGCCCGTGGTGCCCGAGGTGTACATGATGAGCGCGGGCGTGTCGTTCGGGATCGCCACCGGCGGGTGGGGTTCGCCCTCTTCGGCGACGAGCGCCTCGTAGGAGAGCGAGTCGCCTTCCGGCTCGGCTCCGACCGTGATGGACAGTTCGATGCCCTCGGCCTGGCCACGCGCGGCGGCGGCGAGCGGGACGAGCGGTCCCTCCGCGACGATCGCCTTCGCGCCGGAATCACCCACGAGGAAGGCGACCTCGGGTGCGGTGAGGCGGAAGTTCACCGGCACGGCGATGGCACCGAGGGCGTTGGCCGCGAGCACGATCTCGACGTACTCCGGACGGTTGAGCATGAGGATGATGATGCGGTCGCCGAAGCCGACGCCGCGACGCGAGAGTGCATCGGCGAGCTTCTCGACACGCGTGTTCAGCTGCGACCAGGTGATGGTCTCGCCGCGGAATCGGAAGGCCGTGCGATCGGGAATCATCAGGGCGTGGCGCGCCACCTGATTGTTCCAGTTGTTGCTACGGAAGCGGGTCGCGTCGGAACCGACCGCTTCGGAAACGACAGAGGGGGGAACCATCGATGATCCTCTCGTGACGGGGCGGGAGTGCGGGCACGGCCTGTGCCGAGCCGTCGATGTGTGAGGCACATTACAGGCCCGGAACGGTTTGGGCCAGAGCTTTTGTTAACGGAGATTCCGCGAATGCGGCCCGACTCGCTCCAGGCGTCGTCGCCGAGCGAGAACGGGTGGATACCGCAGAAAATACTGGTCGAGCGCTGGGTTCACCGGACGGGAGCGGGTGTTCCGACGAGCACGCCGGTCCCTGCTCCCGCCCGGGAAGTTCCTAGTCGATCCCCCGAGAACCGTGATCGGGAAGGATCGTCCGGTCAGGCGAAGCGGGCGGGGCGCTTCTCCAGCATCGCCATGGCCCCCTCTGCGAAGTCGGCGGAACCGAGGAGTTCGACCTGGCCGTCCTTTTCCCGCGCGAGCGCCGCGTCGAGTTCGCCGAGCGTCGAGGCGTTGAGGGCTCGCTTCGTCAGTTCCAGGGCACGTCGCGGGCCGGATGCGGTCCGCGAGGCGACGGCGTCGACATGTGCGGCGAGTTCGGCGTCGGGCAGGGTGCGGGCCACCAGTCCGAACCGGTCGGCGTCCTGCGCGGACACCCGCTCGCCGAGCAGTGCCATCTCGGCGGCCCGGGCCCGCCCGATCGCGGCGGGAACCAGCAGGCTCGCGCCGCCGTCGGGCATCAGTCCGATGTTGACGAAGGCGAGCAGGAAGTACGCGCTCTCGGCCGCGTAGGTGAGATCGGCCGCGAGGGCGATCGAGACACCGACGCCCGCGGCGGGTCCGTTGACCGCCGCGATGACGGGGACCGGGACGGACGCGATCGTCCGGACCAGTTCGTTGGCGGTGTCCATGACGACACCGGGGTCCTGCGGATCCGCTGCTCCCGCAGCCAGGTCCGCACCCGTGCAGAACGCCGATCCCTCACCGGTGACGACGATCGTACGGACGCGTTCGTCGTCGCCGGCCGCCTTCACCGCGTCGCTCAGCGTCTTCATCGTGGTCAGGTCGATCGCGTTCATCCGGCGCGGACGCGTGATGGTCAGTCGCAGGATGCCGTCGGCGAGTTCGGACCGCAGGCTCTCGGTGGTGGTCGAGGTCATGCGCGCACCGTCCGGTCGGCACCGGCGATGTCGTTCAGGCGGCCCGTGATGACGGCCTCCGCCTCGGTGACCATGCGGTCGACCAGTTCGCCGACGGTGGGGATGTCGTGGATGAGCCCCTGGCTCTGCCCGGCCGTCCAGATACCGGCGTCGAGATCTCCGTCCTCGAACACCTTGCGGCCGCGCGCACCGGCGACCAGGTGGGCGATGTCGCCGAATTCGGCTCCGCGCGATTCGATCTCGACGACCTCTTCGCTCACCGCGTTGGTGGCGACACGAGCGGTGTTGCGCAAAGTGCGGAAGATGAGCTTGGTGTCGAGTTCGGTGTTGCGGACGATCTGCTCCTTGACCTCGTGGGCCACGGGCGATTCGACCGTGCACATGAAGCGGGTGCCCATGTTGACCCCGTCCGCGCCGAGCGCGAGCGCCGCCACGAGCCCGCGGGAATCGGCGATGCCGCCCGAGGCGATGACGGGGATGCCGAGCTTGCTCGTCGCGGCGGGGATGAGGATCAGGCCCGGGACGTCGTCCTCACCCGGGTGGCCGGCGCACTCGAAGCCGTCGATGCTCACGGCGTCCACGCCGATGCGCTCGGCCTTGACCGCGTGCCGCACGCTCGTGCACTTGTGGATCACCTTGATGCCGGCGTCCTTGAAGTGCGGCAGGTGATCGGCCGGGTTGAAGCCGGCGGTCTCGACGATCTTCACGCCCGAGTCGATGATCGCCTGGCGGTACTCGGCGTACGGCGGCGGATTGATCGACGGCAGGATCGTGAGGTTGACGCCGAACGGCTTGTCGGTGAGTTCGCGCGTCCGTTCGATCTCGCGAACGAGATCCTCCGGGGTGGGCTGGGTCAGTGCGGTGATGAAGCCGAGCGCTCCCGCCTCCGCCACGGCGGCCACGAGTTCGGCGCGGCCGACCCACATCATGCCGCCCTGGACGATGGGATGCTCCACCCCGAAAATCTCGGTGAATCGGGTTCTCACGAGTCCTCCTCGGTCCTTCGAAAAGTGCCGCTGTCGTGACGGTTCCGTATGCGCCCAGCGGTGACGCACCTGAAGAATTGGGGTTAACTTTGCGTCCTGGGTGCTGGTTTGTCAATACGTTCTGTCCTGCAGTTTTGGCGATTCTTACCCGAAAGTAGTGTTTCTCTGCAGGGGGTGCGACTGTTACCTTTGAGGCCGACGAACATTCGCCGCGACATCGCGGCCGGAAACAGGATCCACGACGAGGAGGCAGGGTGCCCGAACAAGCGCAGGTCGGGGCACGCACAGCCGCGAAGACCGGCACCCCGACCCCCACCGTGCGGCGCCGGCCGAAGAACCGCAAGGCACAGATCGCCACGGTCGCGGCCGAGGCGTTCAGCGAACGCGGCTACCACGGCGTGAGCATCGACGAGATCGCCACTGCCGTCGGCATCTCCGGCCCCGCCCTGTACCGGCACTTCCCGAACAAGTACGCCCTGTTCCACCACGCCGTCGTCACCCTCGCCGACGCCCTCGGCGCCGCCCTCGCGGAGTTCGACGAACAGAGCGGAGCGAACGGCGCCGAACTCGACGCCGCCGAGGAACTCGAACGCAAGCTCCTCGCGCTGATCCGCACCACGATCGACAACCGCCGGACGGGCGGGCTGTACCGCTGGGAACGTCGCTATCTCACCGGCGAGGACCACAGCGAGATCCGCTCGAAGATGAGAGCGCTCAACCGCCATCTCGCCCGCACGGTCGCGCGCCTGCGGCCCGATCTCACCGACGACGACTACATCCTGCTCAGCAGCGCGATGCTCAGCGTGATCGGCTCCATCACCACCCACCGTGTCCCACTGTCCAACCGGCGCCTGCAGCAGCTGCTGCTCGACGCGTGCACGGCGGTCGCCGCGACCGACCTGGTGCCCGATGTCGACGAGCCCACGCCGGCCCCCGAACCGCGCGGATTGTCCGTGGCGAACAAGCGCGAGGTCCTCCTGCAGGAGGCAGTGCTGCTCTTCGATGCGCGGGGCTATCACGAGGTGAGCATCGAGGAGATCGGTGCGGCAGCCGGTATCAACGCGTCCGGCGTCTACCGGCACTTCGCGAGCAAGGCCGATCTGCTCGCGGCCGCCTTCCACCGGGCCGGTGATCGCGTCGCGATGATCATCGGCGAGGCGCTCGCCGACTCGACGACCTCCGCGCAGGCCCTCGACGTCCTCACCGAGGTGTACGTCCGGATGTCGTTCGAGAACAGCGAACTGATGTCGGTGTACTTCGCCGAGGTCGGCAATCTGCCCGCGCACCACCGCAGCGACCTGCGGAACATCCAGCGCCTCAACATCGAGGAATGGGCCCGGCTGGTCGGCGAGCTACGCCCCGAACTGCCCGCCGTCGAGTGCCGTTTCCTCGTGCACGCCGCGCTCAACCTCGTGCTCGACACCGGCAACCTCGTGCACTTCCTGCCCACCCCCTCCCGGCAACGCCGGGTACAGCAGCTGATGCTCTCGGTGCTGCTCGGCGGCACCGCTTCGCCGGAGGCGGCGGGATGACCCGCACCGCGACCGCCGCGGTACTCCGCGAGTACGGCGCACCGCTGCGGCTCGAGACGGTGACCGTGCCCGAACTGCGCGACGACGAAGTGCTCGTCCAGGTTCACGGGGTCGGGATCTGCCACACCGATCTCACCGCCGCCGCGGGAGGCGTCCCCGTCCCGACGCCCGTCGTGCTGGGCCACGAGGGTGCCGGGGTCGTCACCGAAGTGGGTTCGGCAGTCACCGATCTCGCGGTCGGCGACCGGGTGGTCCTCGGATTCGACTCGTGCCGCACGTGCCGCAACTGTGCCCGGGGACGGCACGCCTACTGCACGCGGTTCGCCCCGCTCAACTACGGCGGTGTGCGCGGCGACGGCACCGCGGTGCTCCGCGACGCCGACGGAGCACCGGTGCACGGCAACTGGTTCGGACAGTCGTCGTTCTCCTCGCTCGTCGTGGCCACCGAACGCAACGCGGTGCGTCTGCCGGCGGATGTCCCGGTGGCGTCGGCGGGTCCGCTCGGGTGCGGTCTGGCGACCGGCGCCGGAACCGTGCTCGAGGTGCTGCGGCCGGAACGGGGGTCGACGATCGTCGTCTTCGGTCTCGGCGCCGTCGGCATGGCCGCGGTGATGGCGGCACGTATCGCCGGGTGCGCGAACATCATCGGTGTCGACCCCAACCCGCGACGGCACGGACTCGCGCGATCGCTCGGGGCCACCGAGCTGCTCTCCCCCACCGATCACGACGACCTCGGACGCCATCTGCGCCGTCTCACCGGCGGTGGCGCCGACTACGCGGTGGAGTCCGTGGGTTCGGAATCCGTGATCCGGCAGGCACTGTCGTCCCTGACCAGTCCCGGCGTCTGCGCCACCCTCGGACTGCGCGCCGGCCGCAATCCCGTCTCGATCGACCAGACCCATCTGTTGTCCGGTCGCACCCTGACCGGAGTCATCGAGGGCGACGTCGATCCGCACCGGTTCCTTCCCGAACTGGCCGCACTCTGGCGCGACGGGCGCTTCCCCGTCGACGAACTCGTTCAGACCTTCGATTTCACGAAATTCGACGACGCTCTCGCCGCTGTCGCTTCCGGCGAGGTCGTCAAGGCCGTACTCACCTTCGACATCCAGGGGAACACATGAACGTCGTCCAGCGACTCGAGGAACTGCGCGCCCGCACCGACCGGATCGATCCTCGCGAACTCGACGCCCTCTGGGAGCATCTCGCTCCTGCACGTATCGACGATCTCGTCGGATACCGGTGGAAGGGCTTCAGTTTCGATACCGGGCACCGCACCCACACACTGCTCGGCAGGTCGCGGTGGTACGGGAAGACGTTCGCGTCTGTGTCCGAGGTCCAGCCGCTCGTGTGTTACGACGAGGACGGCGAGTTGTTCTCCGACACGAAGACCGGACGCGGCGAGGCGAGCCTGTGGGAGATCGTCTTCCGCGGCGAGGTGACGGCGACGATGGTCTACGACGGCATGCCGGTCTTCGACCATTTCAAGAAGGTCGACGACGACACCGTCGTCGGGGTGATGAACGGTAAGGGCTCGCTGGTGTTCGACGACGGTGAGCACTACTGGTTCGGTCTCGAACGCGACAGCGCTGTGTAATCGTCCGACGGGAAACGACACAGTGGCCGGACGTGCGTCCGGCCACTGTGTCGTTCTCCGGAGAGAACTCAGATGACGTGCCCGTGCGCCTTCATCCGGCGGCGCATGTCGTTGAGGTAGTAGGTGGCCGACAGTTGGCGGATGGGCCTGGGCACCGCGCGGTAGATCGGCGGGACCACCTTCCAGAACAGGTCGAAGCGCCGCTGGTCGCGCGGACTCCACGGCAGCGCGAACTCGTCGCGCATGCGTTGCGGGAGAAGACCGATCGTCATGAAGCGCTGCAGCGGCATGAGAGCCCGAACAGGAAGCGGGGCGTCGCCGCCGGTGAGGAGGTCGCGGGTGAACGAACGCACCTTCCGGTCGACCTCGAAGGTCGCGATCATCTCGTCCCAGTACCTGTCGAACTCCTCCCGCGTCTTCGGCCACATGTCGTCCTTGACCTGCAGGGCCGTGCCGTAGACCGCGGACTGACGGTAGATGCGTTCGATGTCGGCGTCGGTGAGAGGACCGAACATCCGCCGGTACATGTCGACACCGTTGCGGTACAGCGTTGCGGCAACCCACAACTGGAGTTCGGGGTCGAAGGCGTTGTAGGTCTCCGAGCGCACCGGGACGTGCGCCTTGTTGACCATCCGGACGACCTGCTTCTTCTCCTCGGGAGTACCGAGCGTGACGGCGTAGACGTAGGTCATCGTGGTGCGCAGCCGGTCGAGCGGCCGCTGCAGGGTGGTGCTGTGGTCGGCGACGCCGTGCCCGACACCGCGCGATGCCAGCTGCAGGAGGACCGTCGCGCCGGCGCCGAGCAGGAGCATCGACTCTCCGACGAAGTCGGCCAGTTCGACCGAGCCCACCGGAAGCGGAGCGGGGGTCGCCACCGGTTCGTCGGTGGTGACGGCGGGGGCGCGCTCTTCGGCGTGGGTCGTCATCGGAGGTCTCCTGATGGTGAAAGTACGGGTGCAGCACTGTCATACAAATTGTGCACACCCGTACTCAGATAGGCAAGTGCCTATCCGGAGGGCGAATCGACCCCCGCCCGCTCGCGGTGGGCGACCAGGCGCGCGGCCGCGTCCTCGAACTGCACGAGCGTCTGCGTGATCACCTCGCTGTGGTCCTGCGCGGCGATCGCCTCGATCAGCTTCGTGTGCGACCGGATGGCGAGCGTGCCCCACTCGGCGTCCCGCGCGTAGAGGCGGTACGGAATCGTGCGCGCGGCGGTGTTGAGGAACCACGCGAGCTTGGGGCTGTCGGCGATGCGGTTGAGCTCGCGATGGAAGTCGAACTCGGCGTCGGCGATCCGCTCGATGTCGGGTGTCACCCCCTCCGGGACGACGACGAGCATGCGCAGCCTCTCGTTGAGTTCGGCCAGACGCTCGAGATCGGCCGGCGTGGCACGGTCGACCGCACGGAGCGCGAGCTCGACGGCGATCTGTCCCTGCAGCCAGAAGATGTCGTCGATGTCGCCGCGCGTGAGGGGCGAGACCCGGTACCCGCGATTCGGGGCGGATTCGACCATCCCCTCCCCGCGCAGCGTCAGCAGCGCCTCCCGGACGGGGGTGACGCTGACGCCGAGTTCGACCGCCGTCTCGTCGAGCCGGATGAAGTCGCCCGGACGCAGTGCGCCGGACATGATCGAGCCGCGGAGGTGGCCGGCCACCTCGTCGGACAGCTGCGGACGGCGCCGCACGGCCCCCTCCGAACGTCGGGATGCCGCAGCGTGATCCGCCGCTGTCCCGGGGCTGCGTGTCGGTGCCGCCATCGTGTCTCCTGTAGGAATCCGGACAACTGCGCACGGGGGTTGTCCAATTGGCCCGCGAACGCCTAATGTGATGTCCACTACAGCTATCACATCAAATATATGTGATGTGGTCCACCAGGAAGTGTCGAACATGACCCAGAACCTCACCAGTCCGAAAAACGCGAAGAGCAGCTCGGACAAGGCATCCACGGCAGCGAACACCGACACCTTCGCCAGCCTCGACCCCCGGAACGGCGAGGTGATCGCCGAGTATCCGATCGCCGACGAGGCCGCCGTGGGCGCGGCCGTCGAGCGTGCCCGCGTCGCCGCCCGCTGGTGGGAGGCCCAGGGCTTCCGCGGCCGCCGCGACTGGCTCCTCGAGTTCAAGAAGGCCGTCGCGTCCGACGCGACCTCGCTCGCATCGGTGGTGGCGAAGGAGACCGGCAAGCCCTTCGGCGACGCCTTCCTCGAAGTCATGCTGGCGGTCGAGCACCTCGACTGGGCGGCCAAGAACGCCAAGAAGGTGCTCAAGCCTCGCAAGGTGCCCTCGGGCGTCGCGAGCTTCAACCAGGCCGCGACCCTCGAGTACAAGCCGCTCGGCGTCATCGGCGTGATCGGCCCCTGGAACTACCCGGTCTACACCCCGATGGGTTCGATCGCCTACTCGCTGGCCGCCGGCAACGCCGTCGTGTTCAAGCCGAGCGAGCTCACCCCCGGTGTCGCGAAGTGGCTCGAGGACAAGTGGAACTCGATCGCCCCCACCCAGCCGGTCTTCCAGGTGATCACCGGTCTCGGTGAGACGGGTTCGGCGCTCGTACGTTCGGGTGTCGACAAGGTCGCCTTCACCGGCTCCGGCCCCACCGCCCGCAAGGTCATGGCGGTGTGCGCCGAGTCGCTCACCCCGCTCGTCGCCGAGTGCGGCGGCAAGGACGCGATGATCGTCGCTGCCGACGCGAACATCGACGAGGCCGTCGAGTTCGCCGCCTTCGGTGCGTTCGGCAACGCCGGCCAGACCTGCGCGGGCGTCGAGCGCATCTACGTCGAGGAGCCCGTCTACCGTGAGTTCCTCGACAAGCTCACCGCCACCGTCCGGCGTGCGAAGCCGGGCGGCGACGAGAACTCGACCTACGGCCCGATGACGCTTCCGCGCCAGGTCGACATCGTGCGCAACCACATCGAGGACGCCCTGAAGTCCGGCGGCAAGGCCGTCCTGGGCGGACTCGAGTCGGTGCAGGAGCGCATCGTCGAACCCGTCATCCTCACCGACGTGCCCGAGACCTCGGCCGCGGTGTGCGAGGAGACCTTCGGCCCGACGGTCGTCGTCAACAAGGTCCGCGACCTCGACGAGGCAGTCGAGCGCGCGAACGGCACCAACTACGGTCTCGGCGCGTCGATCTTCACGCGCAACAAGAAGAAGGGCCGTCAGCTCGCCGAGCGCCTGCGCAACGGCATGGTGTCGGTCAACTCGGTGCTCGGCTTCGCCGCCATCGCCTCGCTGCCCTTCGGCGGCATCGGCGAGTCCGGCTTCGGCCGCATCCACGGCGCCGACGGCCTGCGCGAGTTCAGCCGTCCCAAGTCCGTCACGGTGGCGAAGTTCAGCTCGCCGCTCAAGCTCATGAGCCTCGAGCGTCCGGAGCGCGACCTGAAGATCTCGCAGGCGATGCTCAAGTTCATGCACGGAAGGTGAGCCGATGACGACCACTCCCCCGCGCACTCGCAGCCGGAAGGCCGCCGTCGTCGCGAAGCCCGAGGCACGTATCGAGAAGGCCGGCACGTTCCCGCCCCCGAACAGGGATCCGCACCCGAAGCGTGGGCGGATGGGCTGGGTCAAGGTGATCGAGGAGCTCGACCCGGTCACGCAGCACCAGGACATCGTGCGGATCACCGCCGGCTACGAGTTCCCGTGGGACTATCAGCGGTCGCTCGAGTTCGCCCTCTTCCGCACGTACTGCGTGCCCAGCATCTCGGAACTGCTCGCCCGCACCGGCGAGTTCGAGAAGCGGCCGCAGAAGCGGTACGACGACACGGCGCTGCTGATGGCCGAGCTGGTCGAACACGGCTACGACGCCGAGCGGGGACGCGAATCGCTGCGCAACATCAACCGGATGCACGGCAAGTACTCGATCGACAACGACGACATGCTGTACGTCCTGTCGACCTTCGTGTACGACCCGCTCGACTGGATCGACCGTTACGGGTGGCGTCGTCTGCACCCGAAGGAGCGGCTGGCATCGTTCTACTTCTACCGCCAGGTGGGCATCCGGATGGGCATCAAGGACATCCCGGAGTCGTTCCAGGAGTTCCACCGGTTCAAGCTCGAATACGAGCGTGAGAAGTTCACCTACAGCGACGACAACCACGCCATCGGCACCTACACGTTGCGCCTGTTCCAGTCGTGGTACCCGAAGGTGCTGAACAAGGGCATCGAGAAGGTCGTCTTCGCACTGATCGACGACCGCATGGCGTCGGCGTTCGGTTTCCCGAAGAGCTCACCGCAGCTGACGGAGATCGTCGAGGGCGCGCTGCGGGCTCGGTCGGCGTTCGTGCGGCGACTGCCGAAGCGACGCGTGTCGCTGTCGGCGGGCAATGCCACCAACAGGACGTATCCGGGTTACCCCCTCGGTTACCGTCCGAACGATCTGGGCGTCGAACACTGACGCACCGATAGACCTGGGGGACAGGAGGGCGGCCCCGCATTCCGGTTTCACACCGGGTGCGGGGCCGTAACTGTTCGGGGAGGAGCGGGCCGGGCTCAGTTCTCGACGGGCCGCAGGGCCTGCTTCGACGGGAGCGCGAACCCCGAGACGAAGACGACGACGGCGCAGCCGGCGCACACGAGATAGGCGATCACGAAGCCCGCCGTGCCGATGCCGAGCCCGCCGCCGAGGGTGTGGGCCGCGAGCACCGAGGCGACGACCGCGCTGCAGACGGTGCTGCCCACAGTGCGGAGCAGGACGTTGACGCCGTTCGCCGCGGCGTTCTGCGACAGCGGCACCGCGCCGAGCAGGAGCACCGGCAGCGTGCAGTACACGAGCGACGTGCCGATGGCCGCGACGAAGATGGCGGCGACCACGAGCCACAGCGGCTTGCCGGGCACCGCGTGGACGCTGTAACCGGCGAGCAGGAAGACCGCTCCGGTCATGATCGTGATCTTGGGTCCGAAGCGCTCGGTGATCCGGGAGGCCACGATCGCGAAGATCATCATCGCGAAGCTGGCGGCGAGCTGACAGGCCGCGGCCTGGAGGATGGTCAGGTCGTATCCGGCTCCGTGCGCCGACGGCGCCTGCAGCAGCTGCGTGGTGATGAGGGTGTTGCCGTAGAAGGCGAACCCGACGAGCAGTGCCGACAGGTGCGGCGCGAGGACGGACCGGCGGGCCGAGACACGCAGGTCGACGAGCGGGTTGCGGTTGCGCAACTGCTGCACGCCCCAGAGCACGAACAGCAGCACCGACGCGGCGAACGAGAGCAGCACCGCCGGGCTCGTCCATCCCCACGTGCTGCCCTGGGTGATGGGCACGAGCAGGCACACCAGCGCGGCGGACAACCCGGCGGCGCCCACGGCGTCGAAGCGACCGCCGGTGCGGGTGTCGGATTCCGGGATGACGATCCACGCCGCGAGGGCGACACCGGCGCCGATGGCGGCGGTGATCCAGAAGAGCAGGTGCCAGTCGGCGAACTGGACGATGGCGGCCGCGAACGGGATGCCGACCGCGGTGCCGATGCCGAGGGTGGAGCTGAGCATCGCGATCGAGCGCTCCACGTGCTCACGGGGCAGGACCTCGCGGAGGATCGCCATGCCGATCGGCAGCACCGCCGCGCCGGCGCCCTGCAGGCCACGGGCGAGGATGAGCAGCCCGATGTCGGAGGTCAGCGCGCAGATCAGCGAGCCGAGGGTCATGAGCGAGAACGCGATGAGCAGCATCCGCTTCTTGCCGATCATGTCGGCGAGACGGCCGAAGATGGGCGTCATCACCGCACCGACCAGCAGGGTGCTCGTCACGAGCCACGACACGGCGGTGGTTCCGGCGCCGGTGAAGCCCGGCATGCTCGGCAGGAGCGGGACCATGACGGTCTGCATGATGGCCTGGAAGACGGCACCGACCGCGAGAACCGGGAAGACGAGATGCCGCAGATTGCGCGCCTTCTTCTCCGCCGGTCCGCTCGCCTTCGTCGTTCCGGACGCCGAGCGCGTCGGCGCTGAGACGGACCTACCCGCCACGTGCAGGCGCAGGGGGAGCGAGATCGACATCGACACCCCCTCCTCGCCAAACAGGTAAATAGCCGTTCACCACATTAGGTGAACGGCTATTTACCCTCAAGAGTAGTGACCAAGGTCATTCGTGCCGCTAAGAACCGTCTCCGTCGAGCAACCGCTGGACCAGCGGCGCGTACATGGCCACGACTTCCTCGACCGTGCCGGTCGCGCGCTCCTGCATCATGCGACGACGCATGATCGCCAACCCCATCAACGCCGACATCGCCAGCTCGGCCCGGAGCCGGGCATCCGGCCCCGGAAGCCTCGCGGCGAGAGCGTCGACCATCTGCGTGGAGTAGTTGTCGCGGAGCATGCGGTTGCTCTCCTCGCTGCCCCCGCTCATGAACAGGATGTTCATCGACAACGGCTTGTACGGCTCGAGCGGGCGGGCGAACATCGCGACCATCCGCTCCCCCAGGCTCTCGAGCGGCCCGTCGAACAGCACCTGCGCGCCGTACTGGAAGTCGACGAGCTCCTCGTACAACTGCTCCTTCGAGCCGAAGTACTTGATGATCAGCGGTGCGCTGACCCCCGCTTCCTCCGCGATGTCCTTGAGCGTGATGTCGCGGTAGGGGCGCGTCGCGAACGCCTTCCCGGCAGCGTCGATGATCAGCTTCCGGGTCTCGTCGGAAGTCCGGCGACGCTTCTCGGGCCCACCCCGATGCGATGCCTCCGTGCTGCGCACGGTCACATCGCCCGCCTCCCCGACAACGCTCGTCCGAGCGTCAGTTCGTCGGCGAACTCGAGGTCGCCACCCATCGGCAGACCCGACGCGAGGCGGGTGACGCTCAACCCCGGAAAGTCGCGCAGCATGCGCACCAGATAGGTGGCCGTCGCCTCGCCCTCCGTGTTGGGGTCGGTCGCGATGATCACCTCGGAGACGTCGACGCCGTCCTCCTGGTTGCCGATCCGGGTGAGCAGTTCGCGGATGTGCAGCTGGTCGGGACCGACGCCGTTGAGCGGGTCGAGCGCACCGCCGAGGACGTGATAGCGCCCCCGGAACTCACGGGTGCGTTCGATCGCCTGCACGTCCTTCGGTTCCTCGACCACGCAGATCACCGTGCGGTCGCGGCGAGGATCGGAGCAGATCCGGCAACGCTGCTGGTCGGAGACCGTTCCGCAGACCTCGCAGAACTGCACGCCGTCGCGGATCCGCTGCAGCGCCGCCTGCAGGCGGTCGATCTCGGGCGGCTCGACCGAGAGCAGGTGGAACGCGATGCGCTGGGCACTCTTCGGACCGACGCCCGGAAGCTTGCCCAGCTCGTCGATGAGGTCCTGTACCGGTCCTTCGTACAACGCCGACCTCTAGAAACCGGGCAGGCCGGGGATTCCGCCGCCGAGCCCACCCGCGAGCGGACCGAGTTTCTCGGTCGCGATCTCCTGGGCCTTCGCCGAGGCGTCGGCGATCGCACCGACCACGAGATCCTGCAGGGTCTCGACGTCCTCGGGGTCGACGACCTTCGGATCGATCTTCACAGACACGACCTCGCCCGTGCCCTTCACCGTCGCCGTCACGAGGCCACCGCCGGCCTGGCCGGTGACCTCCGCCTGCGCCATCTCGTTCTGCGCAGCGGCGAGCTGCTGCTGCATCTGCTGGGCCTGAGCGAGGAGTTGCTGCATGTCGGGCATTCCACCACCGGGTTGCACGGCACGTCCTTTCTGCACGTTTGTGATGCCAGCCTAGTCGCCGCGCATCGGGGTCGGCACAGACGCCGAGGTCGACGGAACCGGGCTCAGTCGACTTCCTTCTTCAGGTTCTCGAGCACCTGCTGCTGGATCTTCTTCAGGCCGAGCGGCGCGAACGTCTTCTCGAAGAAGCCCTTGACGCCTCCGGCACCCTTCCACTGAGTGAGCACGACGACCGTCGAACCCGTCCCGTTCGGCACGACGCTGTAGGTCGTCACGAGCGTCGAGTTCGCGTCCGTCTCCGTGACGGTACTGCCCTTCACCGACACGGTGGCCTGCACGTCGCGCTGACGCTTCTCCGTGGCCTGGAGGATCCAGTGCACGACGGTGCCGTCACCGCGGCCGCCGGAGATCACGCGGTAGTCGCGGTAGTGCTCGGTGAGGATGCGCGGACGCACGGTCTCGTAGTCGGCCAGGGCGGTGAGCACCGCCTCGGGAGCTGCCGCCAACTGGATCGAACTACTTGCGCTGACCTGTGCCATGAACGACTCCTTCTGCTTCTTCCGTGCTGATGCGGGCTCGAATGTGCCTGTGACGACAGCATCCATCCTGCCCTGCGCGTTCCGGGACGGATGCGACCGCCGGGTCTATTGTGGACGTGCCCACTGATGCGCCGCTCCGAAGGAGTCGAATGCAGATGCCGAGATCGTCAGGTGTGAAGGTCCCGTACGGGGAGGCGGTACACCGTCAGGGTGTCGACCGCCTGCTGCGCTCGTACAGCGCGATTCCGGCCGACGCGCCCGTGCGACTCGCGAAGAAGACGTCGAACCTCTTTCGAGCACGCGCCGCGGTGAACGCGCCGGGGCTCGACGTCTCCGGCCTCGGCGGTGTCATCTCCGTCGACCCGCAGGCCCGCACCGCCGACGTCGCCGGCATGTGCACCTACGAGGACCTCGTCGACGCGACGCTGCCCTACGGCCTGGCACCGTTGGTCGTCCCGCAACTGAAGACCATCACGCTCGGCGGCGCCGTCACCGGGCTCGGCATCGAGTCGACGTCCTTCCGCAACGGTCTCCCCCACGAGTCGGTGCTCGAGATGGACATCCTCACCGGGTCCGGCGAGATCGTCACGGCCCGCCCCGAGGGTGAGCACGCCGACCTGTTCCACGGCTTCCCCAACTCGTACGGTTCGCTCGGATACGCCACGCGCCTGCGCATCGAACTCGAACCGGTGAAGCGTTTCGTCGCACTGCGTCACCTGCGATTCGACACGATCGCCGATCTGCAGTCCGCTCTCGCGCGGATCGTCGACGAGCGGACCTGGGACGGCACGCCGGTCGACTACCTCGATGGTGTCGTCTTCTCCGCGACCGAGAGCTACCTGACGCTCGGCACGCAGACCGACGAGCCGGGCCCCGTCAGCGATTACACCGGGCAGGACATCTACTACCGGTCGATCCAGCACGTCTCCGTCAACCGCCCCAAGGAGGATCGGCTCACGATCCGCGACTATCTGTGGCGGTGGGACACCGACTGGTTCTGGTGCTCACGGGCTTTCGGTGCCCAGAACCCGAAGATCCGCCGATTGTGGCCGAAGCAGTTGCTGCGCAGCAGTTTCTACTGGAAGCTCATCGCGCTCGACCACAAGTACTCGGTGGCCGACCGGATCGAGGCACGCAAGGGCAATCCGCCCCGCGAGCGCGTCGTGCAGGACATCGAGGTTCCGCTCGAGCGCACGCAGGAGTTCGTCGAGTGGTTCCTCGACGAGATCCCCATCGAGCCGATCTGGTTGTGCCCCTTGAAGTTGCGCGACATCGAGTCGTCCCCGGAGGCCGGTCGTCCGAGCACCTCGGACGCCCAGCGCCCGTGGCCGCTGTACCCACTCGAGCCGAAGCGCGCCTATGTGAACGTCGGGTTCTGGTCGTCCGTTCCCATCGTGCCCGGCGCCGAGGAGGGCGTCGCCAACCGGTTGATCGAGAAGAAGGTCGCCGAACTCGACGGGCACAAATCGCTCTACTCGGACTCCTACTACTCGAAGGACGAGTTCGAGGAACTTTATTACGGCGGTGGTGAATACCCCGCCCTCAAACAGAAATACGACCCTCGGTCCCGTCTACTGGACCTCTTTTCGAAGGCGGTGCAACGAAAGTGACCATATTCAAGGCCGACAACGATCGGTCCACCGAGGACAAGCTCGCACTCGCCCAGATCGTCGAGATCGTGACCGGCGGCGACATGCCGCTGCGCTTCACGGCCTACGACGGATCGGCAGCGGGCCCCGAGGACTCCCCCTACGGTCTGCATCTCGCATCGCCCAAGGGAGCGACGTACATTGCCACCGCCCCCGGCGATCTGGGTATGGCACGGGCGTACATCTCGGGCGATCTCCAGGCGAAGGGCGTGCATCCCGGCAACCCCTACGAGTTGCTCGCCGCGCTCGGCGACCTGCACTTCGAACGTCCCCCGGCCCGCGTCCTCGCGCAGATCGCCCGGTCGCTCGGCACCGAACTGCTCAAGCCGATCGCGCCGCCGCCGCAGGAGCACCTGCCGCGCTGGCGCCGCATCGCCGAGGGCCTGCGGCACTCGAAGTCGCGCGACGCCGAGGTCATCCACCACCACTACGACGTGTCCAACGAGTTCTACGAGTACGTCCTCGGGCCCTCGATGACGTACACCTGCGCCGTCTTCGAATCCGAGAACCAGAGCCTCGAGGACGCCCAGGAGAACAAGTACCGTCTGGTCTTCGAGAAGCTGCGACTGAAGCCGGGCGACCGTCTGCTCGACATCGGTTGCGGCTGGGGCGGAATGGTGCGTTACGCCGCTCGGCGCGGTGTGAAGGCCCTCGGCGTGACGCTCTCCAAGGAGCAGGCGGAGTGGGCTCAGAAGGCCATCGTCGAGGAGGGTCTGAGCGACCTGGCCGAGGTCCGGCACTCCGACTACCGCGACGTGCCCGAGGGCGGGTTCGACGCCATCTCGTCGATCGGCCTGACCGAGCACATCGGTGTCGCCAACTACCCGGCCTACTTCCGGTTCCTCCACAGCAAGCTGCGGGCGGGCGGTCTGCTGCTCAACCACTGTATCACCCGGCCGACGAACAACACCCGTGCCAAGGCCGGCGGTTTCATCGACCGGTACGTCTTCCCCGACGGGGAGCTCACCGGTTCGGGTCGCATCATCACCGAGGCGCAGAACATCGGCTTCGAGGTGATGCACGAGGAGAATCTGCGCGAGCATTACGCCCTGACGCTGAAGGGCTGGTGCGAGTACCTCGAGAAGCACTGGGAGGCGTGCGTCGCCGAGGTCGGTGAGGGCACGGCTCGCCTGTGGGGTCTGTACATGGCCGGTTCCCGCCTCGGCTTCGAACGCAACGTGGTGCAGCTGCACCAGGTGCTCGCGGTCAAGCTCGGCGACGACAAGAAGCCGCAGACGCCGCTGCGGCCCTGGTGGGTCGCCTAGTCGCCCGGTCGGCACCACAACAGAAGAGCGCGAAACGGTCGGAGGAGCGGGCATTTCCCGCTCCTCCGACCGTTTCGCGCTCCGATGGACTGTCACCGAACGGGAAGGGCTCCCGACGCCGTGGCGTCGGGAGCCCTTCCGTGCAACCGTCGTGTGCGTCAGCTGCGCAGCGACGCCGGCGGGTTGAAGCGCTCGCCGTACTTGGCGGCGAGTTCCTCGGCCCGCGCGACGAAGCCTTCCTTGCCACCCGGGTAACCGACGATGTACTGAGCGACACCACCGGTCCAGGCCGGGAAACCGATGCCGAAGATCGAGCCGATGTTGGCGTCGGCGGTGGTCTCGAGAACACCCTCGTCGAAGCACTTCTGGGTCTCGATCGCCTCGGCGAAGAGCATGCGGTCGATCAGATCCTGCAGCGGCACATCGAGGGTCGCCTCGGTCTTGTAGTGATCGCGCACGCCCTGCCAGATGCCCAGGCGCTTGCCGTTCTCGTCGTACTCGTAGAAGCCGGCCTTCTCGAGGCGGCCCGGACGGCCCTGCTCGACCATCCAGTCGACCACGTCGAGTGCGGGATGACGCGTGGTGCCGAGCTTGGTGTCGCCCTGCTTGGCGGCCTCCTCGGTTTCCTTCGCGATCTTCTGCATGAGCTTCATGTTCAGCTCGTCGGTCAGCTGCAGCGGCGGAGCCGGGTAACCCGCCTGCGAACCGGCCTGCTCGATGGTCGCGGGCTCGATGCCCTCGCCGAGCATGGCGATGGCCTCGTTGACGAAGGTGCCGATCACACGCGAGGTGAAGAAGCCGCGACTGTCGTTGACGACGATCGGGGTCTTGCGGATCGCGAGCGTGTAGTCGAACACGCGGGCCAGGGCCTCGTCGGAGGTCTTCTCACCCTTGATGATCTCGACCAGCGGCATCTTGTCGACCGGCGAGAAGAAGTGGATACCGATGAAGTCCTCGGGACGCTTGACGCCGGTCGCGAGACCGGTGATGGGCAGCGTCGAGGTGTTCGAACCGAGCAGCGCGTCGGGATCGACGATGTCTTCGATCTCCTGGAACACCTTGTGCTTGAGCTCGGTGTTCTCGAACACCGCCTCGATGACGAAGTCGACGCCCGCGAAGTCGGCGGGGTCGGCCGTCGGCGTGATGCGGTCGAGCAGAGCCTTCGACTTCTCCTCGGTGGTCTTGCCACGCGAGAGAGCCTTGGTCTCGATCTTCTCCGAGTAGTTCTTGCCACGCTCGGCGGCCTCGAGGGTGACGTCCTTGAGGACGACCTCGTAACCGGCCTTGGCGGAGACGTAGGCGATGCCGGCGCCCATCATGCCCGCACCGAGAACGCCGATCTTCTTGATCTCGCGCTTCGGCACGTCCTTCGGACGCGAAGCGCCCGAGTTGATGGACTGCATGTCGAAGAAGAACGCCTGGATCATGTTCTTCGCGACCTGGCCGGTGGCGAGCTCGACGAAGTACCGCGACTCGATGGTCGAGGCGTTGTCGAAGTCGACCTGCGAGCCCTCGACGGCGGCGGCCATGATGGCGCGCGGAGCCGGCATCGGGGCGCCCTTGATCTGCTTGCGCAGGTTCGCGGGGAAGGCCGGGAGGTTCGCGGCGAAGGCCGGGCTGGACGGGGTGCCACCGGGGATCTTGTAGCCCTTGACATCCCACGGCTGGACGCCACCCTCGGGATTGGCCTTGATCCATTCCTTGGCGGCCGGGACGAGCTCCTCGACGCTGCCCACGACCTCGTGGACCAGGCCGATCTCCTTGGCCTTGACAGCGTTGTACTTGTTGCCCTGCAACAGAACCGAGAGCAGAGCGGTCTGGATGCCGAGGAGGCGCACGGTGCGGGTGATGCCACCGCCACCGGGGAGCAGGCCGAGGCTCGCCTCGGGCAGGCCGATCTGGACACCCTTGACGTCGGCGGCGATGCGGTGGTGCGTCGCGAGGGCGATCTCGAGACCGCCACCGAGGGCCGCGCCGTTGATGGCGGCGACGACGGGCTTACCGAGGGTCTCGAGGCGACGCAGGTCGGCCTTGATGCCCTGGACCTCGTCGAACGCGGCCTGCGCGTCGTCGGGGCCGATCGCGATGATGTTGCGCAGGTCACCGCCGGCGAAGAAGGTCTTCTTCGCGGAGGTGATCACCACACCGGTGATGGAGTCCTGCTCCTCGTACAGGCGGTCGACGGTGGCCTTCATCGACGCCTTGTACAGCTCGTTCATCGTGTTGGCGCCCTGGTTGGGGTCGTCAAGGGTCAGCACGACGATGCCGTCGGCGTCCTTCTCCCAGGAAATCATGTTGTCGCTCACTGTTGTTCGAATTCCTTCCGGTGTCAGACGCGCTCGATGATGGTGGCCACACCCATGCCGCCACCGATGCACAGGGTGACGAGGGCGCGCTTGGCTCCGCGGCGCTCGAGCTCGTCGATCATGGTGCCGGTGATCATGGCGCCGGTGGCGCCGAGCGGGTGGCCCATCGCGATGGCGCCGCCGTTGACGTTGAGCTTCTCGTCCGGGATGTTCAGATCCTTCTGGAACTTCAGGACGACCGAGGCGAAGGCCTCGTTGATCTCGAACAGGTCGATGTCGTCGACCGTCAGGCCCGCCGCGGCGAGAACCTTGTGCGCGGCCGGCGTGGGGCCGGTGAGCATGATCGTCGAGTCGGCACCGGAGGTGGCCGTGGCGACGACGCGGGCACGCGGGGTCAGGCCGAGGTCCTTGCCGGCCTGCTCGGAACCGACGAGCACGAGTGCCGCGCCGTCGACGATGCCCGAGCTGTTGCCGCCGTGGTGGACGTGGTTGATCTTCTCGACGAAGTGGTACTTCTGCTGCGCCACGGCGTCGAAGCCGCCCATCTCACCGATGGTCGCGAACGACGGCTGCAGCTTGGCCAGACCCTCGAGGGTCGTGTCCGGACGCATGTGCTCGTCCTGGTCGAGGATCGTCAGACCGTTCTGGTCCTTGACCGGGACGACCGACTTGGAGAAGTAACCGCCGGACCAGGCTGCCGCCGCGAGCTGCTGCGAACGCAGTGCGTAGGCGTCGACGTCCTCGCGGGTGAAGCCCTCGATGGTCGCGATGAGGTCGGCGGAGATGCCCTGGGGAACCAGGTAGCTGTCGTAGTTGGTGGCGGGATCGAGCATCCACGCGCCACCGTCGGAGCCCATGGGCACGCGGGACATCGACTCGACGCCACCGGCGAGGACGAGCTCGTCCCAGCCCGAGCGGACCTTCTGCGCAGCCATGTTGACAGCCTCGAGGCCCGACGCGCAGAAGCGGTTGATCTGGACGCCGCCGGTGGTGACCGGCAGGTTCGCGATGGTGACCGCGGTGCGGGCGATGTCGGCACCCTGGTCGCCGACGGGGCTGACGACACCGAGGATCAGGTCGGAGATGCGGTTCTCGTCGAGGTCGGGGAAGCGAACACGCAGCTCGTCGATCAGGCCCGTAACCAGGGAGATCGGCTTGACGGAGTGCAGCGACCCCGTCTTCTTGCCTCGGCCGCGTGGTGTTCGGATGGCTTCATAGATGAATGCCTCGGTGGTCACAGTGCGCAGGTTCCTTCCCGTGCTTGCGGAGCGATGGCACCCACGGCCCTGTAGAGGGCCGTGGGTGCCCAACCTCCCCCACGGTAGAAGCGGACGGCCCTCGGCGGTAAGGACCGAAGCGATCGGTGTCCGTGACCGAACCGAACGTCCGGAAACCGTCTACGGAGCCACCGCTGCCCGCAGGCCGCGTCCTCTGTGCAGGACTTCTCCCAGCGCAGCGAGGGGAACAGGCGCGTCGACGAGCTCGGCCCAGGGGTGGACGGCGACCGTGCGAGTCAGGAACGCCACGGCCTCGTGCAGGTGCCGGGGTTCGTAGTTGTGCACCCCGCTGATGGTGAGCCAGCCGCGCACGATCGCCTCCGGATCGACAGGGACTGCGGCGGCGGGAGCCACCGACCCCGCGAGGACGACGCGGCCACCGATGTCCAGGCGCGGTACGAGCGAGGCGATCGCCTCCGACGACCCGGAGAAGTCGAGGGCGACGTCCACGGGACCACCCTCGTCGGCGACCGCTCCGAATCGTCCGGCACACGCGGTGCGCCGGGGATCGACGTCGAGGACCACGACCTCGGCACCGGCATCCGCACACATGGCCACGGCCGTGACACCGAGCATTCCGGCACCGCACACCACGACCCGGCGTCCTGCGAGGTCGCCGGCCGCGTCGATCACCGCGGCGGCAGTGGCGGTCGCGCACGCGGCGGGAGCTGCGACGACGTCGGGCAGCAGGTCCGGGACGGGCACGAGTTCCGTGCCCGCGGGCAGGACGATGTACTCGGAGTACGTTCCCGACAACGGCCACGGCCCGGTGAACGGTTCGTGACCGACCTTCGTCACCGATCTGCACTTGGCCGTGCGCCCGGATCGGCAGCGGTCGCACTCGTGGCACACGCGCGTCACGCTCCACACGACCCGCTCCCCCACGTCCGAGGTGGCATGCGGGCCGACCGCGACGATCTCCCCGACCCCTTCGTGTCCGAGAACCGACGGCACCGGACCGCAGCGTCGTCCGGACACGGTGTGCAGATCGCTCCCGCACACCGTGGCGAGCCGGACACGGACGAGCACGTCGCCGTCACGCAGGGCCGGTACCGGCACCTCTCGCATCTCGATGTCCGCTCCCGTCCACACCGCCGTGCGGCTCACACGACCTTCGAGCGGATCCATCCCGACACCCTTTCGATGACGTACACGACGGCGAACACGATGACCACGATCGCACCGGCGAATTCGAAGTTCAGTGTCCGGACCGCTTCGAAGAGAAGGAATCCCACGCCTCCCGCACCGACGACACCGAGAACGGTCGAGGTGCGGATGTTGACGTCGAGCAGGTACAGCGTCGAACCGACGACGGACGGAACCACCTGGGGAATCACCGCGGCGAACAAGGTCTTCCACCATCCGCCACCGACGGCGCGGACCGCGTCGAGCGGACCGGAGTCGATCTCCTCGACGGCGTCGGCGACGAGTTTGCCGAGGAATCCGACGGATCCGACGGCGAGCGCGCATGCACCGGCGACGGGGCCGAGTCCGATAGCGGCCACGAAGATCACCGCGAGGACGAGTTCGGGGACGGCCCGCACGACGAGGATCACGGCGCGTGCGGATGCGTAGACGGTGGGATGTGGCGACACGTTGCCCGCAGCCAGGATCCCGAAGGGTAGTGACAGCGCCGCGCCCACGGCGGTCGCGACCGCACCGATCGCGAGGGTCTGCAGCACCGCGTCGGCGAGATCCCATCCCACCGCGGCGAAGTCCGGCGGCACGAGACGCGTGAAGACCTCGAGGGACGGACCGATCCACGTGAACAGCTCGCGCGGGTCGATACGGAGGGTGATCAGGGCGAGTACCGTGGCTCCCACGACGGTGACCGAGAAGACGGTACGTGAGACACGTTCGCGTCCGGGACCGTTCGCGGAGGGGGTGAGCAGGGCGCGCCGGACGAGGATGGCGACGACCTCCATCGCGGCGATGATCACCAGGATCACGCACACGATTCCGAGCGCTCGTGGATAGACCAGTCCGCGCAGTGCGTCCTGCAGCGCGAACCCGATGCCGCCGGCACCGACGAAACCGAGGACGACGGAGGTTCGGAGGTTGATGTCGATGCGGTAGACGAAGTTCGCGGTCCAGGACGGAACGACCTGCGGCAGAACCGCGTTGATCATCTCGCGGACGTACCCGACGCCGGTGCTGCGCACGGCTTCCCGCGGCCCGGCGTCGGTCTGTTCGATCGCGTCGGCGAACAACTTGCCGAGCATGCCGATCGAATGGAGCGCGAGCGCGAGAACACCGGGGAGCACGCCGATTCCGAGTGCGCGGACGAACAGGACCGCGAACAGCAGGTCGGGCATGGCGCGGCAGAACGTGATGACGGCGCGGGCGATGCGATACAGCACCGGATGCGGTGTCGTGTTGCGTGCCGCGAGGAATGCGAGCGGGATCGAGGCGACCGCCGCGAGGACGGTGCCGAGCACCGCCATGAGCAGCGTCTCGAGGGCGAGGACACCGATGCGGCCCGGATCGTCGAGCCGCGGCGGCAGCATGCGTTCGATCAGGCCGGCCGTCGAATCGAGCCCGTCGAGCAGGGTCGCGGGCGCGAAGTCGATATACGCGGCCGATGCCAGGACGGCGACCGCGACGATCGCCCACCCGGCGGTGATCGTCCGCCGGCGGCCGCGACCGGCGTCGTGGGGCGTCGGCTCGGTGCGGGGTGGGGCGAGGATGCTCATGCCGACCCGGCTCCGAGCGGGTCGGAGGCGGGCTCGACGCGCCGGTAGATCTCCATGGCCTCGTCGCGTGAGAGACCGACCGCGGGGCGATCGAGCACTTTGCGGCCGTCGCGCAGACCGACGATGCGGTGTGCCCACCCGAGTGCGAGGTCGACCTGGTGCAGCGTGCACACGACGGTGAGCTTGTCCTCCATGCACACTCGGAACAGCAGGTCCATGACCACGCCGGCGTTCTCCGGGTCGAGGGAGGCGACGGGTTCGTCGGCGAGCAGGACCGTGGGCCGCTGCATGAGGGTCCGCGCGATCGCGACGCGCTGCTGCTGGCCTCCTGAAAGCGTGTCGGCGCGCCGGTCCGCGAGGTCGGCGAGACCGACCCGGTCGAGATGCTCCCGCGCCTCGACACGCATCGCCTTCGGGTAGGTGAGTGCCCCGTAGCGGGGCAGCGACAGTCTGCCCAGTCCGCCGATGAGTACGTTCTCGAGGCAGCTGAGCCGTCCGACCAGATTGAACTGCTGGAAGACGAATCCGACGTTCCTGCGCAGCGACCGCAGTTCACGGCGCGACGCGAGATCGACCCGCGTCCCGGAGACGTCGATGCTGCCCTCGGTGACGGGGTGCAGACCGTTCAGGCACCGGAGGAAGGTCGACTTCCCCGAGCCGGACAGGCCGAGCAGCACGACCAGTTCGCTGCGGTGGACGTCGAGATCGACGCCGGACAGCGCGGTGGTGGTGCCGAATTCCTTGGTGACACCACGGACGGAGAGAACGAGATCGTCGCCGGCGACCTGATGGGTGGGATCGATGTTCATCGTCAGCCCTTGCACTTCTCGGAGCCGGTGATCTCACAGACGTGGCGTACCCCGTCGTAGTCGGCGTCGGTCGCGGGCACGACACCCCAGGCACGTTCGTCGGTGATGCGGCATTCGCCGTCGCAGTATCCCTGTGCGCGCAGGTAGTCGGCGTTGCCCTTCTCGGTGAGGATGCCGGCGAGTCGTTCGACGACCTCGGTGCCGAGGGAATTGTCGCCGACGAACAGGGATCCGGCGATCGTCTCGGATTCCCAGACCTTCTTCAGTTCGCCTTCCCGGATGTCGCCGCTCTCGATCATGGTCTTGTCGACCATGGTGTCGAACGCGAAGCCGGCATCGCAGTCGCCCGCTGCGATCGCCAGTGCGGAGGCGTCGTGTCCGCCGGCGTAGACGGGGGTCAGGCCGGCGACGAGATCCTGCTCGGTTCCCGATCCGACGACTCCCGCTTCGATGAGTCCTGCCGAGGGGTACAGGAATCCGGACGTCGAACCGGGATCGACGAAGCACACGTCCTTGTCCGCGAAGTCCTCGATACTGTCGATCCCGGAGTTGCCGGACTGCGTCAGACCGTAGGAGCGGTAACCGGGTTCGGCGCCCGGATCCTGCACCACGGCGCCGAGCGGGGTGGTGTCGGCGCCGTTGAGCTGTGCGACGACGTACGCGAAGGGACCGAAGAAGGCGAGATCGACGTTGTCGGCGATCATGCCTTCGACCACGCCCGCGTAATCGGAGGCCTGGACGAACTCGACGGTCGATCCGGTCTCGTCCTCGAGCATCTTCAGCAGCGGTTCGTAACTCGCCTTCAGGTCGGACGAGTTCTCGGCCGGAATCGCACCGAGCGTGAGGGTTTCGGGGAAGCCTTGTTCGGTGAGCGCGTCGGGATCCGAACCACCGCAGGCTGTCAGGGCGAGGGTGAGTCCGGCGGCGAGACCGGCACAGGCAACGGTGCGCCGGGACGACAGGGAACGCATGGGGGTGTCCTTCGTGTCGGGGGTCAGGCGAGGAGCAGAGCAGGCAGATCGGCGATCGAGTCGAGAACGTGTGTGGCTCCGGCTTCGCGGAGCGTCGCCTCGTCGTGGGCGCCGGTGCGGGTTCCGGCGACGACGGAGGCGCCGGCGCGCAGACCGGACAGGATGTCTCCTGCCGTGTCCCCGACGACGGCGACGTCACGGACGTCGTCGGTACCGGTGCGCAGCAGGGCGGTGAGGATCATGTCGGGGTAGGGGCGTCCGCGACCGGCGTCGGCGGGCGTGAGAGCGAGGTCGGCGAGGTCACGCCAGCCGAGTGCATCGAGCAGCCTGTCCTGGGTGGATCGGCTGAATCCGGTGGTGAGTACGACTTTCACGCCGGCCTCACGCAGCTGCGTGATCGCCTTCTCGGCGCCGGGGACGGCGGAGACGTCGCCCTGGTCGACGAATCGTTCGTAGGCGCGTTCGAAGGCGTTGTTGGCGATCCGGGCACGTTCGTCGCTGCCGAACAGTGCGCGGAATACGACGATCTTCGACTGCCCCATGGTGTCGAGGACGTATCGGCGTGCGTCGTCCCGGTCCGGGCCGCTCGCGGGAAGGCCGACGGCGGTGGCCGCCTCGTCGAATGCGCGAACGACGAGTCCGTCGTCGGCGACGGTGGTTCCGGCCATGTCGAGCACGGCGAGTCGGATGGTCATGTTCTTCTCCAAGGGTTTCGGGGCGTCCCGTTCCGGGATGTCAGAGGCCGAGAAGGTCGGCGGTCTCCTCGCCGAGATAGGGGCCGAGGGTCATACCGCGGCCACCCGGACCGGCGACGACCCACACGTCCTCATCGGCCTTCGCGCGGTGCACGAGCGCCGTGGGGTCGATGCACTGGCTGTACACACCGGCCCAGCGCCGGACGACGCGCGGCAGTCGGCGGCCGAGGAACTCCTCCGTCACCGCGACGAGGTGGTCGTAGGGTTCTTCGTCGACGTCGAAGTCGAACGGTTCGTCGTAGGCGTGGGTATCGCCGATGGTGAGGCCGCCGTGCAGGCGCTGGACGCACAGCAACTGCATGCGATGCCGTGCGGCGACGGGTCGTTGCTCTTCGGAGGCGGTGAGGTCGTCGAGGGCGGTACCGGCGAATCCCGGGTAGTAGCGCAGGCTGTCGCCGTCGGCGATCGACGTGGTGAGGTCTTCGCCGAGCGGTGCGGTCTGCATCATCTGCAGTCGGACCCTGCGCAACGGCAGGTCGTCGGCGAGGTCGCGGGCGAGGCCACCGAGTGTCGCGCCGGGACAGACGAGAACGAGGTCGGTCTCGTGCACGGTGCCGTGGTCGTCGCGCACCTGCACGGTCCCGTGGGGCGTGCGGGAGACGTCCCGCGCCTCGGTGGACGGCAGGAACCGGTAGCGGCCCGAGGTGGCGAGGTGTTGCCGGATCGCCGGGAGCGCGATGCGGGATTCGACGGCGGCGTCGGCGCTGCAGTGCAGTGCCGCGAGGAACTTGCCGCGTAGCGCGGGGTTACGGCGGCGCGTCTCGTCCGCATCGAGCAGGGCGAATCCCCGTCGCTGCGCGTCGTCGCGTGCGATCGCTTCCTCGGCGACGGCGACCTCGGCGTCGGTGCGCAGCAACGTCAGCGAACCGTTCGCTCGGAAACCGACGTCGGGAACACGGGCACCGAGGTCCTCCCACAGCTCGCGGGAGCGCAGGGTGGCGTCGAGTTCGCCGCGTGTGCGGCCGGAGACCCAGACGAGTCCGAAGTTCCGCACGGTGGCGCCGCGCGCTTCCGGTTCGCGTTCGAGGTGCAGGACGTCGTGTCCGCGGCGGACGGCGGCGTCGGCGTGTGCGGTGCCGAGGATGCCGCCACCGATGATCAGGATTCGCATGGGGACGACAGTGACGGATGGTCTAGACCATATGGGGGTGGTTCGGCGAACGCCCGGTGAACAGTTGGTATAGACCGGAATTCGGTTACGCTGGATGTGTGGCCACCGTCGTTCGCGAAGCGCGCACCCTCAAGCACCAGGTCGTGCGCCGCCAGGTCGAGTGCCTCCTCGACCAGCTCAGCGTGGGAGATCAGGTCCCTTCCGAACGCGATCTCGCCACACGATTCGACGTCGCCCGCGAAACCGTCCGTCAGGCACTTCGGGAACTGCTCGTCGACGGTCGCATCGAACGGCGGGGCCGCAGCACCGTCGTCGCCGGACCGAAGATCGTCCAGCCTCTCGTCATCGGTTCCTACACCGAGGCCGCCCTGCTCGAAGGGCGCAGCGCCGGGCGTGTGCTCGTCGCGTGGACCGATCTCGTCGCCGACGACGAGTTGGCCTGCCGTCTCGGTCTCGAACCCGGCGATCCCGTCCTCGAACTCGAACGTGTCCTGCTCACCGACGGCGTGCATGTCGGGCTCGAACGCACGCGCCTTCCCGCACACCGCTTTCCGGAGCTGCGCCGGACGCTGGATCCGTCGTCGTCGCTGTACGCCGCGATCCGTTCGTACGGGATCACCTTCGCGCGGGCGGTCGAGCGGATCGAGACCACGCTGCCGGATGCGCGCGAGGCGGCGCTGCTCGACGCCGACACGCGCACCCCCATGCTGCTGCTCGAGCGGATCTCCTACGACGAGAACGACGTGCCGATCGAGCACCGCCGGTCGCTCTACCGCGGCGACCGGATGTCCTTCGTCACGACCGTCACTCACTGAGCAGCAGGTCAGTCGACGCCCAGGCCTGCTTCTCGCGCACGCACGATCGCGCTCGCCCGGTCGGCGGCACCGATCTTGCCGAGGATGTTCGACACGTGGTTGCGCACCGTCTTCTGGCTGAGCACGAGCCGACGGGAGATCGCGGTGTTGTCCAGTCCGCGGGCCACGAGATCGAGGATCTCCCGCTCCCGTTCGGTCAGGTCCGGGAAGGCCGCCGAGGTGTTGCGGGAGGTCGCGACCGCCGCAAGGGCTTTCGCCGCGACCGCCGCACCGACGATCATCTCGCCGTCGGCCACGGCCCGGATCGCCCGTTCGACCCCTGACGGATCGGCCCCCTTGACGAGATAACCCGACGCACCGGCACGGATCGATGCGACGAGGATGTCCTCGTCCTCGTGCATGGTGACCATCAGGATCCGGGTGCCCGGCGACTTCCGGAGGATGCTGCGGGTCGCGTCGATCCCCGATCCGTCGCCGAGTTCGATGTCCATGAGCACGACGTCGACGTCGGTGGTCACGACCTCGAGCGCCTCCCCCACCGAACTCGCCTGGCACACGACGTCGATCCCGCCGAGGGTGCCCAGCAGGGCCGCCATACCGAGGCGGAAGACGGGATGGTCGTCGACGACCGCAACGCGTATCGCTCCGTTGTCGCTCATGATTCGGACCAGGGTAGCCGTGCCCGCACCACGACACCGCGCGGGTCGCCGGGTTCGATGCCCACCGTTCCGCCGACCTCCCGGGCCCGTTCCCGCATGCTCTGCGTCCCCACACCGACACGCGCGTCGGTCGCGAGCCCTCGTCCGTCGTCGACGATGTCGAGGACCAGCAGGTCGCCCTCCGCCGCGACCCGCACCGTGCATTCGTCGGCGCCGGAGTGCCGTCGTGCGTTGATGATCGCCTCGGAGGCGATGCCGTAGGCGGCCCACGCGATCGGCCCGGACATCCCGGCGGGGAGGTCGGACTGCAGGTCGACGCCGAATCCCGCGCGGGCGTGGGTGATCACGAGTTCGTCGAGTGCGGCGGTGAGGCCGAGTTCGTCGAGGACCGGGGGCAGCAGACTGCGCGACAGTTCGCGGACACCGTCGACCTGCCGGTCGAGTTCGCGGAGCAGTTCGTCGACAAGTCCGGCCGCGGCTTCCGGGTCGGTGGCGACGAGATTGCGTGCGCCCTGCAGGCCGAGCCGCACCCCGGCGAGCGACGGGCCGAGACCGTCGTGCAGTTCACGGCGGATGGTGCGGCGTTCCTCGAGTCTCACCTCGGTGAGGCGGCGACGTGCGTCTTCGAGGTCCTCCGCAGACCGCAGGACGACGAGACCGGCGTCGACGACGGTCGCGAGTTCGGTGAGCGCCCGCCGGCTGCGTGTCCCGAGCGATTCGCCCGGGGGTGCGGTGACGGCGAGTGTGGCGTCACCGGAACCGACCGGCACCTCCTCGACGGGTCCGGTCGCGGTCCCCCAGCGTGCGATCACGTCGCTGCCGCGGCGCACCTCGACCGATTCGAGGCGCAGTGCGGTACCGATGCCGGCGGCGAGTTCGCCCAGCAGCAGGTCGGGGGAATCGGCACCGGCGAAGTGCCGCCCGAGGATCCGGACGGCGCGTGCCGGGTCGACGCCGTCACCGTAGACGAGGCGGTGCACCTTCCGGCCGAGCCACATCCGCACCGGTTGCACGGCCAGGGCGACGGCGGTGGCGGCGACCGCCTGGGCGAAGACCGACTCGTTCGGAAGCACCAGCGACACCGCGACCGTCACCGCGAGATAGCAGGTGACGAGCACGGCGGTGAGACTGCCGGCGAGCGCGGCACGACCGACGGCGAGTTCGATACCCCAGAGTCGTTGGCGCAGCACGACGGCGAGGATCGCGACCGGATAGAAGGCCTGCGTCGCAAGGTGGAGCAGCGGTGTGAGCATCCACGGCACGTCCGGGACTGCCATCGGGATGTACGAGGCCGTCATCAGGGCACTGCCGAGCGCGAGCCATCCCGTCCCGGATCGTTCGCCGGCCGGAGCGTGGCGGCGACGCCACTCGACGTGCCCCGCGGTCAGGAAGCCCACGGCCACAACGGGTCCGACGAACCAGATGTCGGCGATATCGGTGAAGGTGCGCGCCCAGAAGAACCAGGCGATCGTCAGGACGCCGATGCCGATCCCGGCCCGCACCACGGGATCGGCCGGGCGGTCGCGGACGAGCCACGGCACCACCAGGAACAACGCGAGCGTCCCGGGGATCCAGGTGGTGTTCTGCAGCGGACCGAGGAATCCGACGGGCAGTTCGGGGCGGACGAGGGCGAGCTGGGTCCAGCTGTAGGACACCGCTGCCACACCGACGCCGATCGACGCGACGGCCAGCAGGATCGGCACGGCGTGGACCCGGCGGGCGAGGATCACCCCGGCGACCGTCCCGTAGACGGCGGCTCCGACGACGTCGACGAGGAAGAACAGCTGGTCGGAATCGAGCGCGGGCCGGGCCGCGACGAACACGACGACGGCCGCGACGGCGAGCAGCCAGGAGGCGACGGCCACGACGGCGGCGGGTACCGGTGCCCCGGTACCCGCCGCTCCGTTCGCCGCGACTGTGTCCTTCATGGTGCGGTGAGTATGCACCACTGTGTCCTCGATGCGGCCGGTATACGCCGCTGGGCCGCTCGCAGTGGCACTAACGTGCACGCCGGTCCGCGAGGGCGAATCCGACTCCGGCCACCAACACCCACACCGGGCCGGTGAAACCCGCCATGTACTGCAGCGGGGAGATGCCGAGGAGCAGCGTCAGGCCGCCGAGAACGATGCTCGCCCAACCGATCCACCGGGGCGCCGCGCGGTGACGCAGGGCCGCCACCGCGACCGCGACGCCGCTGACGCCGGCACCGACCCACAGCCACGGGATGGTGCCCATCCAGTGCGAGGCGAAGACCGCCACCTCGGGCACCATCTGGTCGGTGTTGCCGAGGCCGAACAGCAACTCGGTGTCGAGCCCGGTACCCATGAGGGTCGCAACCGAGGTGAGCACGAGACCGAATGCCGCGACCGTCGGCACGAGGCTGAACTCCGGAGTGCCCGCGCGCAGCCGACGCTGCAGTCCGGCAGCGAAGACGAGCAGCAGCGTCGTCGACACCATCAGCGTCAGATGCATGACGAGCATGGCCGTGCGCTGCCCGGCGAACTCGGTCATGATCGCCACCGCGTTGCCGGCGGTGCGCTCGTTGTACGCCGCGCTCATCGCCATGCTCGCCTGGATGCCCACGACGCCGGCGAGTCCGGCGACCGCCCCCGTCCACGCCCAGAGCGAACCGGGGCCACGACGGTCGGGGGCGATCGGCGCGAGGGGTTCGGTCTCGGTGCCGAGAGTGTTCATGAGGGTCCTTAAGTTCGTAGGTGCAGTTACTTCGTGAGAGTTACGTTGAGCTGTAACCCGGGCGGGCCGGGCGAGGCTGCATAAGGTTTGCCCACTCTCGAGTGGGGCTTGAAAGGACTGGCCACCCGACCT